>JBKHWB010000013.1:0-30724 GCA_046566745.1 Gammaproteobacteria bacterium
AACGACACCAACTGTTCGTGCGCTGCCACCAGCTCATGACGCTTGCTCTCAGCCGGCGTTGCCGGCATGTTGATATGTGTCAGCGTATGCGACGCAATCTCGATGCGTCCGCTGCGAACCAGCTGCAACACCTCATCGTCCGTCAGTTTCCTCTCGCGCGCCAATTCACCCGAATCGTGGTGCGCCTTCTTGTGGGTAGACCAGTCGCGATCATGCCGGTCCACCACCATGTAAATGGTGGCCTTCGCATCGTATTTTTCGAGAAGAGGTAATGCATTGTGGAGGTTGTCGGCATAACCGTCATCAAACGTGATCGCCACGCTTTTTTCCGGCAAGGCGTCCCACTGTCGCCACAACTCGCTCACGGTAAAAAACTGCCAGCCGTTACGGCTGAGATAGGCCAGCTGCGCTTCGAAACGGGACGGTCGCACGCGCAAGCCATTGAATTTCGCGCCCTTACGGTGCTCGCTCACCATGTGATACATCAGGACGCGGGGATGACGATAGGACAGTGCCGGGCGCCACCAGGCATAACGGAAGGAAAACCATACACCCGCGACAATCCCCGCCCACCAGAGCCAGCTCATTTCCGGCCTCCCCGGTCCAGGGCACGCAGCACCAGTTCCGCGACACGACCTGCCTCGTTAAAAGCCGGTGGTGCCGTCAACCCGTGCTGACCGCTATACCAGTCATTGAAACGCGTGACGACGCCATCATCCACCAGGCCACTGATGCCACGCATGACCCGACTGTCCGCCTGCGCCTCCGGCAACTTGAGCAGCCCGACACGACAGCCGGCCGTCAGCGCCTCATAGACCATCGATACGCTGTCTTCCGTCACCCAGACGGTTTCCGTTACGGCCAAGGTATCCGCCAGCCAGCCCGGCGGACAAGCATCCCATGCCTGAAAACGCTCGCCAAAACGTTCGTGCAGGGTGCGACTCAGTGAGTCTGGCGTCCGGCGCGAGTCCGCCACCGTCAGTTGCGATCGGTCAGGCATGGAGGCCGCCACGATCTCGACCTGCTGCAACACCGCCGCATCGTCCCATCCGGCATGCTTGCTCTCGCCCCCCAGCAACATCACCACCGACCCCGGCTGCTTGTTGCCCGGACGCATGGGATTAAGGACGCCGCGCGTCATGGCGATACGGGGCCCCAGCGGCACTTCGTCATGCTCGGGCACCACCACCAGGTCAAACAGGAACTGCGGCAGGCTGGGCTTCATCAACACGACCGTGAAGGCACCCGTCACCCGCTTGGCCGCCAGCAACCCGAAATGGGTGGCATGGCCGGCGCCAATGACAAGGTGCGGACGACGCTTCATGAAGGCACCCGGGAACCGGCGCAGCAGCACGTCCATCAACCCGACCGGCTGACGCGTGACATCAATATCCAGGATTTCGCAAGGCACTTGTGCCTGCAGGGCTCGCACCAGCCCCAGGGACTGCTGCATGTGACCTGGCTTGCCATCGATCAGGCGCCAGATAATGAGAGGTTCGGTGCTCATGGGCATCCCCTGCGGTCCCGCCCGAAGGGCGGAACCGCATCCGGAAACGGCAAACGGGGATCAGCGAACCGGGGTCAGCCAGTTGGTGTGCTTGGCGTTGCGGCCCATCACCGTATCGAAATACAGCTGCTGCAGCTGCGTGGTGACCGGGCCGCGACGACCCGCACCAATGGTACGGCCATCCAGCTCGCGGATCGGCGTCACTTCAGCGGCGGTGCCGGTGAAGAACGCTTCATCTGCAATATAGACCTCGTCACGAGTGATGCGCTTTTCCACCACCTTGATACCCAGGTCGCCGGCCAGCGTCAGTACCGCATTGCGGGTGATGCCGTTCAGGCAAGAGGTCACTTCCGGCGTATAGATCACGCCGTCCTTCACGATGAACACGTTCTCGCCGGAACCCTCGGCCACATAACCTTCCGGATCCAGCAGCAGGGCTTCATCGGCACCGCCGGACAGGGCTTCCTGCAGGGCCAGCATCGAATTGATGTAATTGCCGTTGGCCTTGGCGCGAGTCATGGAGATGTTCACGTGGTGACGCGTGAAGCTGGAGGTGCGAACCTTGATGCCCAGCTCCAGCGCTTCCTTGCCCATGTAGGCGCCCCAGTTCCAGGCAGCAACAATCACGTGCACCTTGAGGCCGCTGGCACGCAGACCCATGGCCTCGGAACCAAAGAACACCATCGGACGCAGGTAGGCCGCCGGCAAGTTGTTCTCGCGCACGGCCGCACGCTGGGCTTCGTTGATCTCGTCCTTGGAGAACGGGATCTTCATGTTCATGATCTGCGCGGAATCAAACAGGCGGTTGGTGTGCTCCTGCAGGCGGAAAATGGCGGTGCCCTTTTCCGTTTCGTACGCGCGAACGCCCTCGAACACGCCCATGCCGTAGTGCAGGGTATGCGTCAGTACATGGGTCTTGGCCTCGCGCCAGGGCACCATTTCACCATCAAACCAGATCACGCCATCACGATCGGCCATCGACATCTTCATTTCTCCACGCGAGACAATTCAACGTGAATCGTCCGCCGCTACACGGTTAATTCTTTACCCGCCAATCAGCTCATTCCACCAATGCGTGACGAGGGCGCGTTCCTCCAGGAACTCGTCGTCACTGACCTTGGCTTCACGGTTGGCGAGCGCGAGACGGTGGCCGCGGGCACGGTATTGCAGATAGGCATCCCTGAGCCCGGTGGCCGCATCAGACGGGAGAAGGCCTCGGTTGGCGAGGCCTTCCAGAATGCGGACATTGTCGGGGTAGCGGGTCAGCTCAGGGGATTCGTGCGCCCACGCCAGTACGGCATATTGCACCATAAATTCGATGTCCACGATACCACCGCGGTCGTGCTTGAGATCGAATCCATGCCCCGCCTTGCCTGGGGCTTCCGAGGACAGGTGGGCCCGCATTTTGTCGCGCATCTCGCGAACTTCCCGACGCAAAACGTCAAGGTCACGGGGGCGGGACAGCACGGCATGACGTTCGGCATCGAAGGCCTCCGCCAGCCGGGCATCCCCCGCCACCACCCGGGCCCGGACCAGCGCCTGGTGCTCCCAGGTCCAGGCCTTTTCGTCCTGATAGGAGGTAAAGGCCCGCAGCGAACTGACCAGCATGCCTGCATTGCCCGACGGACGCAGGCGCATGTCCACTTCATAGAGGATGCCGGTCGATATGGCCGCGGTCAGGAAAGAGATGATCTTCTGGCCGAGCCGGGCAAAAAAGGTGGCATTGTCCACAGGGCGGGCACCATCCGTCTCCCCGTCGTGCGCTGCATCGTGGATGAAGACCAGGTCCAGGTCGGAGCCATACCCCAGCTCCAGACCGCCCAGCTTGCCGTAGCCGATGACCACGAAATCCGGATTGCAGGGCGTCCCGTCTGTCCGGTACGGCACGCCATGACGGGAGGTAAGGTCGCGCCAAGCCAGCCACAGCACTTCCTCCAGTACGGCCTCGGCAATCCAGGTGAGGTAATCGCTCACCTTCATCAGCGGCAGCGTTCCCTTGATGTCGGACGCCGCGACACGCAGCACGTGCCCTTTCTTGAAGATACGCAGCGCCTCCATCTGGGCTTCCAGGTCATCTTCCGGCAACCGTACCAGCGCCTGTCGCAACTCGGCATCCAGTTCAGCCTTGCCGGGCGGGGCAAACAGGGTCTGCGCATTCAGCATTTCGTCCAGCAGCACCGGAAAGCGGGAAATCTCGTCGGCAATCCACGGGCTGGCCGCGCACAGGTCCACCAGTCGCCCGAGCGCGGCGCGATTCTCCACCAACAGCATCATGTAGGCAGACCGCCGCAGCACCGACTCCACCAGCGGCAGGCAGCGTCCCAGCGCCACATCGGGCTCGTCATGCTCCTGGCAACGCGCAATCAGCAGCGGCATCAACCGCTCCAGGCGCTCGCGCCCCACCTGTTGCAGGCTGCGCACCACCCGCCCCTCGCGCAGCGCCAGCAAGCGGCGGGACATGTCCTCCGAGCCCCGGAAGCCAGCCCCCATCAACAACGCAGGCAACTCTTCCTCATTGGCCTGCCAGATGCGGGCCCCGCTTTCCGGACAAGACTCACCCGACTCCTCACGCGCGACCACAACGTCACGGAACTGTGTCTCCACAATCGAGCGATGATGCTCGAGCGCCACCAGAAATTCCGGCCAGCCGGCATAGCCCAGACTGCAGGCCAGACGCTCCTGTTCAAGAGGGCTGGCGGGCAAGTTCTGCGTCTGGTGGTCATGCAGACACTGGATGCGATGCTCGACCTGGCGCAAGAACAGATAAGCGTCACGCAGGTCCTCCGTTACGGGCGCTGGCAACAACCCGACCTCTCCCAGCAAGGACAACACCGGCAGCAGCTCGCGCTGTTGCAAGCGCTTGTCGACGCCGCCCCGAATGAGCTGAAACGCCTGCACGATGAACTCGGCCTCGCGAATCCCGCCACGGCCAAGCTTCACGTTTCCGTCCATGCCCTTGCGCCGCACCTCGCGCTCTATCATCGCCTTCATCTCGCGCAAGGACTCGAAGGCACCGAAATCGATGTAGCGACGAAACACGAACGGCCGCAGCATCTTCATCATGTCGGCGCCTTGCGTGAAGTCACCGGCACAGATGCGTGCCTTGATCAGCGCATAACGCTCCCATTCGCGGCCATGCTGCTCATAGTAGGTTTCCAGCGAGGCAAACGAGCTGGCCAGCGCCGACCCGTCGCCCCAGGGCCGCAGGCGCATGTCGACGCGAAAGACAAACCCGTCCGCCGTCTGCGTGTCCAGCAGGCGGATGACCTTCTGGCCGAGACGAACAAAGAACTCCTGATTGGAAATGACGGCAGGCCCGGCGGTCTCGCCCGCCTCGGGATAAGCGAAAATGAGGTCGATGTCGGATGAAAGATTGAGTTCCTGCGCACCCAGCTTGCCCATGGCGATGACACACAGGCGCTGCGGTGTGCCGCTTTCTTCGCCAACGGGTTCGCCATGGCGGGCGACCAGTTCGGCATGCGCGCGACGCAGTGCCAGCTCGATACTGGCATCGGCAAAATCGGACAACTCGCGAGTCAGCTGCTGCACCGTGCACCAGCCATTCACGTCGCGCCAGATCCAGCGCAGCATTTCCCGCTGGCGTTGCTGGCGCAGCCAGCGCATGAAGGTGGCCTCGTCGGCATCGGCCATGGGATCGGACAACAACAGGGAATAGTCCGCAATGTCTTCCGACGTAATGGCCTCGTCCAGGGCAACAGCGGCCAGCGGCTCGCGCAGGGCAACGGTCAGCGCATAGTCACTGGCCAGCCACAACCGCTGCCACTCGGGCCGCCCGCGCAACTGCTGAAGCGGCCCCTCCAGCCGTCCTTCGGCAGCAGCCACCACCGCCGTCATGGCCGGCGACAGGTTCTCCAGTACTGCAGGACTGACTGCCTTCATTCCGCTCTCCGCCCGTTAACGGCAAAGCACCAATGGTGCGGAAAGCGGATGAGGGTATCAAGACTTTGGCTTGGGTTTCGGCTTGGGCGCCGTCGGCGCCATGTTGCTGTGCTGCTTGACGTGGAAGTTCAGCCGGGATGACGCCAGCACGCCCCCCTGCTCGTTGACCACCCGGGCTTCCAGCGTGTAGCTGCCGCGATCAAGCGTTTCATCAAAAACGATGGCGTCTCCCTGCCAGGGACTGCCATTGAGCAGCAGCAACAGGTCATGCCCCTTGCCCAGGGCGGGGCTGACGGATACGGCCACGGGCACAGGGTCGTCGCCTCGCCGGTAGGTTCCGTCAGGATCAGGGCCCTTCATGGTAATGACATAGGCCTGCTCGGCCGGCTTGCGCGCCGCCGGAGCTGCCGGGTTACCAGTCGTGGCGCCACGGGGAAAGGGAATCGTCATGACCGGCGAGGTCGTGATCTTTTCAGCCCCTTCACGTGGCGCATCCGTGAAAACGTGATTGCCCTTCTCGTCGATGTAGCGATAGACATCTGCCTGGACCGGCAGCACCGTCACCAGCAGCAGCACCGCCGACAGTTGACGCACAATACTCATGACACACCTCCCGTACATGCCCCGAGAGTAGCGCCATCCATGCCGCTTGACGACCTCGTCGGGACCGAAATGCAAAAAGGCCCGCAAAAGCGGGCCTTTTTGTTACAACAGAACAACACCGGGAGACCGTAACTCCCGGGCTGACCGCCTTAGCAGCTGTAGTACAGGTCGAACTCGATCGGGTGCACCATGGTGCTGACCAAGCGGGCTTCTTCCGTCTTCAGCTCGATGTAGGCATCCAGCATTTCCTTGGTGAACACGCCGCCCTTCAGCAGGAAGTCATGGTCGGCCTTGAGCGCTGCCAGAGCCGTTTCCAGGTTCTCGGCCACGGTCGGCACCAGTGCGTCTTCTTCCGGCGGCAGGTCGTACAGGTTCTTGTCGGCCGCTTCGCCCGGATGGATCTTGTTCTGGATACCATCCAGACCAGCCATCAGCAGGGCTGCGAAGCACAGGTACGGATTGGCAACCGGATCCGGGAAACGGGCTTCAATGCGCTTGGCCTTCGGGCTGGACACGTACGGAATACGGATCGAGGCCGAACGGTTGCGGGCAGAATAGGCCAGCTTGATCGGGGCTTCGTAGTGCGGCACCAGGCGCTTGTAGGAGTTGGTAGCCGGATTGGTGATGGCATTCAGGGCGCGGGCGTGCTTGATGATGCCGCCCACGAAGAACAGGGCCAGTTCGGAGAGACCGGCGTACTGGTCGCCAGCAAACAGGTTCTTGCCATCCTTGGAGATGGACATGTGAACGTGCATGCCGGAACCGTTGTCACCCACCATCGGCTTGGGCATGAAGGTAGCGGTCTTGCCGAAAGCATGGGCGGTGTTCAGCACGGCGTACTTCAGCACCTGTACTTCGTCAGCCTTGCGCACGAGGGTGTTGAAGGACACGCCGATTTCGCTCTGGCAGGAAGCCACTTCGTGGTGCTGCACTTCGACGCGGCCCGGGCCCATCATGGCTTCGATGGCGTTGCACATGGCGACACGCAGATCCTGCTGGGAATCAACCGGCGGCACCGGGAAGTAACCGCCCTTCACGCGCGGACGGTGGCCGGTGTTGCCACCTTCGTAATCGTTGTTGGTGGACCAGGCGGCTTCCTCAGCGATGATCTCGTGGGACACGCCGGACATGCCGATCTTCCACTTCACTTCGTCAAACACGAAGAACTCGGGTTCCGGACCCACGAACACGGTGTCACCGATACCGGTGGACTTCAGGTAGGCTTCGGCACGCTTGGCGATGGAACGCGGATCGCGCTCGTAACCGGTCATGGTCGACGGCTCGATGACGTCACAGGTCACGACCACGGTCGGCTCGTCAAAGAACGGATCCATGAAGGCGGTTTCGTCATCCGGCAGCAGGATCATGTCGGAGGCTTCGATGCCCTTCCAGCCGGCAATGGAAGAACCGTCGAACATCTTGCCGTTGACGAAGGTGTCTTCATCAACCGTGCCCGCCGGGAAGGAGACGTGCTGCTCCTTGCCCTTGGTGTCGGTAAAGCGAAGGTCTACCCACTTCGCGTCATGTTCTTTGATCAGGCCAAGCGTTTTCTTCGACATGTTGTTCTCCAGGAGAGCAGTAAAGTAGAGCCGTCAGCTTGTTCCCGGGTGGCCGCCTGCGAGTGACTGGCGGACCCTGGAACACCATGACGCGATTGAGAGCAAGATGCGTACCAGTATTGCCAAACCCGCCAATCACCGGGCCTATGAACGCTGGCGATGCTTTTGACTCCCGCAAAAGCACCATTTTAGAACACCAACACCAGATGGATGCACCAGAATGCATCACTCTCCGACCAAAACCACAATATGGAACTCGTTTTCCCGCTTTTCAGCACTGACAACCTGATGACCATGAACCCGACACCAGGCCGGGATGTCCTGCATAACCCCTGGATCAGTGGCAATTACCAGAAGTTCTTCGCCTTTTTGCAGCTTTTTCACGGCATTCTGAGTCCGGATAACCGGCAGGGGGCACAACAGGCGGCGCGCATCAATTTGGTGCATTGCACGTCCAGTCTCAGACATACCAAGCCTCCGGCAGTTCGCTGCTACGCATGGGCACCACCTTCACCACCTGCGCAACCCCGCCCTTGCGCGTGATCTCCACGGCAATCTCGTCCGCATCACGCCCCTGGCTGAAGCGCCCGGCAATCCGGGCGGCCTGCAGGAGGTCACCCTCACTGGGCTGGCCGTCCACCAGCACCAGGGGGCCGTTGTGGCTGACCATGCGGATGCAATCGAACTCGCGACGGTAACCCTCCAGCCAGTTGTTCTCGCCCTCCTCACGCCCCACGATCAGCTTGTAGTTTGGCGCCGGCCGCACGTGGCGCCCCACCTTGAGCAGCATGATGTCGTCCAGTTCATAGCGACGCTCGCCACGCGCCTGCCACAGGTCGGCCAGCTTGCGCGAGTAGCTCTCATCGGTCAGGAAGCAGCAGCCGCCGGCTGGTTGCGCCCAGTCGGAGAACCCGAAGCGGCGCGCCAACTCGATCTGCGGCTGCCGGCTGCGACCATGGAAACCGTAGAGCTTGTCGCGATCCACCCATCCCTCGCGCTCCGGCAGCGTAGGGGCCAGCCGTTTGGCACACAGCGGACGCAGCAGCAAGTCGTCGGCACCCGACTCACGGGCAATGATGGGCATGGTCATGGCACGCTGCGACTTGGGGCGCTGACCGACTACCTCACCGGTGATGAGGAAATCGAAGCCGTTGGCATCGGCAAAGGCCCGGGCGCGGTTCACGAAGCCCATGGCCTTGTTGACCATGTAGATCTTGCAATCGAGGCAGGGATTCAGGTTAGCTCCGTAACCATGCTTCGGGTTGAGCACGACATCCTTGTACTCTTCCGAGATATCCTCGATGTTCAGACGGATACCGAGCATCTCGGCCGACCATAGGGCATTGTTGCGCTTCTGCCGGGTCTGGTCCTGCTTGCGGATGGCATGGGTGTGACCCTCCACACAGAAGCCGGTATAGAAATTGATACCTTCCACCTCAATGCCCTGCTCCTGAATGACGCGCACGGCCAGCATGGAATCCAGGCCACCGGACAGCAGGGCCAGGGCGCGACGTTTGAGGGGAGCAGACGACATGAAGGGCATACAAGGATTGGGCGGGAGCCGCATTATAGTGCGGCCAGCACAAAAACACATGGCCCTGGATTCGCGCATGCGGCCGGCCAGCCACTCCCGGAGTCCGAGCATGAAATGTCTGACCATGAAACACCTGATCGCCCTGCTCCCCCTGCTGGCCACGTTACCCGTCAGTGCCTGGGCAGAGTCGAGCACCCCGCCACCCGCCACTACTACGGTGGCCACACAGGGCGCCGCGCCCCAGGTGGTCGCTCCCCGCCAGGTATTGGCCCTGGATCGCATTCTGCCCGGCACCACCGAGGACAAGGTCAAGGCCTTGCTGCCGGATGAAGTCAGGGCCCTGGTCAACCTCTACCTCGGCGGCAAGATCCGGCAATGGTATTTTCGCCAGGACCGCCCGGGTGCCGTGCTGATCCTGGAAGTGGGCGACATGGACGAAGCCGAACGCATCGTAGGCAGCCTGCCTCTTACTCGCGGCGGCCTGCTGGCCTATGATCTCATCCCGATCGGCCCCTATGTGCCGCTCGCAACCCTGCTACCGCCGGAAGCCGCCGGCAAACGCAAGAAACGCTGACTGAACCAACACGGATACCTGGATGGACTGCATATTCTGCAAGATTGCGGCGGGTGAAATACCCGCCCGCATCGCCTTTGAAAACGAGCGCCTGGTGGCCTTCCACGACCTGTTTCCGCAGGCGCCCACCCATCTCCTGATCATCCCGAAACAGCACTACGCCACGCTGAACGACGTCCCCGCGAGCGATAGCGCCGTATTGGGCGAGATGGTGAGCACGGCAACGCAGCTGGCCCGCGAACTGGGCGTGGCCGACAGTGGCTATCGCGTCGTGATGAACTGCAACCCGGATGGCGGCCAGAGCGTCTATCATATCCACCTGCACCTGCTGGCCGGCCGCCAGCTAGGCTGGCCGCCGGGCTGACGTCGGTGCGACCTCGCACCGCCACGGCCGCCGGCCCATCCGAATGACTACCAGGCAGACCCCGTCATGCGCCGTCTCTCACTCTTCGACCGACTGATCACCGAAGCCGACCGTGCCCTGCGCACCGTGGCACCGGGTGCCATGCAGGGGTATCGCCCCAGCCCCGCAACCCCTCACAGCGAAACCCCGCTCAGCGAAGAGGAACGTCGCCACGTGGCCGGCCTGATGCGCATCAACCACACCGGCGAGGTATGCGCACAGGCTCTGTACCAGGGGCAGGCGCTGACGGCACGACTGCCGGATGTGCGGGCAGAAATGGAACAAGCGGCACGCGAGGAAGAAGACCACCTGGCATGGTGCGAGGCAAGAGTTCGCGAACTGGGGTCGCACACGTCGGTCCTCAACCCGCTTTGGTATGCCATGTCCTTCGGCATCGGCGCCGCCGCCGGGGCGGCAGGAGACAAATGGAGCCTGGGCTTTGTGGCTGAAACCGAACGCCAGGTATGCGGACACCTGCAAGGCCACATGGAGCGTGTACCGGTCAGCGACGAAAAGACGCGCGCCATCCTGCAACAGATGCACCACGACGAGGCCGAACACATGCAAATGGCGGTCAGGGCCGGTGCGGCGGAACTGCCACCTCCGGTGCGGCATCTCATGTCACTGATGTCGAAGGTCATGACATCCACCGTCTACCGGATCTGACCTCTTCGCCCCAAACAACAACGGCGCCCACTGGCGCCGTCGTTGTTTGGGGAGGGCAACTTACAGCCAGCCGGAATCCTTCAGCTTGTGCACGATCACGCGCACAAAACCATCCGCATCCCGTTGCGGATTATCCTGCAGCAACGTGCGGGTACGTGCCGTCCACACCGCCTGGCCCGTTGCCGTGTCATACAGTCTGGTTTCAACGATGGCCTTGCGCTCCAGGAGCGGCACCTGGTCGCGCCGGCTCAGCCCGTCCATGGTCACCATCCAGGAGTCGTCAAACCAGCCGACCCGCGTGCCGGGATTGCGCGGCGGCGTAAACAGCACCTGCTCGTTACCACCAGTTTCCAGCGGGGTTTCCGCATAATCCATGAGGCGCGTCACCAGCACGCCGGTCACGCCTTCGGCCCGAACCCGCTCGGCAATGACCTCACGCGTTGGCAGCTTGCCATCAGGATACCAGTCGGAGGACAGCACCAGCGTCCTGCCAGGTCCCGCCAATGCCTTCGCAAAGGCACGCTCCAGCGGCAGACGGGATTCGTCGGAGACGTTGATGCCGAACAAGAGCACTTTCTGCAAGGTCGCGGCAGAGGGCTTCTCGCTCTGAACGGACTCGACACGGGTGGACGACGTCATCAGATGGCATCCGCCCAACGACAGTGCAACCACCACCAGCAAACCTGCAGCCCGTTTCATCACTGACTCCTCACTCGGCAACGATTTCATAATCATGCGTGATCACCACGCCCGCCTGGCCCAGCATGATGGAGGCCGAGCAATACTTGTCGGCCGACAGGTCCACCGCCTTCTTCACCTGGGCATCCTTCAGGTCACGCCCCTTGATGACAAAGTGGACATGGATCTTCGTGAATACCGCCGGCACCGCATCTGCACGTTCAGCCTCCAGTACGGCCTCACAGGCCGTCACGTCCTGGCGGGACTTTTTGAGGATAGTTACCACATCGAAGGCCGTACACCCGCCCATGCCCATCAGCAGCAACTCCATCGGTCGCGGGCCCAGATTCCGTCCACCATATTCGGGCGCGCCATCCACGATCACGGCATGACCGCTGCCGGACTCGGTCATGAAGGTCACGTCCTCTACCCATTTCACTCTGGCTTTCATTGCTTTCCCCGGTTCCGCCGTGTGACTACACATGTCACAAATCAGCGCAAAATCACACTATTAACGCTTAATCACACACATTAGCTGTGCTATGTTCGCCACATATCAACAATAACGGCACATGAGGACGGCACCATGGCCAGATTGCCGGTCAACGCTCACGTACCCCACATTGACGCCTTTCTGGATCAGTGCCACCGGCGCAAGTATCCGCCACGCAGCACGATTATCTACGCTGGCGATGCCGGCGACACCCTCTTTTTCATCACGTCCGGTGCAGTTTCGGTAGTCATCGAGGATGACGAAGGCCGCGAAATGGTGGTGGCCTACCTGAACGCCGGCGACTTCTTCGGCGAAATGGGCCTGTTCGAGGACAAGCCCGTGCGATCCGCCTGGATCAAGGCCAAGACCGCATGCGAAGTAGCCGAGATCAGCTACCAGAAATTCAAGGAGCTGGCCCGTCAGGATGCCGGCCTGATCTTTGCCCTGTCAGCCCAGATGGCCGGCCGCCTGCGCGCCACCACACGCAAGGTCGGTGACCTTGCCTTCCTGGACGTGACAGGCCGCGTGGCGCGCACCCTGCTCGACCTGTGCAAGCAACCGGATGCCATGACCCATCCCGATGGCATGCAGATCAAGATCACCCGGCAGGAAATCGGTCGCATCGTCGGCTGCTCCCGCGAGATGGTGGGGCGCGTGCTGAAGTCGTTGGAAGAGCAGGCGCTCATCTCCGTCAAGGGCAAGACCATGGTGGTATTCGGCACCCGCTGAGGCTTCGCCGTCCCTCTTTACTTCGGTGCCAGCAACTCGTCCAGTGGCACCGGCTTTCCTACGCCGTATCCCTGCACATAGTCGACGCCGTACTCGCGCAACCGCTCGATCACGGCCTCACTCTCCACAAACTCGGCAATGGTCTGCAAACCCATCGTGCGTGCCACGCCGGTAATGGACTGCACGATGGCCTGATCCACCGGTGAGTCCAGCACACCCTTGATGAACGCTCCATCAATCTTCAGGTAATCAAACGGAAAGCTCTTGAGATAGTCGTAGGTGGCAAGCCCTGTGCCGAAATCATCCAGCGAAACACTGGACCCCATCGCACGCAGGGACTCTATCAGGCGACCCGCAACATCCCGGCTGGCAATGGCCTGGGACTCCGTGATCTCGAAACACAGCTTGCCAGGAGGAACGCCCAGCTTCCTGACCTGCCCGGCTATCCAGTCGGCCAGCGTCGGATCACTGACCGACCAGCCCGTCAGGTTGATGGCACACTTGCCAATCCGCTCCAGTGCGTGCGGATGCCGCACCAGCCAGTCCAGCAACTCAGACATGACGTAACGATCGATCTCGCCCGTCAGCTGGGCACGCTCGGCCGCCGGAAAGAAATAGGCAGGCGATTCGATCACGCCGCTCTTCTGGCGCAGGCGCAGCAGGATTTCACAGTGCATGCCGGCCCCACCGCCTGCCACCGGCACAATCGGCTGGGCATACAGGACAAACCGCTTCTCGCTCAGTGCGGCCTTCACCTCCTCCTGCCGCCGCAGCAAATCCCGACGAGCCTGCGTCAGATCGGTTCCCTCTGCCGCTACCTCGAGACGCTGGCCGGTATTGGCCACCGCCACTGCCAGGGCCAGCTCGGATGCCAGCAGCACGCGATCGGCATTCCGGTCGCGGGCCGGCAACACGGCGATAGTCGGCCTCAGGGCCACTTCTTCGGTATCACCGGTGAAAACCCGGCCATCCAGGTCGGCGTAGAGACGCGCCGCAAGACTCTCGGCGGCCGCCAGGGAAGACACCAGCGGAAACACGGCGTAACGGCCCCGATCCAGCCGGGCGACCACAGAGCGGGGATAGCGCTCGCGCAGCTCGCGCGCCAGTATGCGCTCGACATCCTCGGCGGCCGTCGCACCCAGCAGGTCGGCAATCCCCGTCATGCCCTCGATGCGCAACACCAGCAAAACGGCATCATCACTCGAAGACAGCGCTTCGCGCAGCGCCCGCTCGTTGCCAAGTCCGGTCAGCAGGTCGGTTCGCGCCAGCTCACGCTCACGCTCCAGCATGCGTCGACGCTCCAGCGAAACGGCATTGAGCAGCTGTGCCAACACAGTGAAGCCGGCGATCTGCAACACCAGCTCCAGCAGGTCACGATTGGTCAGGCCACTGCCTGCACCACCCAGCTCGGCCGCGATCATGGCCGCCGTCACCAACAAAACGGCCACATTCAGGAAGGCGGGCTGAGCCCGCATAGCCGGCCAGACCACCAGCAAGCCCGCCAGCGGCAGTGCGACACCACCAAGCTCGGTATGCAGCCACCAGAGCAGCCCGAACACCATCGCAAACAGCAACAGCCAGCGCTGCGCCAGAACCGTGTCGGGACGCAAGGCCGCCAGCCCATCGCGGGCCAGGGCATAGGTCAGCCCCGCGAATACCAGCATGCCCATGGCCTCTGCCACCCAGAACACCAGGAATAACGTAGCAAAGCCCATCTCGGAAAAAATGCCGGCGAAAAAGAAGCTGCCCGCCCCGACCAGCGCACTGACGACGCCCCCTACCAACGCCCCGGCGAGGTAAAGACGAGTCGTGGCGGCCAGCGGGGTACCGCCTCCCCGCTGTAACCAGCGATACAGATTCAGCGCCACCCAGGCGCCCAGCGCCACCTCCAGGCAGGCAACCGGGAGAAGCAACAGATGATGGCCTGTGACCACGATCCATAACGCCAAGCCGGCCATGACCGCCAGCAGGCCACGCCAGCCCCACACCATCATCAAGCCGACCGCGATGCCCAGTGGCGGCCAGATCAGGGACGCATCCCCGGCAACAGAAATGAAACGCGACGCCGCCAGCGCCACTGCCGTCGCCAGGGCGGCCAGCAGCAGCGCCGGAAGGCCTGGCTTGCGATGCACTTCGTTCATTGTCACGCCCCCTTGGGACAGCCTTTCGCCATCATGAGCCTACCGGTCCGTGGTCGGCGTGCGAACCCGCGCTAGCGGAAAAAGAGCTCGGCCAGCTTCTCGCCTGGCTCCGGCGCGCGCATGAACGCCTCGCCAACGAGGAATGCATGCACATCATGGCCACGCATCAGCGCCACATCGGCCGGCGAATGGATGCCACTTTCCGTCACCACGCGACGACCGGCCGGAATCCTGTCCAGCAACTGCAGGGTGTTGTCGAGCGACACCTCGAAGGTCTTGAGATTGCGGTTGTTGATACCGATCAGCGGGCAATCGAGACGCAAGGCCCGCTCCAGCTCCTCGCCATCGTGCACTTCGATCAGCACGTCCAGCGAGTGCTCGCGGGCGCAGGCATACAGTTCATTGAGCTGGGCATCACTCAAGGCGGCCACAATCAGCAACACGCAGTCGGCATTGATGGCACGGGCTTCCACCACCTGGTACGGATCGATCAGGAAGTCCTTGCGGATCACGGGCAACGCGCAGGCGGCACGAGCTTCCTGCAGGTAGGCATCCGCGCCCTGGAAGAAATCGACATCGGTCAGTACGGACAGGCAGGCCGCGCCCGCCTGCTCGTAGGAGCGGGCAATGTCGGCCGGACGGAAATCGGCCCGGATCACACCCTGGCTGGGCGAGGCCTTCTTGATCTCGGCAATCACGCCCGCCTTGCCGGCCGCAATCTTTGCCTCGATGGCGCGATGGAAGCCGCGCACCGGATCAGCATGGCGCGCCGCGTCTTCCTGATCGGCCAGGCTCTTGCGCTTGCGGCCGGCGGCCACTTCCTCGACCTTGCGGTCCAGGATCTTCTGGAGAATCGTCGGGGTGGTGGAGGGAGTGCTTGAGGTCACGCTCATGGACCGATTCCTGCAATGCTGTGCAAATAAATGTTCTGCAAAAAAAAGCGGGAGCATCACCCGATGCCCCCGGTAAACCTGATGCTCAGACCGACACGGACTGCGTGAATTCGCGAAGGTTGTCGAACTTCTCGAGCGCCTGACCGCTGTAGATCACGTCGTGGGCCAGTGCCACGCCCTGCTTGAAGTCTTTGGTGAGGCCGGCCACATAAATGCCGGCGCCGGCATTGAGGGCAATGGTATCTGCCGCCTTCTCCGCGTGCTCGCCCTTGCGCTTGCCGAGAGCATCCCGGATCAATGCCAGCGACTCCGACGCGCCGCTCACAGACAATCCCACCAGGCTCTGACTTTTCAGGCCGACATCTTCGGGCGTAAGAATGTATTCACAAATCTCACCGTCCTTCAGCTCGGCTACCTGCGTGGTGGTTGCCAGACTGAATTCGTCCAGACCATCCTTGGCATGCACGATCAGCGCATGCTCGCTGCCCAGGCGCTGAAGCACTTCCGCCAGCGGACGGCAGAGCTGGCCGTTGAACACGCCGATGACATGACGCTTCACCCCGGCCGGATTGGTGAGCGGGCCCAGGATGTTGAAGATGGTGCGCAGGCCGACGTCCTTGCGGGCGGTGATCGCATGCTTCATGGCGGCATGATGGTTCACCGCAAACATGAAGCCGATGCCGACGTCGCGGATGCAGCGCGCCGTCTGCTCCGGTGTGATGTTGAGGTTGAGTCCGGCCTCGGTCAGCATGTCGGCACTGCCGCTGCTGGACGACACGGCACGGCCCCCATGCTTGGCAACGTGGCCACCGGCTGCCGCAATCACCATGGCCGAGGCAGTCGACACGTTGAACATGTTGGCGCCATCGCCGCCCGTGCCGACGATATCGACCACATTGCGCAAGTCACCCAGCTGCACCGGCACCATCAGTTCGCGCATGATGCGCACGGCGCCTTCAATCTCGTCGAGCGACTCGCCCTTCATGCGCAGGCCCATGACGAAGGCGGCAATCTGCGCATCCGTGCACTGTCCCGTCATGATGGCGCGCATCACGTCCTGCATTTCCGTGAGGGACAGGTCGATACGATCCACCACATGCGCCAGCGCGGCCTTGATGTCCATGCGTTTTGCCTCGCTCATCACTTGCCCTCCAGAAAATTCTTCAGCAGCTCGTGACCCTGCTCGGTGAGGATGGATTCGGGGTGGAACTGCACGCCTTCGACGGCGAGCGTCTTGTGGCGTACACCCATGATTTCATCCATGGAGCCGTCTTCGTGCTGCGTCCAGGCTGTAATCTCCAGGCAATCCGGCAGCGACTCCTTCTCAATGATGAGCGAGTGGTAACGCGTGGCTGTCAGCGGATTGTTGAGGCCGGTGAACACGCCCTTGTTGGCGTGAAAAATCGGCGAGGTCTTTCCGTGCATGACCTGGCGCGCACGAATCACCCTGCCACCGAAGACCTGGCCGATGCTCTGGTGACCCAGGCACACGCCGAGCAGCGGAATCTTGCCGGCAAAGTGCTCGATCACCGGCATGGAGATGCCGGCCTCGTTCGGCGTGCAGGGACCTGGCGAGACAACAATGCGCTCGGGCGCCAGCTGCTCGATTTCGGCGAGGGTGATCTCGTCATTGCGGACCACCTTTACATCAGCACCCAGCTCACCCAGATACTGGACGATGTTGTAGGTAAAGCTGTCGTAGTTGTCGATCATCAGGATCATGACTGCATTTCCCCAAGTTCGGCCCCGGCATGGACAGTGGTGGCAACCTCGGCGGCGCGCATGAGCGCGCGCGCCTTGCTCAGGGTTTCCTGCCATTCCGATTCCGGTACGGAGTCGGCAACCACGCCGGCACCGGCCTGCACATGCATCATGCCGTCCTTGATCACCGCGGTGCGGATGGCAATGGCCGTATCCATGTTGCCGTTCCACCCGAGATAGCCGACGGCACCGCCATAGATGCCCCGCTTGACCGGCTCCAGCTCGTCAATGATTTCCATGGCACGCACCTTGGGCGCACCGGACAGCGTACCCGCCGGCAACGTTGCGCGCAGGACGTCCATGGCCGTCACATCCGGCTTCAACTCGCCATCCACATTGGAAACAATGTGCATGACATGCGAATAGCGCTCGACCACCATTTTTTCCGTCACACGCACCTTGCCGGTTTTGGCCACACGACCGACATCGTTGCGACCAAGGTCAATCAGCATCAGGTGCTCGGCAATTTCCTTGGGGTCGGCCAGCAGCTCGGCTTCCAGTTCGGCATCCAGGTCCGGCGTAAGACCGCGCTTGCGGGTGCCGGCAATCGGCCGCACGCTGACATGGCCATCTTCCATGCGCGCCAGGATTTCCGGGGAGGAGCCGACAATGGTCAGCTCGTCAGTACGCATGTAATACATGTACGGCGACGGATTCAGGTGGCGCAGCGCGCGATACAACAGCATGGGCGATGCCGTGAACGGCGCACTCATGCGCTGCGAGGGCACCACCTGCATGATGTCGCCGGAGAGCACGTAGTTCTTGATATGGTCGACGCCGCGCTTGAAGGCATCCTGGCCGTAACTGGACACGAAATCAGCCTCGATCACGCGCGCTTTCACGCTGTCGTGCATGGCTTTCGTGTCCAGCGACGCACGCAGGCGCACGGTGAGGGCATCCAGGCGGGCTTTGGCGTCTGCCTCGGCACCGGCATCGGCCGGATCAACATGCGTGACCAGGAACAGTTCGCCCTTGAGATTGTCGAAGACCACGACATCCTCGGACAGCATGAGCTGGATGTCGGGCGCCCCGATCGGATCAGGCTTTACGCAAGCTGCCAGCTTCTTCTCGACATAGCGCACACAGTCATACCCGAAAAAGCCGACCAGCCCGCCATTGAACTTCGGCAGTCCCGGTTGCGGGGCGACGCGATAGCGCTGCTGGAAGGCTTCGACAAAGGCCAGCGGGTCGGATGCCGTCGTGCGCTCCACCTCCTTGCCGTCAGTGGTCACCACCACCTCATGCCCGCGCACGGTCAGCACGGTGCGGGCCGGCAGGCCGATGATGGAATAACGGCCCCAGCGCTCGCCGCCCTGCACGCTTTCGAAAAGGTAGGTGAAGGGGGCATCGGCCAGCTTCAGGTAGACAGACAGGGGGGTATCAAGGTCGGCAAGGACCGTGCGGGCAACCGGCACGCGGTTATAGCCCTGGGACGCCAGGGTGGCGAAAGACTCGGCAGACATGTTGGCTTACTCGGCAAGCGATCAGACAGGAATGACAGACAGGGGTGACCTCGACGTCACCATCGCCATCCACGCCAACGCTTGTGCTGAGCAAGTCCCGTCACGACCGAAGCCTGTAATAGAAGAGGAAATCAGGCCCCAAGGTTAAAGGAGCTCGGAGAGGGATTCAACCTGCCAGTCCGGCTGGCAGGCCTCGATGGGCTCGCCATGGTTATAGCCATAGGGCACCACCACGCAGCGCACCCCGGCGGCCCGTGCAGACTCCACGTCGTTGCGCGAGTCGCCCACCATCAAGGCCTTGTCAGGCTCGATGCCGAACTCGTGAAGGCAGTGCTGCACCGGGGCCGGATGGGGCTTCTTGTGCGGCAGGGAGTCGCCCCCCAGCAGCAGTTCGAAAGGCTCCAGCAGGTCCAGCGCCTCCAGCAGGGCCTTGGCCGGGGCGTAGGGCTTGTTGGTGACACAGGCGAGATGGATGCCGGCCTTGCGGCAGGCGGCCAGCAGTTCGCGCACGCCGGGATAGACGGTGCTCACCTCGCAGACCGAGGCCTGGTAGCGCGCCATGAAACGGGCCAGCAGGGCATCGTGCAGGTCGGCCGGACGATGCTGGTGCTCCAGCACGCAGTAGACCAGACGCGAGGCGCCCCGCCCCACCCAGGTCCGCACCTGCGCCTCGCTCACCTCGGGCAGAGCCATGTCACCGAGCGCACGATTGAGGGACAGGGCAATATCGGCCACGGAATCAACCAGGGTGCCGTCCAGATCGAACATCACCAGACGGGGCACAAACTCGAGGGGTGCAAACAGCATTGTGGTGTCCTGTCCGGGTATCAGCGACGTACTTGCGCCAGCTCGGCACGCATCTGCCGGACCACCTCGGCATAGTCCGGCGCATTGAAGATGGCGGAGCCCGCAACAAAGGTATCGGCCCCCGCCTCGGCAATCTCGCGAATGTTCTTCACGCCAACACCGCCATCCACTTCGAGACGGATGGGCAAGCCGCTGGCATCAATTTTTGCGCG
The DNA here is from genome assembly GCA_046566745.1 of Gammaproteobacteria bacterium. GTDB lineage: Bacteria > Pseudomonadota > Gammaproteobacteria > Pseudomonadales > Moraxellaceae > UBA2031. The sequence continues at coordinate 19,924 of JBKHWB010000013.1, forward strand.
CGCCTCGCGCAACTTGGCCAGCGTGCCCGGAATGAAGGACTGGCCGCCAAAGCCGGGATTCACGCTCATCAGCAGCACCATATCGAGCTTGTCCATGACATGGTCCATGTGATGGAGAGGCGTGGCCGGATTGAACACGAGGCCGGCCTTGCAGCCAGCCGACTTGATCAGCGCCAGCGAACGATCGATGTGGTCCGAGGCTTCCGGGTGGAAGGTGATGTAGGTCGCGCCCGCCTCGATAAAGTCGGCAATGATGCGGTCCACCGGCTTGACCATCAGGTGAACGTCCACCGGAGCGGTCACGCCGTACTTGCGCAGGGCCTTGCACACCATGGGGCCGATGGTGAGGTTGGGCACGTAATGATTGTCCATCACGTCGAAATGGACGATGTCGGCACCGGCCGCGAGCACCTTGTCGACGTCTTCTCCCAAGCGAGCAAAGTCAGCGGAGAGAATGGAGGGGGCAATCAGGTAATCGGTCATGGTGACTCCGCTAATGCTGCAATGAATTCAGATAGTGCCGGTACGGATCTGCCCGTCCAGCTCGGCCAGGCGTTCGGGCGTGCCCACATCGACCCAGGGGCCGGGGAAATACTCGCCGGTGACCTCACCCGATGCGATGGCCTCGCGCAACAGCGGCGCCAAGGCGCGCTTGCCTTCGGGCAGACCGACCAGCAGGAGAGGATGCAGCACGGAGAGGCCCGCAAAGGTAAAGCGGTGCTCGCCGTCATTGGCCACCCGCAAGGTTGTTGCGGCCGTGATGCGATCCGCCTCCAGCGCAAAATCACCGCGCGGATTGTGGGCGGGATTGTCGACCAGCACCAGATGCGCCTTGTGCGTCATGGAGGCAAAACGCGCGCGCAGCAAGGCCGGGTCGTAGCGCAGCCAGATGTCGCCATTGACCACGACAAAGGGGGCGGTGCCCAGGAGCGGCAACGCCTTGACCAGCCCCCCCGCTGTTTCCAGCGGCTCGCCTTCATGCGACCAGCGTATCGAGACACCGTAACGTTGTCCGTCCCCCAGGGCGGCTTCGAGCTTGTCGCCCAGCCAGGCGGTATTGATGACCAGCTCGGTGATGCCGGCGCGCGCCAATGCCTCGATGTGCCAGACGATGAGCGGTTTGCCGCCGACTTCCAGCAGGGGCTTGGGCAGATGGTCGGTCAGGGGACGCATGCGGGTGCCCAGGCCCGCTGCCAGGATCATGGCCTTCATGCAGGCTGCACCTGCTCTTCTTCGCACCAGTGTCCCAGCACGGTAGCCGCATCCGGCTTTTTCGCCAGATAAGCAGGCAACAACACGTTGCGCAGCAGCGCGAACAAGGCGTGAAACTCGGGATAGGGACGGATCTCCGCCAACAGGTAGTTGAAGACCACCGGTATGTCATCCAGGTAACCATGCTTGCCGTCACGGATGGAGAGACGAGCAAAAATGCCGACCACCTTGAGGTGACGCTGTGCGCCCATCCAGTCGAACCAGCGCATGAAAGTAGCGTCGCTGGTGCCATTGATGCGGTGTTCCCGGCGCAACAGGGCTGCAAATTCGCGCACCCAGCGCTCGATGCTCTCTTGCGGCCAAACCACATAGGCGTCACGCAGTAGCGACACCAGGTCATAGGTCACGGGGCCGGTCACGGCGTCCTGAAAATCGATCACGCCGATCTCGCCACCGGCCAGCAGCATCAGGTTACGCGAGTGGTAATCGCGATGCACAAAGACCTGCGGTTGCTCCAGCACCGCATCGACGATCATCGTAAAGGCATTCGACAGCACCGATTCCTGCTCGGCATCAAGGTCCAGCCCGAGGTACTGCACCACGAACCAGTCCCGCAGCAGGCGCATTTCATCGGTCAGGCGCTGGCGGTCATACGGCGGCAGGGAGTAACCCGGCACCTCGTCACAGCCCAGCAGGTGCACCAGCGCTTCCATGGCCCGGCCATACAGGGCATCCACGGTGTCGTCCGTCAATGCAGGCCGCAACAGGGCATCACCAAAGTCCTCCAGCAGCATGAAGCCCTGCTCGAAATCGGCCGCCAACACCTCGGGCACATGCACGCCATGGGCGCGCAGGGCCCGCGCAATGGCCACAAAAGGACGGGAATTCTCCTTGGCCGGGGGCGCATCCACGGCAATCAGGCTGCCGCTTTCCAGCGGCAGGCGGAAGTAGCGCCGGAAACTGGCATCGCCCGATACCACCTGCAAACCGCCCGCAGGCCTGAGCTCCTGACGGGCCCCGGCCAGCCACCCGCGAGCCCATGCGTCGAGTTGCGCCGCCCGCTGATCGACACCTTCCATTACAAAATCCTCTGGCCGCTCAAAATCAAGTTGCCTATTATCCGGCATCTTTGCGTCCCAGCCCAAGCTAAACCATGATCCGTCTTCCCCGCACCGCCCTCTGGCTGGCGCTGTCCGTCACCGCCCCCACTGCCGTCAGCGCCGAGGCGGACGGCCGCCCCCTGGGCTGGACCAGCCGGGACGAAATCATGGCCTTGCCGGCCGACCAACGGCCCTCACTGGACGCCACCTGCCCTGGCACCTGGGTCACGCCGATTCCGCCCGGCACTGCGGTGGCAGACCCCACCCTGTCAAATGTCACCATCCAGGCCGAAAACGTCCATTACGACCCGAACGACCTGTCCACCCTGCGCGGCAGCGTCAGCATTACCCAGCCTGGGCGCCGCATTGACGCGGACAACGCCGAACTGGCCAGCCAGCAAGGCAAGGGGCGTTTTTCCGGCAACATCCTGATCGCCGAACCCGGCCTCGTGCTAAGGGGCGACCGCGCGGAGTTCGACTTCGATACCAACCGGGCCAGCATTGAGCGCACCGAATTCGTGTCCTCCCAGATCAACGCCCACGGCCACGCCGACCGGATCATCAGGGAGGCGGACGGCCGCATCACCATCGCGCGCGGTCAGTACACTACCTGCGAACCCGGCAACCCGGCATGGCATCTGGAGGCCCGCGACATACGGCTGAACCAGGCCACCGGGCGCGGCGATGTGCGCCATGCCACCCTGCATATCCGTGACGTACCAGTCCTGTATGTTCCCTATTTCAATTTCCCGATCGACGACCGGCGCCAGACCGGCCTGCTGACGCCACGCTTCGGCAACACCAACGACGGCGGTTTCGATCTCGCCCAGCCCGTCTACCTCAACCTCGCACCCAACTATGACGCCACCCTGACGCCGCGACTGATCACCGAGCGAGGATCCATGCTGGAAGGCGAGCTCCGCTACCTGCTGCCTTATGGGGGCTCTGGCATCCTGCAGGGCACCTTCATGCCCAATGACCAGCTCTATGACAACCTCGACCGCAAAAGTGGCTCCTGGCGCCACCAGGGGCAACTGAGCAAGACCGTCAGCGTTGCCACCAATGTCAACTACGTGTCGGATACGGCCTATTTCACCGACCTTGGCACCGACCTCAACCTGAGCAACACCACCCACCAGGAACGGGTTGGCGACATATACTGGCAACAGGGCATGTGGAGCCTGCTGGGAAGGGTACAGGCCTTCCAGACCATCGACCCGACCATTCCTGACGCCCTCAAGCCCTATTCCAAGCTGCCGCAGCTGCTGCTGAGCGTCGGGGAGCGCAGCAGCCGGGGGCTGGAGCCACAGCTCAGCACCGAGTTGACGTACTTTCATCGCCGCATTGATGACGGCTCCGGCGCCGAGGTCAATGGCGCGCGCTACAAGCTTGCCCCGTCAGTGGCCTACCGCGTCGAAGAGCCATGGGGCCACTTCACACCGCGGGTCAAGGTCGAGTCGCTGCTCTACCAGCTGGAAGGCGCCGGCGTGGGGACGAACAATATGCGCGATGTAACGGTACCCACGTTCAGCCTGGATACCGGGTTGGTGTTCGAGCGCGAACAAGGCAGCGTGCTGCAAACCCTGGAGCCACGTGCGTTCTACCTGTTCGCACCCTTCCAGCAACAGGACGACCTGCCGAACTTCGACACGGCGACCACCACGTTCAGCTACGCCCAGTTGTTCCGCGACAGCCGCTTCTCTGGCGGCGACCGCCTAGATGACGCCAACCAGCTGTCACTCGGCCTCACCTCCCGGCTGATCGATGGCAACAGCGGGGACGAGATCATCCGTGCCTCCATCGGGCAAATTGCCTACCTGCGTGATCGCAAGGTGGGCCTGTATCCGAACTCCCCGGTCGCCACGGACGACTTCTCGGGCTTTGCCGCCGAACTCGTCGCCCCCATCGGGCGTGGCCTCAGCGTTGCCGCCGACGGCCTCTGGTCCCGCGACCAGGACTACGCCAGCCAGTACGCCATCAATTTCAACTACCTGCCGGAAAACCGCGACCGCCTCGCCAACGTCGGTTACCACTACCGCCGGGAAGATCTGTCGATCGGCCAGAAGCCGGTCAGCCAGGCCAGCCTGTCCTTCGTCCAGCCCATCGGCATCCACTGGCAGCTGTTGGGACTGTGGCAGTATGACTTTCGTAACGATGAAAGCCAGGATGCCCTGCTCGGCGTACAGTACGAAAAATGCTGCTGGCGCATCCGGCTGTTCCAGCGCCAGTTCCTGACTGACCCGGATGACTTGAGCCCCGGCGCGCAACGCCTGCGCAATGCTTTCTTTTTCGAGTTCGAGCTGAAGGGCCTGGCCGGCTTCGGCAGCAGCATCAACAGCCTGCTCGGCCAGAATGTCTTCGGCTACAACCAGTTGCTCGACCGCAAGGACACCCCATGAAGCACTTCCTCCCCGTGATTTTCCTGCTGGCCGCCTCGGTCGCCCAAGCTGCTTTCATGCCGCTGGAGCAGGTAGCCGTCGTAGTGGATGACTCGGTCATCCTGAGAAGTGATGTCGAAAAACGCATCCGTGACGTGCAGTTCCAGTTCGCCAAGCGCAAGGCCGCCCTGCCAGCAGAAGACATCCTGCGCAAGCAGGTCGTCGAACAGCTGATCATGGAAAGCCTGCAGCTGAACCTGGCCGAGAGGGCGGGCATCCGGATCGAAGATGCCGCCCTCAACGCCACCATGACCAGCGTTGCCAAGGACACCAAGCTCAGCCTGGCGCAGTTCCAGCAGCAACTCGACAGCACACCGGGCACCAGCTACAGCGAGGTGCGCGAGCAGGTCAAGCGCGAAATGATGATCACGCGGCTGCGCCAGCGACGCATGCAGGACCGCATCCGCATCACTGACCAGGACATCCAGAACTTCCTCAAGTCGCCTAGCGGCCAGGCCGAAATTGCCAATGAGTACCGCTTGGGCCATATCCTGGTCGAGATTGCCGAAACCGCGACCGCCAAGGACATCGCGGCGGCCGAGGCCCGCATGGCGCAGGCCCGGGCCGAACTGGCCGCCGGCAAGGATTTCAGCCTGGTCGCCGCGACCTGGTCCAATGCGGAAACCGCCCTCAAAGGCGGCGATCTCGGTTGGCGCAAGGCCGCCCAGCTGCCCACCATGTTTGCCGATGCGGTCGGAGCACTGCAGGTAGGCGACATTGCCGGGCCCATTCGCACGCCGGGCGGTTTCCACCTGATCAAACTGCTGGAAAAGCGCGGCGCCGACATGGTTCGCGTCCCGCAGCGCCAGGTACGCCACATCCTCGTCAAGACCACCGAAATCCTGTCCAGCGAGGACGCCCGGCAGAAGCTGGAAGACATCCGCAGCAAGATTCTGGCGGGAGGCAACTTTGCCGACGAGGCCCGCATCCACTCGGACGATCCGGGCTCCGCGCGCCAGGGGGGTGAACTGGGCTGGGTTGGCGCAGGGGAAATGGTGCCCGAATTCGAAAAAATGATGATGGCGGCCCCGCTCAACACCGTCTCGGATGTCTTCCAGTCCAGTTATGGCTGGCACATCCTGGAGGTGACCGGCGAGCGTGAGCATGACGTGAGTGCGCAGGTGCGTGCCAACATTGCCCGGCAGGCACTTTACACCCGCCAGTACGATGAAGAGCTGGCAGGCTGGCTGCGGGAGTTGCGTGCCGAAGCCTTTGTGGAAATCCGGAACTGATGCTGCAAGCCCCCTCAAGCCCGGACCTCCGGGCTTGATGCTTTAATAGGCGGGCATCGCAACCCGAACCGTGACGAGCACCCTGCAGATACCGACATGCCCCTGCCCCGCATTGCCCTGACCCCCGGAGAGCCCGCCGGCATCGGCCCCGACCTGATCATCACGCTGGCGCAGACCACCCGTGCCGCCGAACTGGTCGCGATTGCGGATCCGGATCTTCTGCTGTCACGCGCCGCACAACTGGGACTGCCATTGCACCTGCGGGCATTCGACGAGCAGGTACGTCAGCCCCACCGGGAGGGGGAACTGGCCATCCTGCCGGTCGCGTTGGCCAACCCGGTCACACCGGGACGGCTGGACGTGAAGAACGGGCTGTACGTACTGGAAACCCTGCGTACCGCTGGTGCCGGTTGCCTGGACCAGCGTTTTGATGCCGTGGTGACGGCACCGGTGCAGAAGTCCGTGATCAACGAGGCCGGCGTCGCCTTCAGCGGTCATACCGAGTTTTTCCAGGAGCAGGCAGGCGTACCGCGAGTGGTCATGATGCTGGCCTGTCCCGGCCTGCGCGTGGCACTGGCCACCACCCATCTGCCCCTGCGTGACGTGGCGAATGCCATTACGGTGGAACGGCTGCACGAGGTGCTGGCCATCCTGGTCGCCGACCTGCGCCGCAAGTTCGGCATCGCCCGTCCCCGCATTCTGGTGGCCGGACTCAATCCTCATGCCGGCGAGTCCGGGCATCTGGGCCGCGAGGAAATCGACACCATCATTCCCGCCCTGCAGACCTTTGCTGACACTGACTGTGAACTGATCGGCCCCCTGCCGGCCGACACCTTGTTCACACCCAAGCATCTGGAGCACGCAGATGCCGTGCTGGCGATGTATCATGACCAAGGCCTGCCCGTGCTCAAGCACAAGGGCTTTGGCAACGCCGTGAACATCACGCTCGGCCTGCCCTACATCCGTACGTCCGTCGATCATGGCACCGCCCTTGATCTGGCCGGCACCGGCCGCGCCGACAGCGGCAGCCTGGAAGCTGCCCTGCAATGCGCCCTCGACATGATTGCCGCCAGGAGACCTGCATGAACCGCCGTGTTGACGGCCACTTTGCGCGCAAGCGCTTCGGACAGAACTTCCTGACCGACGAACGCATCATCGCCGCCATTGTTGCGGCCTTCGCCCCCGTGCGTGGTCAGAACGTGGTGGAGATCGGTCCCGGCCTCGGCGCCATCACCCGTGAGCTGCTGGCCCACCTCGGTCGCGTGCACGTGGTCGAGGTGGACCGTGACCTGGCCGCTGCCCTGCCCATGCGCCTGCTCAACGAGGGCGAACTGGTCGTGCATGAAGCCGACGCCCTCAAGTTCGACTTCCGGACATTGGCCACCGGCCCGCACAGCCTGCGCGTGATCGGCAACCTGCCCTACAACATCTCCACCCCCATCCTCTTTCACCTGCTCAGCCAGGCCGATGTCATTGCCGACATGACCTTCATGCTGCAGAAGGAAGTGGTGGAACGCATGGTGGCCGAGCCGGGCAACGGCGATTACGGCCGCCTGTCCGTCATGCTGCAGTACCGGTGCCACGTGGAATGGCTGCTGCACGTGCCGCCGGAGTCCTTCAGTCCGCCTCCCAAGGTGGATTCAGCCGTGGTGCGCCTGACCCCCTATGCCACCCCGCGCTATACTTGCACCGACGAGAGCCGCCTGCAGCAGTTGCTGACCGCGGCCTTCAACATGCGCCGCAAGACGCTGCGCAATGCGCTCAAGGGATTGATTCCTGCAGAATGGCTGGATGAGGCCGGGATTGATGCCGGCCTGCGTCCGGAAGAAGTGGACGTTGCCGCATGGGTCGCCCTGGCGAACCGTCTGGCAGCGCATGACCAAGGCAAAACCGATCCATCATGAACAACGAAGCCGCATCGCACGAACACGACATCCGCGTCCAGGTCAGGACCGAATACCTGCCCGACCAGAGCAATCCGGCCGAATCCCGCTATGTGTTTGCCTATCACGTAAAAATCACCAATGAAGGCTCACAACCCGCCCGCCTGCTGACCCGGCACTGGATCATCATGGATGGCGAGGCCCGCACGCAGGAAGTCCGAGGTGATGGTGTGGTGGGGGAACAGCCCCGGCTGGCACCGGGTGAAACCTACGAGTACACCAGCGGCACCGTGCTCGATACGCCGGTGGGCAGCATGCAGGGCTCCTACGGCATGATTGACGAGGCAGGGCAGTCTTTTGATGCGGCCATTCCCGCCTTCACGCTGGCCATTCCCCGCGTGCTGCACTGAGAGAACGGCCTCATGGCACTGTATGCAATCGGCGATGTACAGGGCTGCCTGGAGGCACTGCAGGACCTGCTGGAGACCATCGCTTTCGATCCCGCCCGGGACCGTCTCTGGTTTGCCGGTGATCTGGTGGCACGCGGCCCCGATTCGCTCGGGGTGCTACGCCTGATTCGCAGCCTGGGTGATGCGGCGGACAGCGTGCTCGGCAACCACGACCTGCACCTGATTGCCGCGCGCTACGGCAATGCCACGCCAAAGAAAAAGGACAAGACCCTGCCCATCCTGGAAGCCCCGGATGGCGCGGAGCTGCTCGACTGGCTGCAGCAGCGCCCCCTGCTGCTGGAGAGCACCGAACATGATTGCGTGCTGACCCATGCCGGCATTCCGCCGGAGTGGTCACTGGACGACGCCCGCCGTTACGCACGCGAGCTGGAAAGCGCCCTGCGCAGCGACAGCATTCACGCCTTTATCGCCGACATGTACGGCAACGAACCGGCACGCTGGAGCGAAAAACTTACCGGCACCACCCGACTGCGCGTGATCACCAATTACTTCACCCGCATGCGCCTGCTCACTCCGGCCGGCGAGCTCGACTTTGCCTTCAAGGAAGACCTGACCACCGTCCCCGATGGCTATATCCCCTGGTTCATGCACCCCAATCCCCGCCTGAAGGTCGGCCGCGTGCTGTTCGGACACTGGGCCGCCCTGCAGGGCGAGACTGGCCACCCCCGCTACATCGGTCTGGATACCGGCTGTGTCTGGGGCGGCCATCTCACCGCGTATCGTGTGGATGACGGCATTTTCTTCAGCAGCTCGCGCGGCTGCGAAAGCTGCTACTGAGCCAGCCGCATCCGGCGCGCATCCCGCCATCCCTGCAAGACGTACAACCCCAGCCCGGCCAGCGGTTGTTGCGGGGGGGGCTCACTGCCCTCCATCACGGCTCTCCCGGTTTCACAGGCCAAAAAAAAGGCCGCAGAATCTGCAGCCTTTTCGGTAAAAACCAGTAAACCTGTCAGTCCGGCCGCCAGAACACGCGCGCACGCTTGGCTGCTGCCAGCCAGCGACAGTGATGACGGAGCGGAAAAACAGATTGATCGTTATCATGTGTCCGATACTCTGTGAGAAACGCCCGAAGCGCCAACAGGATTGTTCATGAAAATCTATCTGGTCGGCGGCGCCGTCCGCGACGCCCTGCTCCACCGCCCTGTCCATGAACAGGACTGGGTAGTGGTGGGTGCCCGCCCGGAAGACCTGACGTCACGAGGCTATCGTGCCGTCGGCAAGGATTTTCCCGTCTTCCTGCATCCGGAGACGCAGGAGGAGTACGCCCTCGCCCGCACCGAGCGCAAATCCGGCAGCGGCCACACAGGCTTTATCTGCGATTTCTCGCCGGACATCACGCTGGAAGACGACCTGATCCGGCGCGACCTGACCGTGAACGCCATGGCCCGCGACAGCGACGGTTCGATCATTGATCCCTATGGCGGCCAGCAGGATCTGCAGGCGCGCCTCCTGCGTCATGTCTCTCCGGCCTTCCGTGAAGATCCCTTGCGCGTGTTCCGTGTTGCCCGCTTTGCGGCGCGCTATGCGCCGCTCGGCTTCCGCATTGCCGAAGAGACCCTGCAACTGATGCAGGACATGTGCGCCAGCGGCGAACTCGACAGCCTCACGCCGGAGCGTGTCTGGAAAGAAACCGAACGGGCACTGGGTGAAGACGCGCCGGATGTGTATATCCGGGTGCTGCTCGACTGTGGCGCCCTGGCGCTCTGGTTCCCTGAAATCGATCGCCTGTTTGGCATCCCGCAACGCGCGGAATACCACCCCGAAATCGACAGTGGCGTGCACACGCTGATGAGCCTGCGCGTGGCAACCCGGCTGTCCCCCGAGGCCCGCGTGCGTTTTGCCGCACTCGTGCATGACCTCGGCAAGGCCGACACGCCCGCCAGCGAGTGGCCGCGCCACATCGGCCATGAAGAGCGTGGCGTGGCACGCGTGCGCGAACTGTCGCACCGCCTGCGCGTGCCGAAGGACTTTCAGGCACTGGGCGAACTGGCCTCCCGCTTTCACCTCGACATTCATCGTGCTGTCGAGTTGCGTCCGGGCACCGTTCTGCGCAAGCTGGTGCAGATGGATGCCTTGCGCCGGCCGGAGCGTTTTGCCGAGCTGTTGCTGGTCTGCGAGGCCGATGCGCGCGGCCGGCTCGGACTGGAAGACCGGTACTACGACGCGCCGCTTTACTGGCAAGGCGCCCTGGCCGCCGTGAAATCGGTCTCACCTGCAACGCTGCAGCAGCAGGGGCTGGAGGGGGAAGCCTTCATCGCGGCACTGGAACAAGCACGCGAGCATGCCCTTAATGCATGGCGGGAACAGTGGAAACAACGGAAAGCGCAGGAGTCAACCGGTGATGTCTGCTGAGACGATGGATAAAACCGCCAAGGTCGTATTGATCACCGGTGCCGCGGTGCGCCTGGGGGCAGCGACGGCACGTCACCTGCACGCGCACGGATGGAACGTTCTGGTGCACTGCCG
>JBKHWB010000014.1:0-29740 GCA_046566745.1 Gammaproteobacteria bacterium
AGTTTGAAGAGACTGAGCGTGGTGCGGGCGGCTTCGGGTCGTCGGGACGCCATTAAGGGTGCGGGATTGATGAACGGTATGTCGGGGGATTCATGGCGCTGCTGAGCAAGAAGAAGAAAACCGGAACCGCAGAAGCGGCGGAAACGGTTGTGGCCAGTCCGGCTGGCAAGCGGCGGCAGCAGACGATTTTGATGGCGGGATTGCCGAGTGTTGCCATTGCCGTGTTGTTGTCGCTGGGCGTGTCGGGAGGGCTTTTTTACCTCGCGGACACGGCGGACCGCCAACAGCACGAGGCAATGGCAACAGTTTATCGCCAGCACCACCTCGCCACGCTGGACGCGTTCCTGGGCAGTCACGAGGCAGCGGTGGTGGCCTTGAGTGACGCGCAGTTGCTGCCCTACATGGCCGAGTCGGCCGAGACCAACAGTCTGGCGCAGCGCTTTCCCGGGGCGTTGTACGCGCGCGTCGTGCCGGCCGCGCTGGATCCGGCCGTGCCCAACGGCCTGAGCTTTGCGCACCAGGACATGGTGTTGCGCGTGGCTGACGGCAAGAAGGTGACGCCGGAGATTTCCTTTTACGAAAAGGAGCAGGTGGTCACGTTTGCGCGGCCGTTGATGGAGGGCAATCGTGTAGCGGCGGTCATGCTGCTCAGTATGCCGTTCAAGCCGCTCGCCGATGCACTGACACGCTTTGCGCCGGAGGCCGGCTCGCTGGAGTTGGTGCAGCGCAACGGTGCCGAGCGCGCGGTGATCCTAACCACGACTGCTCCGCGCGAGGTCGGCGCTTTCGAGGTGGCCTCGCCCACGCGCAACCCCGGTTGGGAGGTGCGGTTTGCGCCAGTGCAGTCGCTGGGGCGCGAGAACCCGATTGCCATGATGATCCTTGGTCTTGGTGTGCTGTCGGCGCTGTTGGTGGGAGGCCTGCTGCTGGCCATGCTGATCATGCTGCAGAAGCGTATGCAGCATGATGCCGATGCGCTGGATGTCTTCTGCGAAAATTTTTTGCGTTACGGCACGCGCAAAAAGCCGCCGGTGCATTTTGAAAGCTGTACCCGGCTGCTGGGGAGCATTGAGCAATACGGTGCCGAATTACGCGCCGGCAAGGTGATCGTGAGGCATGAGTCGCAGGATTCGCTGTCCAATCTTCCTTCAGGCGGTGATGCGGCGGAGTTGCTGGGTGGTGCGCCCGCCCCGGTCAAGGCGGCCAGACCAGCGGCATCCGCCAGCACGGCACCGGCGGCGGTCGGCGTGGCGGTGCCAGCTGAAATTTTCCGCGCCTATGACATTCGCGGCATTGTCGGGAAGGGGCTGGACGAGGCGGTGGCGCGCAGCATAGGCCTTGCCATCGGTAGCGAGGCGCTGGCGCGTGGCGAGCAGACTGTGGTGGTGGGGCGCGATGGTCGTCTGTCCGGCTCGCAGATGAATGCCGCCCTGATCGACGGCTTGCGTGCCAGTGGTCGTGATGTCATCGATGTCGGCATGGTCCCGACGCCGGTGCTCTATTTCGCCGCCAAGACGATCGGTACGGGGACTGGCGTGATGATCACGGGCAGCCACAATCCCGGCGATTACAACGGATTCAAGATCATGATTGCCGGCGACACGCTGGCGGGTGACGAGATCCAGGCGCTGCGCCAGCGTATTGAAAAAGGCGAGTTCACCGCGGGTGGTGGCAATCTCTCGCAGCGGCACGTGGTGCAGGATTATGTCGATCGCGTGAGCGGCGACATCGTGATGGCGCGTCCGTTGAAGGTGGTCGTGGATGCCGGTAACGGCGTGGCCGGCGCCATCGCTCCGCGCGTGCTGGAGGCGCTGGGTTGTGAGGTCGTTCCGCTGTTCTGCGAGGTGGATGGCAATTTCCCCAACCACCATCCCGATCCGAGCAAGCCGGAAAATCTCGAAGACCTTATTGGCGCGGTGGCTGCCAATGGCGCCGACATCGGTATTGCCTTCGATGGTGATGCTGATCGCATCGGCATCGTGACGCCTACCGGCAAGAACATTTTTCCGGACCGTCTCATGATGTTGTTGGCAAAGCACGTGCTGACCACCAATCCCGGTGCGGACATCATTTTCGATGTGAAGTGCACCCGCGACCTCTCCGCGCTCATCAGTCGTCTTGGCGGGCGCCCGGTGATGAGCAAGACCGGCCACTCCTTCATCAAGAGCAAGCTGAAGGAAACCGGCGCGGCGCTGGCAGGTGAAATGAGCGGTCACATTTTCTTCAATGACCGCTGGTTCGGTTTTGATGACGCGATTTATGCGGCAGGCCGCGTGCTGGAGATTCTCTCGCTGGAGAGCGACGATGCGGACGTGGTGTTTGCAGAGTTCCCCGAGAATCCCTCGACGCCGGAAATTACCATCCCTGTCGCCGACTCGAAAAAGTTTGCGTTGGTCGACGCCCTCAAGTCGAAGGCAAAGTTCGCGGACGCCAACATCATTACGATCGACGGGCTGCGGGTGGAATTGCCCGATGCATGGGGACTAATCCGGGCATCCAATACCTCGCCCTGCATTGTCGCCCGCTTCGAGGGTCGCACTCCTGCTGCCCTTGCCGCGGTGCAGTCACGCTTCCGTACCCTGCTGGCGAGCGTGGACAGCAGTCTTGAAATTCCCTTCTGATTGGTGAGCAAAAATGGCGCTGACGCGTGACGCTGCACTCAATATCGCCAAGGTTTTGACCGAGGCCCTGCCGTATATCCAGCGCTTCCATGGCAAGACGGTTGTCGTCAAGTACGGTGGCAATGCCATGACGGGCGATGACACCGAAGACTCGTTCGCCCGCGACATCGTCCTGCTGAAAACCGTGGGCATCAATCCGGTGGTGGTGCACGGTGGAGGCCCGCAGATCGGGGATTTGCTCAAGCGGATGGGCAAGGAGTCCCAGTTCATCGACGGCATGCGCGTCACTGATGACGAGACCATGGACGTCGCCGAGATGGTGCTGGGCGGCAAGGTCAACAAGGCCATCGTGAACCGCATCAACCAGAATGGTGGCCGTGCCATCGGTCTGACCGGCAAGGACGGCAATCTCATTCGCGCCAGGAAGATGTTCCTCTCCCGTGCCAAGGAGGACGGCAGTATCGAGCAGCTGGACATCGGTCATGTCGGTGAAGTGATCGGCATCAAGACCGATGTGCTTGATGTGCTGGTGCGTGGCGAGTTCATTCCCGTCATTGCGCCCATCGGCGTGGGTGACGACGGTGCGTCCTACAACATCAATGCCGATCTGGTGGCCGGCAAGGTGGCCGAAGCGTTGCGTGCGGAAAAGCTGATCCTGGCCACCAATATTCCCGGCGTCATGGACAAGCAGAAGAACGTTCTCACCGGCCTGTCGACGCACGATGTCGATGAGCTGATCGCCGATGGCACCATCTATGGCGGCATGCTGCCGAAAATTGCCTGCGCCCTCGATGCCGTGAAGGGTGGCGTGACCAGCGCCCACATCTTCGATGGTCGCGTGCCGCATGCCACCCTGCTGGAGGTGTTTACCGACGAGGGGATGGGGACGCTCATCACCAACCGCAAGGCCATCAAGGAAAAGCGCGGCGCCTGAGTGGCGGCGGCGCGGAGGCGAGCATGACCGCTCCAGAACAGAAACTGTCCCGCCGGGACCACATCCTGCAGGCCCTGGCTGCGATGCTGGAAAGCCAGCCCGGGGCGCGCATCACGACGGCAGCGCTGGCCAAGGAGGTCGGCGTTACCGAGGCTGCGCTGTACCGCCACTTCCCGAGCAAGGCCCGCATGTTCGAAGGGCTGATCGACTTTGTGGAAGAGGTAGTGTTTTCACGGGTGACGCTCATCCTGGAGGAAGAGAAGGATGCCCGTGTGCGCTGTGAAAAGGTGCTGTTTCTGCTGCTGGTGTTTGCAGAGCGCAACCCTGGCATTACCCGTATTCTCAACGGCGATGCGCTGATTGGCGAACATGAGCGTCTGCAGCTGCGCATTGCGCAGTTTTTTGACCGTTTGGAGGCGCAACTGCGGCAGGTGCTGCGCGAGGCGGAACTGCGTGACAACCTGGGCACGGCCATGACCAGCGCGGCGGCGGCCAACCTGTTGCTGGCGCTGGTAGATGGTGCCATTAGCCGTTTCGTGCGCTCCGGCTTTCGCCAGCAGCCCACCGAGCACTGGGAGGCACAGTGGCGTTACCTGCGGCAGACCCTGTTCCTGACGCTGTCGGCATGAGTGGTGCTGCTGCCCGTGGTCAGCGGGTGGCAGCGGGTGTTGGAGGGGCCCCTGTCAGCTCGTTCAGGCGCTGGATGATGGGGTCGAAATCCTGGCGCACTTTTTCCTGTTCTGCCTTGCGGGCTTGAATCTCCGCCTGCAGTTGCTGGATCTGCTTGTCGTGCTTGCCGATCTCCTCCTTGAGCGGGGCAGGTACCGGGCGCCCCGTACGCTCCAGTACCGCAGCCTGCTGGGCGGCCTTGGCGCGCGTCTCCTTCAGTCGTGACAGGGCGCTGCTGGTGAAGTCGATGCGCAGCTGGACGGCTTCGATCTGCCGGTCGCGGTTTTGCTCGGCGTCATGGGGCCGGCTGTACAGTCGCAACAGCTGCTGGTCATCTTCCTTGCGTTTGGCGGCGGCGGCGCGGGCGGCCTTGGCGGCGGCGACTTCGGCGGGTGTCAGGGCGCGCTGCGGTGGCACCTTGCGTACCAACTGCATGCCCTTGTCGAGGGCTTCGTATCCCCTGCTGATGTGTTCTTCCGTGATGCGGTCGGTAATGGTGGGCTGGTTCTTGTCGTTGTAGTAGCGATACCAGCGCGCGGGGTCTTCGTTGTCGGACCACGCAGGACTGGACAGGGCTCCGGCCAGCAGGATGGTGGCGAGGGGGCGATGCATGGCGAGGCAGCTCCAGGGCTGGTGCGAATTTTGTCATTTTATGACTATCTGAGGCGGCCTGTCAGTGATGGATGTCGTGGTTTTGTTTCTGGTGGCGCTGGCGGCCAATACCTTGTCGGCGCTGGCTGGTGGTGGCGCGGGGCTCCTGCAACTGCCGGTGTTGCTGATGCTGGGGTTGCCGTTTCCGGTGGCGTTGGCTACCCACAAGATCGCCAGCGTGGCGTTGGGCGTGGGCGCGACGGCCCGTCACCTGCGCGCCGGGCGCTTCAATTGGCGCTTTGCGGCCTTCGTGCTGGCAACCGGCCTGCCGGGCGTGCTGCTCGGCACCCAGTTGATCCTGTCCATTCCAGATCAGTGGGCCGAGCTGGCGCTGGGACTGCTGACGCTGGGGGTGGGCCTCTATTCCTGGGGGCGGCCCGGTCTGGGGCAGGTGGCGGAGCGGCGCCACCGGGAGGGGGCCGGACTGCTGGCCGGCGGCGCGGTGCTGTTCGGTATCGGCGTCCTGAACGGGTCGCTGACGTCCGGGACCGGCCTGTTTGTCACGCTCTGGCTGGTGCGATGGTTCGGCCTGGATTACACGCGGGCCGTTTCCTACACCCTGGTGCTGGTGGGGCTGTTCTGGAACGGCCTCGGAGCGGCCATGCTGTCGCTCCAGTCCCCGGTGAAGTGGGAGTGGTTGCCGCCACTGCTCGCGGGGTCACTGCTGGGCGGCTATCTCGGCGCCCACTGGGCGTTGCTCAAGGGTAATCGCCTGGTCAAGGTCGCCTTTGAGG
The DNA here is from genome assembly GCA_046566745.1 of Gammaproteobacteria bacterium. GTDB lineage: Bacteria > Pseudomonadota > Gammaproteobacteria > Pseudomonadales > Moraxellaceae > UBA2031. The sequence continues at coordinate 5,610 of JBKHWB010000014.1, forward strand.
TGCTGACGGTGGCCGTCGGCCTGAAGCTGATTCTGGATGCCCTGCTGCCGGCGGGCTGATGCCGGCGGATACGGGCGTTATCCTTCCGTCTGCAACCTTGAGTGGCTCGTCAGAAAGTTGCGCTAAGCCATTGTCCCCGTTTGATTCGGGCGGGTGGTTTTTCGCGGTGGCCGCTGTAGCAGGCCTTGGAAAACTATGCTACAACGATGCAATCTGACGGTTTTCCCTGTGAATAGGAGGCCGCAGCCCGTTTCCGGTTTTGTTGTTTGCCCCGTACAGGCCCGCAAAGCCTCACATGCAAAAGAAGGCTGTTCCAATGGAAGAGAATTTCGACGGTTTGAAGGTCATGGTCATCGACGACTCGAAGACGATTCGTCGCACGGCCGAGACGCTATTGCAGAAGGCCGGCTGTACCGTGATCACGGCCACCGACGGGTTTGATGCCCTGGCCAAGATCGCCGACTCCAACCCTGACATCATCTTCGTTGACATCATGATGCCGCGGCTGGATGGCTACCAGACCTGCGCCCTCATCAAGAACAACTCCGCGTTCAAGTCCACTCCCGTTATCATGCTGTCTTCCAAGGACGGCCTGTTCGACAAGGCGAAGGGCCGTATCGTCGGATCGGATGAGTACCTGACCAAGCCTTTCAGCAAGGAAGAGCTGTTGGGGGCCATTCGCCAGCATGTTCAGGTCAAGGCCTGAGTGATTTCGATTTTCCGAGGTTTATATGGCACGTATTCTGATTGTTGATGACTCCCCGACCGAGACCTACCGCTTCCGTGAAATTCTCGAGAAGCATGGTCATCAGGTGCTGGAGGCGACCAATGGTGCCGATGGTGTTGCCACGGCGCGCGCCGAGCAGCCCGATCTGGTGCTGATGGACGTGGTTATGCCGGGTCTCAATGGTTTCCAGGCAACCCGCCAGTTGTCGAAGGGTGAAGATACAGCCCATATTCCCATCGTCATCGTGACGACCAAGGACCAGGAGACCGACCGCGTCTGGGGCAAGCGCCAGGGCGCCAGCGACTACCTGACCAAGCCGGTGGACGAGACGCTGCTGATGCAGACGATTGCCGCCCTGATTCCCGGAAAATAACCAGAACAACAAGCAGGCACTATGGCCGCCAAGGGATTCATCAAGCTCCTCGAGATTGCCGAGCGTTCCAAGCAGCGCACGCTCGGCCTGCCGGCAGACGGCCAGGCGGTCGAGTACTGGAGTGGTATCGGTTTCACGCTCGATGGCCAGTATTTTCTGGCGGCGATGGGTGAGGTCTCGGAAGTGCTCGCCGTGCCGCGTTACACGCATGTGCCCGGTGTGAAATCCTGGATGAAGGGGATTGCCAACGTCCGTGGCCGCCTGTTGCCGATCATGGACATGCTGGGCTACTTCAACCGGGCGTCCAGCTTGCAGGAGCACCGCCGGCGATTGCTGGTGATTGACCAGGGCGACATTTTCAGCGGCCTGGTGGTGGACGAGATTCTAGGGATGCAGCATTTCCCGGTGCAGGACTATTCGTCGGAGGCAACGCATGTGTTTGCGGAGCTGCGCCCCTTTGTGCAAGGGGCATTCCGGCGTGATGACAAGGATTGGGCGATCTTCAGCCTGGCAAGGCTGGTCGAGGATCCGCAGTTCCTCCAGGCTTCCGCCTGACACTGGACCGGATTTCCGGTTCGTTTCGACAAAATTATAAACAGGGGGCCGTCGAGGGCTGATGGTATGAATCCGAAACTGCAAGCCGTACGCGACAAGTTCGCGAGTGTTCAGTGGAAACAGGTGTTTTCCAAAGAGAGTTTTCGCGCCCTTGGGAAGCGGGAGTACTGGCAGGGGCTCTGGCGCAGTGCCGCGGCGGGGAGGCAGTCCGGACCGTGGCTGGCGGCTCTGGGGGTCTCATTCCTGTTTACGATCATCATGTTCCTGATCGTGGGCGTGAAGGGCCTCAATGCGACGGAAATGATTCAGCATGCCTCCGAATTGCGTGTGTTGTCGCAGAACATTGCCAACAACGCGACCGAGGCATCGGCCGGTAATGAGCAGGCGTTCAAGCAGTTGGCGGTGGCGCGCAAGGAGTTCCAGTCGCGCTGGGATCAGCTGAAGGACATGCGCAGCGAAAAGCGCCCGGAAATGGTGGGGCTGCAGAAGGTTTGGGACCCGGTGTCCCAGAATACCGACATCGTGCTGAATGGCGAGAAGGCGGTGACCGACCTGCATGAGCTGGCACAGACGCTCTCCGAAACGGTCCCTGACCTGCAGGCCGAATATGACATCGTGGTCGAAGGCATGCTGCGCTCGGGTTCGTCGGCTTCGCAGATTGCGATTGCCAAGCAGCAGGCCGTGCTGGCGGAACGTATCCTGCGTTCGGTCAACAAGGTGCTGCAGGGCGGTGCTGACGCCGTCACGTCCGCAGACGCCTTCGGTCGTGACGCGGCCCAGTTCGGCCGCGTCCTGTCAGGCATGATGGAGGGGGATGCGGCACTTGGCATTCAGCAGGTAACCGATCCCGAGGCCCAGGATGCGTTGACGGCCATCGCCGACAGCTTCGAAAGCACGGTGAACCAGTCGGCCAACGCCATTCTCGAAACGTCGCCTGAACTGTTCCAGGTGCGTGAAGCGGCAGATGGCATCTTCCGTGACTCCGCCGGCATGCTGCAGGCGACTACGGCACTGGCCACCGACGTGGCCGAGAGCGCCAACACCACCATCTACACCATCATTGGTATTCTCTTCCTGACTATTGGTATTGCCAGCGCCGTGCAGCTGATGCGTGTCCGTGCCAATGCCGACCGTATCCGCGCTGAAGAAGAACGTAATACGGAAATGGCGCGTGCCGAGCAGATTGAAACGGAAAACCGTCGTAACCAGGACGCCATTCTGCGTCTGCTCGATGAGCTGGGCGACCTCGCTGACGGTGACCTGACGGTACAGGCAACGGTGACCGAGGACTTCACGGGCGCCATTGCTGACTCGATCAACTACTCCATTGACCAGCTGCGCGGACTGGTAACCACCATTAACCAGACCGCCGTGCAGGTGTCCGCCGCTGCGCAGGAAACCCAGTCTACTGCCATGCACCTCGCCGAGGCCTCCGAGCACCAGGCGCAGGAAATTGCCGGCGCGTCTGCTGCCGTGAACGAAATGGCGGTCTCGATTGACCAGGTGTCTGCCAACGCGGCCGAATCCGCTGCGGTGGCCGAGCGCTCCGTGGCCATCGCCCACAAGGGCGCCGAGGTGGTGCAGAACACGATCTCCGGCATGGATACCATCCGTGAGCAGATCCAGGAAACCTCGAAGCGAATCAAGCGTCTCGGTGAATCGTCACAGGAAATCGGTGACATCGTGTCCCTGATTAACGACATTGCCGACCAAACCAACATCCTCGCCCTTAACGCTGCCATCCAGGCGTCCATGGCCGGTGAAGCCGGTCGCGGCTTCGCGGTGGTGGCCGACGAAGTGCAGCGCCTCGCCGAACGCTCTGCTGCGGCAACAAAGCAGATTGAGCAGCTGGTGAAAACCATTCAGACCGACACCAACGAAGCCGTTATCTCGATGGAGCAGACAACGGCTGAAGTGGTGCGCGGTGCCCGGCTGGCGCAGGACGCCGGTGTGGCACTGGGCGAGATCGAGTCGGTGTCGAGAAACCTCGCCGACCTGATCCAGAACATTTCCAATGCAGCCCGCCAGCAGGCGGCGTCCGCAGGCCATATCTCCAACACCATGAACGTGATTCAGGAGATCACCTCGCAGACGACGGCCGGTACCATCGCGACGGCGCGGTCCATTGGTAATCTCGCGGAAATGGCCAACGAGCTGCGTCAGTCGGTTGCCGGCTTCAAGCTGCCTGAGCACGCCTGAGAAGGTGTCCGGGCCAGTTGACGGCAAGCATGTACGGGACGATTGATGTGGCCGCAGACCGCTGGGGTATCAAGTCTCTTGCGCCCATCTCGGACGAGCAGTTCGAGTTGTGGCAGACCCTGATCGAAGCCCGCACTGGCATGACTGTCGGTGCGGCCCGTCGTTCTTTCCTGGAAACCAATCTCGGCATACGCATGCGCGAGATTGGTGTCAGCGACTACGAAACCTATTACGAACAACTGATGGCGGGCGCGGTCGCCGAGCGCGAGTGGGCGGTGCTGGTCGATCGCCTGACCGTGCAGGAGACATCATTCTTCAGGCACTCGAGCTCTTTTGCGCTGGTCAAGGCACATGTGGCCGGGCTGCTGGCCAAGGATGCGCGCCGCAAGACCCTGAACATCTGGAGCGTGGGCTGTTCGACCGGGGAGGAACCCTACTCACTGGCCATGCAGACGGATGCGCAGTTGGCGGACCTGCACCGCGAAGACGTGTATTTCGGGGTGACCGCCTCTGACATCAGCTTGCCGACACTGGCGCGGGCGCGGGCGGGCATCTACGGCGAGCGGCGCTTGCACAACGTGCCGACTGCCTGGAGGCAGAAGTACTTCCAGGCAGTGCCGGGACGCAAGGAACTGCAGGTGACCAACGAGCTCAAGCGCCGGATTGCGTTTGTGCAGATCAACATCATGGAGCTGGATCGGGCCCCGATGGGCGATATGGACGTGATCTTCTGCCAGAACGTGCTGATTTATTTTCGCCGCTTCCGCAAGCGCGACATTCTGGCCAACCTGGCGGCACGGCTGGCGCCAGGCGGGCTGCTGGTGTTGGGGGTGAACGAGGCAGTGGACTGGGCGCATCCGGCGTTGGTGCGGATGGATTTCCCGGACACGCTGGCGTTTCGTCGCAAGGCCTGACAGCTGGTCGTCCGGGGTCTGGGCGCTGCGGTCAGGAAAGGATTAAGTAGACGGGTCAAGGGCCTGTCTCCAGGCACCCCAAGGTGCTTCAACAATAATGACATTGGCCCCTGAGGGCATGACGATGGGCGACAATCACAGCTTTCTGGCTCTGGACTGGGTCAAGGGTGAAATCGAGGAAACGCTGAAGCAGGCGCGACAGGCGCTTGAGGCGTCGGTGGAAAATCCCGAAGACGCGACCCGTATGCGGTTCTGCCTGGCGTACCTGCACCAGGTTCATGGCACCCTGCAGATGGTGGAGTTCTACGGCGCCGCCCTGCTCGCCGAGGAAATGGAAAAGCTGTGCCTGGCCCTGATCAACAACCAGGTGGCCCGTGTGGGTGATGGCCAGGAAGTCCTGATGCGGGCGATCCTGCAGCTGCCACCCTATCTGGAACGTGTAAAGGCGTCCCGGCGCGACCTTCCGGTGGTGCTGTTGCCCCTGCTAAATGACCTTCGCGCCGTGCGCGGTGAATCGCTGATGTCGGAGACGGCGCTGTTTACGCCCGATCTCACGGCCGGCGAGCGTGCGCCCATCCAGGTCGCGCCGACGACGATTGATGCTGCGCTGGTGAAGAAGATCCGCCAGATGTACCAGGTGGCGCTGCTGGGCCTGATTCGCAATGAGAACGTGGCAACCAACCTGGGCTACATGGCCCAGGTGTTTGCACGCCTGGAAAAACTGGCCGGTGCCGCGCCGATCCGCGAGTTGTGGCTGGTGAGTGCGGCCATCGTCGAGGGCCTGACCGAAAAGACCATCGACCTCGGTACCTCGGTGAAGATGTTACTGGGCCAGGTCGACCGTCAGCTGCGCCTGGTCGGCGAAGAGACATCCCAGCGCTCGCCAACCGAGCTGCTGAAGAATCTTCTGTATTACGTGGCCAAAAGTCCGGGGACGTCGGCACGCCTGCGTGCAGTGAAGGACTTGTACCGTCTGGATGACGCGTTGCCGGGGGATGCGTTGGTCAGCGAAGAACGGGCACGCATGAGCGGCCCGGATCGCGAGGCCATGAAATCGGTGGTGGATGCGTTGTGTGAAGAGCTGGCGCGCGCCAAGGATGCGCTGGATCTTTTTGTGCGCAGCCCGGAGCGCAAGCTGGCCGAGCTCGGCACCCTGGTGCCGGTACTGAAGCAGGTGGCTGACACGGTCGCCGTGCTGGGTCTCGGCCAACCGCGCCGCATCCTGCAGGAACAGATCGAGACCATCGACAACATCACGAGCTCCGAGCAGTCGCCGGAAGACGGTCGGCTGCTCGACATCGCCGGTGCCCTGCTGTATGTCGAGGCTACCCTGATGGGAATGGTGGCCGAGAAGCCCATGGGGCAACCTGGCGCCAGCGCCGCCTCGGAGTTTTCGGCACAGGACCAGTTGTCCGACGCCCAGACGGCCGTATTGCGCGAATCGCGCAGTGCGCTGGAAAAGGCCAAGGATGCCATCATCGAATACATTGCCTCGCAGTGGAATCCGGTGCATCTGGAAAGCATCCCGGAGCTGATCTCCACTGTCCGGGGCGGTCTGGTCATTCTCGGGCTGCCGCGCCCCTCCGTTATCCTGGACAAGGCCGGGCGTTATGTCAGTGAGCGCCTGTTGGGACAGCAGTACCGTCCGGACTGGCAGGAGATGGATACGCTGGCCGACGTGATTACCTCGGTTGAGTATTTCCTTGAGCGCATTGCGAATGACACCAGTGGTGGCGATGGCGTGCTGGATATTGCCGAGCGCGGACTGGAAAAGCTGGGTGTCAGCCCGGTAGCGGCCGAGTCCGAGTCCGATGACGACGGTGAGGGGACGGATGCGGATGCATCGGTCGATGCCGGCGAATGGAATGCGGCTGATGCCGCGGCCTTCGAGCATGAGCTGGAGGATGCAGTAGCGCCGGTGGAGGCCGAACTGCCGGTGGAGACGCAGGAGGAGGAGGTACTGCTCGCGGCCTCGCCAGAAACGCAAGACGAGGCATTGCTTGTTGAGGCGGCGGCGCCCGAGCTCTCCGAATCTGCCGACGAGCTGGCCGAGGCGGAAGACTGGCTGGCCCGTGAAACCGAGGGCTTCGGCGAGTCGGTCCAGGCGGAGCCGGAGGCGGCAGAAATGGCCTTTGCCGATGCCATGGCCGATGCGGACATGCCTGTCGACGAGTTGCTGGAGGCCGAGCCGGCCAGCGCCGACGAAGACGTCTTGTTCGTGGACGAGTCGGAGGTGGCGTTTGATACCCCGGCCCTGACCGACGCACTTGCTGCCGACGTTGCCGGTGACGGTCTGGCGGGCGAGGGTGTGCCGGAGACGATCGGGGAGGCGTCCTTTGCGGAGGATCTGTCGGTCCGGATGGCGGCGGCTGAGGTCGTGCCGGCCGCTCCTGTCGCGGCTGTGGTGGAGCCACCCAAGAAGCCCGTGCTTCCTGTCCTGACGAGTATGCCGCAAGACGATCACTCCTTCGACGAGGAAATCCGCGAGATCTTCGTGGAAGAAGCTGAAGAAGTGATGGAAGCCATCAATGAATATTTCCCCAAGTGGGCGGCGAACTTCGATGACACCGCCTCCCTGCTTGAGTTCCGTCGTGGCTTCCACACCCTGAAGGGGTCGGGCCGCATGGTGGGAGCCAAGGTAGTGGGCGAACTCGCCTGGGCCTTTGAGAACATGCTGAACAAGGTGCGAGACAAGGTGCTGGCACCGGATCAGGTGATGGTCAACCTGATTTCGGAATGTCTCTCGGTGATTCCGGGGCTGGTGGAGGATTTCGCCAGTCGCACGTCGCCGCGCATCAATACCAGTCCGCTGATGGCGGCCGCGGACGCGGTGTCGCGGGGCGAGATGCTGACCACGCTGGATGTGGCGCAGGCGGCCGAACAGGCGCATGCCGGCCCCCTGGTCGAGCCGGACGAGCGTGCCGAGGCTGAGGCGGCCTTTGATGCCCTGGCCGCGAGCCTGGCACCGGCGGCGTTGGCTGCTGCTGACGAGCTGCCGGACGACGTCGTGACGCCAGTAGACGCCCTGCCGGACGCCCCTTCTGCGGAAGCGGACGCCGAATGGGATGAGCTCCTGTTGGCGGAGGCGGCACAGGCAGAGCCGGTTGTCTTGGAGGTGGCGCGGTTCGAGACGGATGTTTTTGATGTGGTGTCGGACGAGCCCGTAACGGCAGACAGCGACGAAGGTGCGGCAGATGCCAGCCTGGCAACGACGGACGCGGATGCGGCATGGGACGACGTGTTGTCCGAGTCCGCCGAAGCCATGGAGCCGGTCGTCACGGTGGCGCTGGACGTGGATGGGGTGCCAACCGAGGCAGCGGGAGAGGTGGTAGCGGAAGCGCCTCCAGTAGCTGTCGCCGAGCCTGTTGAGTCCGATGTTGATCCGGCTTTGCTGGAGATATTCACGAGCGAGGCGGATGCGCATCTGACTGAAATCCAGGCCTATCTCGACGGCACCGATCCGGCGCGTTCGTCGGCGGCGATTTCGGACGCGGTGATCCGCTCGCTGCATACGCTCAAGGGGTCGGCGGCAATGGCCGGTATCGGCGCGGTCACCGAGCTGGCCGCTCCGCTGGAGCACCTGTTCAAGGATCTGCGCAATCAGGGCAGCAATGCCCGGCAGGATCATTTGCAGGCCCTGCGCGAAGGACACAGGCTGATCAATGACAGTATTCGTAGCCTGACGACGGGCGGGACCGGTGCGGTGGAGGGATCGGCGGCGCTGATTGACCATATCCACCAACTCGACCATGACCGCCTGCAGGATCTTGAACGCCTGCAGACCGAGCAACTTGGCTCGGGTGTCAGCGCCCTGACGGTAGGCAAGGCCGGTCTGGTGGCCAGCTTCATGGAGCTGGGCCTGGATGACGTGCTGGATGCACCCTGGGAGCTGGACGGCTGGCTGCATGGCGAGGAGGCGGACGAGAAGCGAGCTGCCCTCCAGGACGAACTCGGTCGGCTGGCAACAGCAGCATCGTCGACCGGCGTGGAGCCGCTGGCCCTGTTGTGCGAGCGCCTGGCTGGCGTGTACGGGGCCTTGTCGCGAGGCCAGTTGTTGCTCAACAACGAATTGATGAACGACCTGTCGGCAGCGCATGACGAGATCGTCAACGTTTTCGATACGCTGGCGGCCAGTCAGACCGTGGTGGCTAACGACGAAGTGCTGACCCGTTTGCTGGATCTGCTGGAAACCCCGGCGGCAGCACCGGTGATGAGTGACGAACCGGTGGTCGCTGCGTTCGAGAGCGAAGACCGCTCCAGTTTGGCCGAGCGCATGACTGATGCCGGAACCGCCGATTGGGAGGCTCCGGCGGACATCGCACCGGCAGAGGCAGTGGACCCTGAACTGCTGGAAATTTTCCTGGAAGAAGCGGACGAGGTGCTGGAGGCCGCCGAGGCGGAGCTGGATACCTGGCGCCTGCAGCCGGACAACATGTCGCCGCTGGCGGTCCTGCAGCGTCATCTCCACACGCTGAAGGGCGGGGCGCGCCTCGCCGAGATTCGTGCCTTGGGGGACCTCGCCCACGAACTGGAGTTCCTTTACGAAGGACTGGTGGACGGCCGATACCAGCCGGTACCCGAGCTGACCGGCCTGTTGCAGCGTTGCCATGACCGTCTGGCGAACATGGTGGCGGATCTGCGCAGTTCGGGGCGTTGCGCTTCCGGGCTGGATCTGGTCAATGCCATCAACGCGTTCCGGCGCGATCCGTCGGCCGGCATCACGCTTGCTGAGTCGGTCCCTGCGCAGGTCGCGGCGAGTCCGGCAGAGGATACCGACAGCCTGTTTGCCGAGTTTTTCCCGGAGGCCGTTGCCGCTGAATCCGTTGTCACCGCCGATGAGTGGTTGCCGGAGCAGCAGGCTGAACCCGAGGTCGTGGCGCCGGCCGCCCCGGCGCCAGTAGCCGCGCCGCGGGTTGTGCAGGAGGCCTTTGATCCCGAGTTGCTGGAAATCTTCCTGGAAGAGGCCGGCGAGATCGTGGACGACACCAGCGAGCAGCTGGCGGAATGGCGTCGGGATACCCACAACACCCTTCCGGTACAGCAGTTGCAGCGAGGCCTGCACACGCTCAAGGGTGGCGCGCGCATGGCCGAGATCAAGGCGCTGGGCGACCTGGCGCATCACATGGAGAACCTGTACGAGGCGCTGTGCGATGGCCGCATGAGCGCAACGGAACCGTTGTTCGGCCTGCTCAACCGCTGCCATGATCGCCTGGCGGCGGCCGTGGAGTCTCTGCGCAATAGCGGTGCCTGTCCGGAAACGGCGGATCTGGTGCTGCAGGTCGAGCGCTATATTGCCGACCCCGACAATTTCCAGGATGTGCCTGACAGCGTGTCGTTGACACCGGTGGCGCCGGTGCCCGCACCGGTGCCGGTGCCGCTCGACCAGTTGGCGCCCCGGACCATCGAGGCGGCCCCGGTTCCCGAGAATGTGGATTCCGACATCCTCGAGATTTTCCTTGAAGAATCGGATGAGCTGGCGGAGGGCATTGAAACCTCGCTGGGTGAGTGGCTGGAGCAGAGGGATGCCTCGGCGCCGATGGAGTCGCTGCTGCGCCACCTGCACACGCTGAAGGGTGGCGCACGCTTGGCTGGTCTGAAAGACCTGGGCAATCTGGCGCACGACTGGGAAACCGACCTGGTGGCCATCCAGAACGGTAGCAAGCAGGCGGACGATGCCTTCTTCGCCGGCCTCGGGGCCCGCCAGGAGGCCGTGCTGGCCCGGCTCAAGGCCGTGCGTTCCGGTATGGTCGCGGCTGCCCCGCAGCCCCTGGCCGGGCCTGCGCCGGTGGTAGTAGCACCTGTCCCGGCGGCCGATATTGCGCTGCCTGCAGTTCCCGTCGCGGCTGTGCCAGTGCCCGCCGCCGGCGACCGCGTACAGCCGCCGTCCATGCTGGGGGGCTTCCGCCGGGACGCCGGAGCCCGTGGTCCGCAGGAAATGATCCGCGTGCCGTCAGACCTGCTGGAAAAGCTCGTCAACCTGGCCGGTGAAACCTCGATTACCCGTTCCCGTGTGGAAATGGGTGTGCATGGTTTTGCCCAGACCGTGGAGGAAATGGGGGCCACCATCCAGCGTCTGGCTGACCAGCTGCGCCGCATGGACTCGGAAATGGAAACCCAGATCGTCGCTCGTCACAACGATGAAGCGGGCAAGTACGACGATTTCGACCCGCTGGAAATGGACCAGTACTCGTCCCTGAACCAGCTGTCAAAGGCGTTGGCCGAATCGGCTTCCGACTTGCTCGACCTGAAGTCGACGCTGCTGGACAAGGCGCGCGATACCGAAACGCTGCTGCTGCAGCAGTCACGCATCAATACCGAGCTGCAGGAAGGCTTGATGCGTTCGCGCATGGTGCCGTTCTCGCGTCTGGTGCCCCGCCTGAAGCGCATCGTGCGGCAGACCGGCCAGGAAATCAGCAAGCCGGCCGATCTGGATGTCATCAATCCCGAAGGCGAAATGGACCGTACGCTGCTTGAGCGTATTGTCGCGCCGCTGGAGCACATGCTGCGTAACGCGGTCGATCATGGCCTGGAAGATCCGGCCGGTCGTGCCGCGGCCGGCAAGCCGGCGCAGGGACGTGTCACGCTGACGTTGTCGCGTGAAGGTGGCGAAGTGGTGCTGACGCTGGCCGATGATGGTCGTGGCATCAACATACCGGCGGTGCGCAAGAAGGCGCTGGAGCGCGGCCTCATTACCGAAGGCCAGGACATTTCCGATCAGGAAGTCATCCAGTTCATTTTCCACGCCGGCTTCTCCACGGCGTCGGCGGTCACGCAGATTTCCGGCCGTGGCGTGGGCATGGACGTGGTGCAGTCCGAAATCAAGCAGATGGGCGGCGTGGTCTCGATTGCCTCGGTCACCGGGCAGGGCACTACCTTCACCATTCGCCTGCCGTTCACCGTGGCGGTGAATCGCGCCCTTATGGTGCGCATTGGCGAGGACAGCTATGCCATTCCGTTGTCGCAGATCGAGGGCATCGTGCGGGCCAGCCCCTACGAGCTGGAGACGTATTACGCGCCTGATGCCCCCCTGTTCGAATACGCCGGCATTGCCTACAAGCTGTCCTACCTGGGCGAGTTCGTACACGGCGTGAAATCGCCGAACCTGGTGGGCCATGTGCTGCCCCTGCCGGTGTTGCTGATCCGTGGCGGTGACCAGCGCATTGCCATCCAGGTCGACCAGCTCATCGGTTCCCGTGAAATCGTGGTGAAGTCGGTGGGTTCGCAGCTCGCGACGGTGGCCGGTATTTCCGGCGCCACGATCCTGGGTGACGGCTCCGTCGTCATCATTCTCGATGTGGTGGCCATGCTGCGCGCCGCCTCGCTGGCACAGCCGCGCGTCTCGGTCACGCTGGGCAGCGCCGCCGCCCTGCCGGCGGCCGAGGTAAAACGCACGCGTACGGTCATGGTGGTCGACGACTCCGTGACGGTGCGCAAGGTGACCTCGCGTCTGCTCGAGCGCCATGGCTACGATGTATTGCTGGCCAAGGACGGGATGGATGCCATTGCAAAGCTCGAAGACGCGCGGCCGGACATCATGCTGCTCGACATCGAAATGCCGCGCATGGACGGCTTCGAAGTGGCGTCGCTGGTCCGTCACAACCCGAACCTCGAGGATCTGCCGATCATCATGATCACGTCGCGTACCGGTGAAAAGCACCGTGAGCGCGCTTTCCAGATCGGCGTGAATGCCTATATGGGCAAGCCCTTCCAGGAGGAGCAGCTGCTAGAGACCATCGGTGAATTGCTGGCCGCCGCGGCGGTGAGGTAATCGGCATGAATGAACGTCGCAACCCGCGTATCGGCGTGGTCAGTGATTCCAACCTGCAGCGGCTGGCCCTGGCCCAGACCGTGAAGGGTCATGGCTACGAGCTGAGCTTCAATACCTCGCCGGATCGGCTGGACGAGAAGACCTTGGACGATGCGGAGCTGGACGCCTGGGTGGTCGACATGCAGGACGAGGACGACGAGTTTCTCGATCGCCTGCTTGACCACACGGCGGCGCCCATCCTGTTCGGGCTGGAAGAGGCTCCGCCGCAAGGGGCACGGACGTATCCCCGGTGGGAGCGCCGCGTTTTCGTCAAGCTCAAGGAAACGGTGGGCGAGCCCGTGCAGGACGAAAAACTGGATGAGCTGCAGGCCCGGGCTGGGGCTCCTGCCGAGCCTCTGGCGCTGCCGCCGGAAATCCAGGCCTACCATGCGCACGGACTTGATGTGGTGTGCGTGCTGGCGGCATCGCTTGGCGGGCCGGCGGCAGTGAAGGAGTTTCTGGATTCGTTGCCAAAGGGCCTGCCGGTGGCGTTCCTGCTGGCGCAGCATATCGACGAACGCATGCAGGACACCCTGACCCATGTGTTGGTGCGCCACAATGGCATGCCCTGCAGGATTGCCGGGCCTGGCGACCGTCTGGTGGCGGGCGAACTGCTGATTGCCCCGGTGGCCAGTGAAATCGATTTCGGTCCGGACGGCGAGATCATTTATCGCAACATGAAATGGGACGGTCCCTACGCGCCGTCAATCGACCAGGTCATCGCCAATGTCACGCGTCGTTTTGGCAATCGCGCCGGTGCCCTGATTTTCAGCGGCATGGGGGGTGATGGCTCGATCTCGGGTCCGCAGTTGCAGGAGGCCGGTGGCTTTATCTGGGCGCAGACGGCGGAAACGTCCGCCTGCGCGAGCCAGCCGGACTCGATGCGTGCCACGGGCGTGGTGACTTTCAATGGCTCGCCAAAAGAAATGGCGGCTCATCTTGTTGAACATGTCCGGCAGCGTGTCGCGCTGTCGGCCTGAGGAATAGAGACATGGCGTCGACCCAGCTTACCCTCAATCAGACCACGCTGCTGGGGGCCACCACCGGCACCATCGCCTGCCTGCTGGCCCCCATTGCAGGACGACAGTTATTGCTGCCCAACGTGACGGTGGCCGAGGTGGTGCCGGCCGAGGATCGCCTGGCAGCCCCCGCAGGGGCGCCCGAGTGGCACCAGGGCTTTGTCGTCTGGCGCGACATGAACGTGCCGGTAGTGGCGTTCGAGACCATGAACGGCGAGAGCGCCGGTCGCGAGTATGAACGTATCGCCATTCTCAGCAGCATCCGCGGCAGTTCGCAGTTGCCGTACTACGGTATCGGATTGCAGGCGCCGCCGCGGGTGGCCAAGGTGAAAATTGCCGAGCTGGAGGATCTGGAGGGTGCACCGGTCGGGCCGGTGGAGTTCCTTCAGGTACGTTATGCCGGCGAGCTTGCTGTCATCCCCGACCTCGATGCTCTTGAGGATCGCCTGGCCGTCTGAGTCGGGCGTCATGTTGCCTTAAGCTTGCTACGCTAGTCTGTCCGTAGTCTTCCGGAGATTTCCTATGTCCGCACGCAACTCTGCCCAACGTTGGGGCTGGGTCGCCCAGCTGTTTCACTGGGGCATGTTCCTGCTGATCGTTGGTGCCTGGTTTGCCGTTGAGCAGGCTGGCGAGATGCCCAAGGGTTCGCCTGAGCGAGGCGAGTGGATGGGCCTGCACAAGGCCATCGGGCTGACAGTGTTTTTCCTGTTGTGGGCGCGTCTGGGCTGGCGCTTGTCGGGCCCTGTGCCCGATCCTGTTATCACCAACGTCTGGCAGCATCGTCTCGCCGTGGTCGTGCACTGGGGGCTGTATCTCGTCATGCTGATGATGCCGTTGTCGGGCCTGATTATGTCGCAGTTTGGTGGTCGCGACGTGTCCTGGTTCGGGCTGTTTGAAGTGCCGGTCTTCCTGGGTGAGAACAAGGAACTCGCGGCCCAGATCAAGGAGCTGCATACAGATGTGTGGTGGCCGCTGCTGCTGGTCCTGGTTGCCCTGCATGTGGTGGGGGCGCTGTGGCACCAGGTCATCGTGAAGGATGGCACCATGAACCGCATGCGGCCCTTCTGACGGGCACGCAATGAAAAGCGCCGGCAACTTGCCGGCGTTTTTTATGGGGGCGGCGGTGTCGTCTGGCGTAGCGGTGCGAGTGCCTCGCCTTCGCGGCTGGCAACGAATACCGCGGCGACCGAGTCGCTGTAGACGTTGACCGCAGTACGGCACATGTCCAGCAGGCGGTCGGTGATCAACAGCAGGCCGATGGCCTCCAGCGGCAAGCCGATACTGCCCAGGATGACGGCAATCGCGACCAGGCTCGCGGCGGGAATCCCGGCCATGCCGAACGCGGTCAGCAGCGCGATCAGGACCACGGTGACCTGTTGTGCAAAGGACAAGTCGAGGCCGTAGGCCTGGGCCAGGAAAAGTGCGGCAGCGCATTCGTAGAGCGCCGTGCCGTCCATGTTCATGCTGGCCCCCAGCGGCGCACTCATGCCGGCGACTTTTTCGGAAACGCCGGCACGTTCGCGCAGGCTGCGCAGGGTGACGGGCAGCGTGGCGTTGCTGGACGCGGTCGAGAAGGCCGTGAGCAGGGCGGGCGTCATCGCCTTGAAGTGCCGCCAGGGCGACACGCCGGCCACCTTCCAGAGAAACAGCGAAATGGTGCCGAACATGTGCAGCGCCAGTCCGAGCGCGACGCTCAGGAAAAACCACAGCATCGGCAGCAGCGCATCAAAGCCGGTGCTGGCCAGCGTGCCGGCAATGAGGGCCAGCACGCCGGCCGGTGCAAACCACAGCACGAGGTGGGTGATGCGGATCATGATCTGCTGAACGCCGGACCAGAAGTGCATCTGTACCTGCTTCACCTCATCGGGCAAACGTCCGAGGAAAAAGCCGTAGACCAGGCTGAACAGGATGAGCCCCAGCAGATTGCCGGCCGCGGCTGCCGAGAACAGGTTGGCCGGCACCAGGCTGGTGAACAGGTCCAGTACGTCACCGAGCGATTTGTCCTGCACCTTGTCCAGCGTGGCAGCGGTTTCCGCAGGCAGGGTCATCTGCGTGCCCAGTGGGTTGCCGTTCACAAGCCCGGGTTCGATGAGGTTGATGCAGGTGATGCCGACAGCGATCGCGCAGAGGCTGCTGCCGATGTAGTAAGCCAGCGTGTTGCTGCCCATGCGGCGGATTTCGTCACCGAGGCTGCTCACGCCGACGATGATGGAACTCACCACGAGCGGAATCACCAACAGTTTGAGGGCATTCATGAACAGCTGGCCGACCAGCGCCAGGGTGACGTGTACGCCATGCCCCGGTGCCAGATCCATCCGGTTCAGCAGCAATCCTGCCAGTGCGCCGAGCAGGATGGCGGCCAGCATTTGCCAGTGCAGGGGTATGCGTTTTGTTCCTGAAGCAGTCATGGTGTCACAGTCCTGTGGCTTGTCCTTCGCGGCGCGGGTCGGCAGCGCCCTGCAGCAGGCCTTGCGGCGTGCGACGAATGATGGCGAGGCCGCTGTTCATGTCGACAGTGGTGACTTCGTGCCCGCGGTTGATCAGTCCCGTCATGGATGCCATTGGTAGCATTTCTTCGATCTCGGAGGGGCCGTTGCGCGACAACACGTGCGGCAGCTGCACGACCTCTGCCGGAGCCATGTTGTCGTCGAGGCTGGCCGTCAGTGCCCTGAGCACATAACCGATGATGCGACTGCCGCCGGGGGAGCCTACGGCCAGGAAAGGACGTCCGTCGGCATCCAGCACAATCACGGGGGACATGGCGCTACGGGGGCGCTTGCCGCCCTGCACGCGATTGGCCAGTGGGCGTCCGCCTTCCTGCGGCAGGAAACTGAAGTCGGTGAGCTGGTTGTTGAAGAGCATGCCGCTCACCATCAGGCGACTGCCGAAGGCATCTTCAATCGAACTGGTCATGGAGAGCCAGTGCCCGTGCGCATCGACGATCACGAGATGGGTGGTGCCGTTTTCCAGCAGTTGTCCGTCCGTGCCCCAGGGAGGCGTGAGTCCCGCCGGGATGCCTGGCTCTGCCTTCTGCATGGACTCGTCAGCGATCAGTGCGCGACGTGCAGTGACGTAGTCGTCCGCCAGCAGGGGGCCAACGGGTACCGGGACGTAGGCCGGATCGGCGCTGTAACGCTGGCGGTCGGCAAAGCTGAGGCGCTGGGCTTCCAGCAACTGGTGCAGTTGCTCCGTCGGCGTGCGTGCGGGAGATCCGTCGAGCAGGCGCAGTGTCTGCAATACGGTCAGTCCGCCTGCCGGCGGCGGTGCGCTGCAGACGCGGTACTGCCGGTACGGTGCACACAGTGCCGCGGTAACGCGGGCGCGATAGCCTGTCCAGTCGGCCGTGGCGAGATCGGCGCCGGCCCGGTTCAAGGCGGCGCGCTGGGTCTTCATCAGCCGACCCTGATAGAAGTCGCGCGCCCCTTTGCGCGCGATGCGACTCAGTGCATTGGCATAGTCGCCATTCTTCAGGAGGTAGCCGCTGTTATGCGCCTGTCCGCCGGCATCGAAGAAGTAGCCGCGCGTGGAGGGCGATTCTCGCAACAGCGGGTCGCGTGCGATCAAAGCCTGCAGTCGCGGGGACACGGGAAAGCCGTTACGGGCAAGATCAATCGCGGGCGCGAAGAGTTCGCGCCAGGGCAGGCGGCCATGGCGGCGGTGCCCCTCGTCCAGCGCTGCCAGCACGCCGGGAACGCCGACGCCCAAACCGCTGCGAATGGCCGCATGGAAGTCCATCGGGCGGCCGTTTCCGTCCAGAAAGCGGTTTGCGCGTGCGTTGAAGGGTGCGGTCTCCCGGCCATCAATGCTGATGATGCTCTCCCCGTCGTGGTACAGCAGGAAGGTGCCGCCACCGAATCCCGATGATTGCGGCTCCACCAGTCCCAGCACGGCTTGTGCTGCGATGGCGGCATCCATGGCACTGCCCCCCTTGCGCAACATGGCGATGGCGGCAGTCGTGGCGTGGGTGTTGGCGGTCACGACCATGGCTGCCTTCCCGGTGGCGGCACTCAGCGTGTAGCGACCGGTATCGCCTTCCGGGGCATCCGGCGCGGATGCGGCCTGCAACGACGGCAGCGTGGAGAGCCACGCTGAAATCACCAGGGTGACACGCCATTTCCGTATCAGGGAGCGGACGTTGCTGGCTGTTTCCATCAGCGGAAATCACCAAACAGCATCTGCAACATGGCCAGGGCGGCGACGGGAGCTGTTTCGGTCCGCATGACGCGGGGGCCGATCTGCCAGGCACGGAAGCCCTGGTGAATGGCGGCAGCGATTTCGCGTTCGGACAGTCCCCCCTCGGGGCCAATCAGCAGTGCCACCCGGCCTGGCGGGTTGTCATGCGGCAACGAGCCGCTGACGGCAGGTGCCAGCGCCAGCTTGAGATCGGCCTGCACGCGTGTCTGCCACTCTTCGACAGACATCGGTGCATGAATGACCGGCAGGCGGTTGCGGCCACTTTGCTCGCAGGCAGCAATCGCAATGCGGCGCCAGTGCTCGAGCTTCTTGTCGGCGCGCTCTTCACCGCGCAGTTTCAGTTCGCAGCGTTCGCTGGTGAGCGGCGTGATTTCGCTGACGCCCAGTTCGGTCGCCTTCTGGATCGCATAGTCCATGCGTTCACCGCGCGACATGACCTGGCCGAGATGGGTGTGCAGTGGCGAGGACTTGTCGTCGGGCCGGAAGGAAACAAGACGCACACGGGCATCTCGCTTTGATGCTTCGATCAGCTCGGCGTCGTACTCGCCTCCCTGGCCATTGAAAAGAACGACCCGGTCGCCAATGGAGCCACGCAGGACGCGGACAAGATGATGGGCGGCATCATCCGGCAGCAATGTGTCACTGTCTTGCATAAGCGGAATATCGACATAAAGGCGAGTCATGGCAGCGTTACAGAGTTGTCCTGTCCAAAAGAAGGGCCGGTGAGCGCGGCCTGAATGGCTTGTGTGGCCACACTCACCATGAAGCGGATTTCATCGGGTGTGATCACGTAAGGCGGAATGAAATAAACGACGTTGCCGATCGGCCGCAGCAGCACGCCATTGGCGAGTGCATGCTCGAAAATCTTCAGGCCGCGGCGTTCGCGCCAATCGAAGGGCGCGCGTGTCCTGCGATCCTGCACCAGTTCGATGGCGGCAATCATCCCGGTCTGGCGCACCTCCAGCACGTTAGGATGTTGTGCCAGTGGTGCCAGTGCATCTGCCATGACGCGGGCGAGTTCGCGGTTTTTTTCGATGACGTTGTCGCGGGCAAAAATATCCAGCGAGGCCAGCGCCGCCCGCGCCGCAAGGGCATTGCCGGTGTAGCTGTGCGAATGCAGGAAGCCTTTCAGGGTCTCGTAGCGGTCGTAGAAGGCTGCATAGATGGCCTCGGTGGTCATGACGACCGACATCGGCAGGTAGCCGGCTGTCAGGCCTTTCGACAGGCAGAGGAAGTGCGGGGTGATACCGGCCTGCTGGCACGCGAACATCGTGCCGGTGCGACCGAAGCCAACGGCGATCTCGTCGGCAATCAGGTGGACGCCGTAGTGGTCGCAGGCCTTGCGCAACAGCGTGAGGTAGACAGGATGGTACATCTTCATGCCAGCCGCACCCTGCACGAGTGGCTCGATGATGACAGCAGCCACTTCATGGTGGTGCTGTTGCAGTAGCCGTTCCATGCCTTCGAACTGGCGCCGCGAATGCGCTTCCCACGATTCGCCCTCTTGACGCCGGGAGCAGTCCGGAGATGGTGCCCGCAGGTGCTCCTTCAGCAGGGGGGCATAGGTCGACGAAAACAGCGGAATGTCGGTGACGCTCAGGCTGCCCAGTGTCTCGCCGTGATAGCCGTTCTCCAGGCAGATGAAACGGGCTTTTTCCGGCTTGCCGGTGTTGCGCCAGTAGTGAAGGCTCATCTTCAGCGCGATCTCGGTCGCGGCAGATCCGTTGTCGCCATAGAAGCAGCGCGTCAGTCCCGGCGGTGCGAGTGCGACGAGTCGCTCTGATAATTCAATGATCGGTTCGTGCGTGAAGCCGGCCAGTATGACGTGCTCCAGCGTATCGAGCTGGTCCTTCACAGCGGCATTGATGCGCGGATTGGCATGGCCGAAAAGATTAACCCACCATGAGCTGACGGCATCGAGATAGCGTTTGCCGTCGAAATCTTCCAGCCAGACGCCTTCGCCGCGGCGAATCGGCACAATCGGCAGGGTTTCATGGTCCTGCATTTGCGTGCAGGGGTGCCAGACATGACGCAGGTCGCGGCGGGCAATGGAATCGTTCAGGCTCATGGCGGCGTTATCAATGGGCATGTGGTGATGGTAGGGCGAAAACCCGTGCCATGCCACCGTCAGCCTGCGCTATGCTGTGCCCATCAACCGGAGGGTAGTCATGAAGTCATGGATCGGAGTCGGGATGACGGTATTGCTGTGCAGCGCGCCGGTGCAAGCCGTGGACGGGCCGTCTCTGTACAGGGAGCACTGTGCCAAATGCCATGGCGATACGGGAAAAGCAAATGGCTGGCGCGGCTATCTGTATTTCGCGCGTGATTTCAGTAGTGTGAGTTGGCAGGCGGCCAATTCGGATGCGGATATTCTGGCCGAAATTGATCGCGGCCCCCGCATCATGCCGGCCTATCGTGACAAGCTGACGCTGGAGGAGCGGCAGGCGCTGGTGCAGGTGATCCGGCGCATGGGCGGCAAGTGAGCGGGTTGGCAATAAAAAACGGGGCTTATGCCCCGTTTTTTATTGCGACGACCTCAGTCTTTCGAAAGGCCAAGTCGCCGCCACAGCGCCAGCGTCGGTTCAGTCTGGTTCATGGTGTAGAAGTGCAGGCCGGGCGCGCCCCCTGCCAGCAGCTGCTCGCACATCGACGTCACTACGTCTTCACCAAACTTCTGCGTGCTGGCGACGTCGTCACCAAAGCTTGCCATCTGCTTGCGGATCCAGCGCGGGATCTCGGCGCCACAGGCATCCGAGAAGCGCACGAGGTTGGCAAAGTTCGTGATCGGCATGATGCCGGGAATCACGGGAATGTCGACGCCCTGCTTCTGTACCTGCTCGACAAAATGGAAGTAACTTTCGGCGTTGAAGAAGTACTGCGTGATTGCCGAACTGGCGCCCTGCTTCACCTTCTGCACGAAGTGACGGATGTCGGTATCCAGGTTGGCGGCCTGCGGATGGCATTCCGGATAGGCAGCGACTTCGATGTGGAAATGGTCGCCCGTGGTGTCGCGGATGAACTTCACCAGATCGGCGGCATAGGCCAGCTCGCCGTGGGCGCCGCCCATGCCGGAGGGCAGGTCGCCCCGCAGCGCTACGATGTGGCGGATGCCGTTGTCGATGTAGGTCTGCAGCAGTTCGGACAGTTCCGCCTTGCTGTCGCCAATGCAGGACAGGTGCGGTGCGGCCGGACGGCCGGACTCGCGCTGGATTTCCAGTACGGTACCCAGCGAGCGGTCACGCGTGGAGCCGCCGGCACCATAGGTCACTGAAAAGTATTCCGGCTTCAGCGCGGCCAGTGCCGTGTACACGTCGCGCAGCTTGACGGCGCCGGCGTCGGTCTTGGGCGGAAAGAATTCGAAAGAATAATGTTTGCTCATGGCATCCTCAGGGGCGAGAGCGTTCATGTGGGAGCGGCTTCAGCCGCGAAGCATTCCAGTAATGCAAACGCTGTCGCGGCTGAAGCCGCTCCCACGGGGAACCTGAACGCTCTGCCCAGGGTTGTTTAGTACTTGTAGGCGTCCGGCTTGAACGGGCCTTCCACTTTTACGCCGATGTAGTCGGCCTGGGCCGGCGTCAGTTGCGTGATCACACCGCCGAAGCCGGCGACCATGGCGGCGGCCACTTCCTCGTCCAGCTTCTTGGGCAGCACTTCCACCTTGAGCATGCGTTCCTGCACGGCCGGCGAATGCGACGCGAACTTCTGGTCGAACAGGTACATCTGCGCCAGCACCTGGTTGGCGAAGGAGCCGTCCATGATGCGCGACGGGTGGCCGGTGGCATTGCCGAGGTTCACCAGGCGGCCTTCGGACAGCAGGATCAGGTAGTTCGGGTCGGACGGGTTCACATCGGAGCCGGGGGCCGCGCGGTAGATCTTGTGCACCTGCGGCTTCACTTCTTCCCAGTGCCAGTTGGTGCGCATCCAGGCGGTGTCGATCTCGGTGTCGAAGTGGCCGATGTTGCAGACCACGGCACCGTTTTTCAGGGCGCGCAGCATGGCAGCGTCACACACGTTGGTGTTGCCGGTGGTGGTGACGATAAGGTCGGTTTCACCCAGCAGTCGCTGGTCGACGTCCTCGAATTTACCGGTGTTGATGCCGTTCCGGTAGGCGGACACGACTTCATAGCCGTCCATGCAGGCCTGCATGGCGCAGATCGGATCGATTTCCTGCACGCGCACGATCATGCCTTCCTGGCGCAGCGATTGTGCGGAACCCTTGCCCACGTCGCCGTAACCGATGACCAGCGCACGGCGGCCGGCCATTAGCATGTCGACGCCGCGCTTGATGGCATCGTTCAGGGAGTGGCGGCAGCCGTATTTGTTGTCGTTCTTCGACTTGGTGACGGAATCGTTGACGTTGATGGCCGGTACTTTCAGTTCGCCCTTGGCCAGCATTTCAAGCAGGCGGTGCACGCCGGTGGTAGTTTCCTCGGTGATGCCGTGGATGGTCTTAAGCATGTCCGGGTACTTCTTGTGCACCAGCAGCGTCAGGTCACCGCCGTCGTCGAGGATCATGTTGGCATCCCAGGGCTTGTCACCGTCGAGGATGGTTTTTTCCAGGCACCATTCGTATTCGGCTTCGGTCTCGCCCTTCCAGGCGAACACCGGAATGCCGGCGGCGGCGATGGCAGCGGCAGCGTGATCCTGCGTCGAGAAGATGTTGCAGGACGACCAGCGCACTTCCGCGCCCAGCTCCACCAGCGTCTCGATGAGGACGGCGGTCTGGATGGTCATGTGGATGCAGCCCATGATCTTGGCGCCGGCGAGCGGTTTCTGCGCGGCGTACTTGCGGCGCAGGCCCATGAGGGCGGGCATTTCGGTTTCAGCGAGGATGATTTCCTTGCGGCCGTATTCGGCCAGGGAAATGTCGGCCACCTTGTAGTCGGTGAATTTTTGCAGATCGACAGTCTGGAAAGCAGTCATGGCGTCATTCTCCATAGAAGGATCAGAAAAATGACGCGGCAGGGAGGTCGTTCAGAGGCTCGCCAACCGCATCAGGGTCAAGCGAGCGCGGTTGCAGCCGGGACGCCCTGAAGGGCGCGCCGGAACCCGAGCCTGGCGGAAGGGGATTCCGTCGCAGCGCTCCTCGGGAGAGTGGGCATTCTACCCCCGATTGCGCCGGCTGCCCATCCCTGCCTCCGCCATCGGCAGCGGGTGGCGGCGGCAAACGGTCGCTTGGTCTTGTTCCGGCTGTTGTCCCGGTATTGTGCTGTTGCCGGCGCCCTGCGCGACCGGGGGCGACAATGCCCTCTCCCCGTGGCAGCCGGCGCAGGGGCTGGTCTTTTCAGGCCCGGCCGTGGGGGCGTTGTCCCGGGGTCGGGCGTGACGGCTGTCAGCGACCTTCCTTCCCGTATCGGGTTACACTGGACGTATCGTTTCGTTGTGGAGTAGCAGGACATGCCCCGTGAACTGACCGAACAGAAAATCGCCGCCCTCAAGGCATCACTGCAGCATCATCACCTGGATGCTGGCCAGCAGAAGACCCTGCATGGCGAGCTTGACGCTCTCGAGCAGCGCCTGCAGGCGCAATTGCCCCCGGATGCCGAGACCCTGGAGGCGCAGTTGCGAGAGTGGGAAGCGCGCATGGCGGTGGAGCATCCGGTGCTCACGTCCGTGATCACCGATGCCCTGCAAAAGCTGTCGTCGATGGGAATCTGACGGCGTCAGATGTGTCGGCTGCCGTCCGGTCGACTGAAGAGCAGCAGGGTGATGGAGACCGCCATGCCGCCCAGGATGAGCGCTGGCTGGCCGCTGATCATGCCCACGGGGGCGCCCAGCATGACGGGCATGTCGGCCACACTCCAGCACAGCATGAAGGCGATGCGCAGGTCCTGGGCCTTGGCCGGCTCGCGACGCCACTCGCGTTCTTTCACCCGCGCCCGCTGGCGCAGCACCAGCGCCGGCGCCACCGGCAGCAGGATGGCCAGCCACCAGAGGCTGCCCCCCGGAAATGCCGGTGCCGCCTGGTAGGGTAGCCAGTACATCACGGCGCCGATCATGATGACGCCGGTGAGCAAGCCCAGCCAGGTGAGGGTCAGTTGTCGGCTGGTGTGCTGCATGTCTTGTTGCATGAGGGGTTGTCTCCTGTGCCGATGGTGTCCGTGCGGTGAGGCTGCCATGAAAAAAGCCCGGTGCAAACCGGGCTTTTTTGTGTGCGCCGATGCTTACTTCAGGCCGGCCTTGCTGCGCAGCTCGTCGGCCTTGTCGGTCCGTTCCCAGGTGAAGGCGGTGGCTTTGTGCGTTTGCTGCAGGATCTTGCCGCCTTCGCGTACCTCGTTTTGATACTCACGCTCGTACGGGCTGCGGCCAAAGTGGCCGTAGCTGGCGGTCGGGCGGTAGATCG
>JBKHWB010000015.1:0-29478 GCA_046566745.1 Gammaproteobacteria bacterium
CGACAGCGGTATCGGTGCGGCGGCCCGTGCCTCGCGTGAAGGGGATGTCGAGATGTTCTTGCAGGCACTTGCCAACAGTCCGGACCTTTCGCGTTGTAGCCCCGCACAGCTTCCGGCACACATGGAGCATGGCTACGCCGCGTACCGGGAGTCTGCCCGGCAGGGCAATCCGGCATCGGCTTTTGCGGCCTTCCTGCGCTTTCGTGTGCTCTGTGCCCATCGTCAGGGCGCGGCCGGTGTGGAAGGCCTCAACACCCTCATGGAGGCTGGCCGCAGTCCGTGGTATGCCGGCCGCCCGGTCATCATTCGCGCCAATGATTACGCCCTGCGCCTGTTCAATGGCGACATCGGTCTGTGCCTCCCCACGGCAGACGGCCTGCGCGTGTTTTTCGAAACCTCGCCGGGCACTTTCCGCGCCCTCGCACCCGGGCGATTGCCTGTGCATGAGTCGGCCTGGGCGATGACCGTGCACCAGTCGCAAGGTTCCGAGTTCGATGATGTGCTGTTGGTGTTGCCAGAGGTGGTCACGCCCGTGCTGGACCGTCCTCTCATCTACACGGCCGTGACACGCGCGAAATCCCGTTTTGTGCTGTGTGGCGAGGAGGGTGTGCTCAAGGCTGCTCTGGCAACCCTGCCGCAGCGTGAGTCGGGGCTTGTTGAAAAGTTGAGAGCCTGAAAGCAAAGAACCCGCCAATAGGCGGGTTCTTTGCAGAAGTCAATGGCATTTAGTGCCCGGAAATTCTTAGCGTAGCATCATTCATGTTCAGGCCCAGAATATGCAGGTTGCCCATGCTGTTCGATGTCGAGTCACCCAAGCGCAGATTATTCATTTTAATATCCATGCCATTTGTGTCTGAGCCAAGTTGGGTAAACGTTGTCACAAGTCCGGTTGACGCTGCGTCAATTTTCAAATCCACATCCAGATTAGTGTCGCCAGCATTGGTGACGGCAATAGAGTCTGCTCGTATGGCGTAACCGTTTGCACCAGTAGCGGTTGCATCACGAATGGCGAAGTTGGATATGGTGAGGCCATTAGTCATGTTGGTTGTCAGGCGCATCATTTGACCATCTGCCGCTTCATTGCCCAATGTCATGGCCAACACAGTTGGCCCTGGGAGGGTGATAGTCATGTCGTTCAGGATGACCGATGACTGATTCGTTATCGAGGTCCCCGTGCCATTGCTTCTGGCTATGGAGAGGGTGCCGGTGTGAATGATTGTATCGGCCGGAAGCGTAACATTGATGCTGAGCGATGCCTGGCTGCCAGCGGTGCCACTATCGATGTCCCCAGTAGCGTCAATCAGGATGGTGATCGGATTGGCACCAGGATCGATGCTGGTTGGAGTATGTCCGGTTGCTCCCCCAAGGGGATTGCCGAGTACAAAAGCACCAGGAGTAGTGAACCCGCTAAAGCCATCGCTATCATGAAGGATCGTAGAGAAGGTGTAAGCGTCTGCGGGATCCAGCGTGATGGTAAGACCATCCCGACCCAGAGTATCGGCCAACGCTTCATCATCCAGCGCTTCAAGCGCCAGAGCAGGGGCAGACAGGACTGCTGAGAGGGCAATCAACCAGGTAAGGGCTTTCATTCTTTTGTGTTTGGACTGTAGTTATTTTTATTGATGGTGGATCCTTGCATAATTGGCTATCCAGCGTCAATTCTCTATCCGACGAGAGCCAATTGTCGCTCTTTTCTGTCATTTTGGGCCAGTCTGGTGTCGGCCGGATCATTACTGGGGCGGGCTACTCATATGCCCCCAGGAAATATGACTGACCTCAACAGTCGCCTGCGGGTGACAATCGGCCATTGGGCCACCGGCCGGTCTGCCCTACAATCGCGGCCCTTCAGGCTTTGTTGTTTCTTCAGTGAGGATGTATGAGCAATTTCATCGACCGCTCTGTGCGTTTCTATCGCGCCGGCTCTGCCTTTCTGAACAATGCCGTGCAGCGGCGCGTCAACAAGGAACGTTATATCCAGGCGGACAAGTCGAGTTACGAGGTGATCTGTGCCGACGGACTGATGTCGGTGCGTCATTACAAGGCGCTGCCCCCGGGTTCCGGCATGATCATCGACGGCAAGGCCTACGTGGCCCGCCAGCGTCGCTATGCGCTGCCGATTGTCCTGGTGCCGCCGCTGGGCGTGTTCGGGTGGATCTTCGACCTGATGGCCGACCGCAGCATGGTGCAGTATTTCCTGGCGCACGGTTTTGAGGTTTACCTGATTGACTGGGGTGCACCCCGCGAGGACGACAAGGATATTTCCCTGGAGGATTACGTCTGCCGCTGGTTCCCCAAGGCCATGGCAGCGATTCGTGAGCACAGCGGCAGTGAAGAGCAGTCGCTGGTGGGGTATTGCATGGGGGGGCTGCTGGCCCTGATGTACCTGGCGTCCAGCCAGGATGACAAGGTAAAGAACCTGGTCACGATTGCCTCGCCGGTCGACATGCACCGCATGGGCTTTGCCGGCCCCCTGACCAAGGCGCTGAGCAAGCCGGTGTGGGCCATCGGCAAGGTGACCGGGCTCAAGATCACGGAAATGGAGCGCAGCTTGTTCCACGTACCGGGCAAGCGCCTGTCGCTGATGTTCAAGATGACCAATCCCTTGGGTACGGTGTCCAGTTACCTGCAACTGGTTCGTAATCTGGCCGACGACGAGTATGTGTCGCGCTACATGACCATGAACGAATGGTTCACCAACATGCCGGACTATCCGGGGGCCACTGTGCAGGAAATGATCCGCAAGATGGGCCTGTACAACCGCATGGCCAAGGGACGCTTCCGTATCGGCAACCGGGTGGCCGACTTCAATACCATTAATGCCAACCTGCTGGCGTTTGCCGGCGACAATGACAAGATCGTGCCGATTGCCGCGGCGGAAGCCATCCTGAACGTGGTGGCGTCGCCCGACAAGACGTTCGAGATCGTGCCGGGCGGCCACGCCGGCGTATTTACCGGCAGCAAGGCAGCGCACACCACCTGGTCCATCACCAAGGACTGGCTAGGCCAGCGCTCAGGTGTTCCGGCGGGCAACAAACCGGGTGCGAAGGCCTCGGCCTGATTGCCCGGCCCTGCTTTGGGGGGTGACCGGAATGCGCCCCGGTGCGCCCGTTTTGTCATTTGCGGTCATGCCATCGCCTGAGCGGGCTGTATAGAATCCGGTGACTTCATGTTGCCGGAACGCCTGATGAAAACCCGTATCACCGAGCTGCTGGGTATTGCCCATCCCGTCTTGTTGCCGGGCATGACCTATGTTTCCACGGCCGAACTGGTGGCTGCCGTTTCCAACGCGGGCGGCCTTGGCCTGCTGGCCGTGGGGCATCTGAGTCCCGATGAAACCCGCCGCGAGATTCGCCGTGTGCGCAGCCTGACCAGCAAGCCTTTTGGCATTGGCGTCGCCCTGATCATGCCGGGCGGCCCGCGCAATGCCGAGGTGGCGATCGAGGAAAAGGTGCCCGTCATCAACTTCTCCTTGGGCAAGGGCGACTGGATCTGTAACCGCGTGCATGACTACGGTGGCAAGGTCATTGCTACCGTGGTCAACGAAAAGCATGCCCTCGCTGCGGAGCGCGCTGGCGTGGATGCCTTGCTGGTGACGGGCCATGAAGCGGCGGCGCATGGTGGCGATGTCACCTCGTTGGTGCTGATTCCGGCCATTCGCCAGATCACCACGCTGCCCATTATTGCGACGGGCGGGTTCGGGACCGGAGGGGGGCTGCTGGCGGCACTGGCCCTGGGAGCCGATGCCGTCGCCATGGGCACCCGGTTCGCCGCCTCTCAGGAAAGCCCGGTGCATGCCACCACGAAGAAGATGATCACGGAGAAATCCGTGAGCGACACCCTTTACACCGCCAATTTCGACAGCATGGGCTGTCGCATCATGAAAACACCTACGGCAGAGGCTGCGGCGGCCAAGCCGCTGTCGTTGCCGCGTGTCCTGCTGAAGGCGTTGAAAGCTGCCCGCGAGACGGGCCAGCCGCTGACGGTACTGGTTCGCGAGGTCCTCAGGCAGGGCTTCCTGCCGGCACTCAAGTTGGCGTATTTTGGCGCGGCCACCTTGCAGATCCGAAAGGCCATCATGGATGGCGACCATGTCAACGGTGTTCAGCTGATTGGTCAGGTGCAGGGGCTGGTCAAGGATGTGCCGGCCGTGGCCGACATCATGCAGCGCGTATTGAAAGAGGCGGACGCCGCCTTGTCTGGGGTACAGTCGCAGGCTCGCGCCTGATCATTTGCAACAGGGAGCTTCACTCATGGATGCTATCCAGGCCTTGCTGACACGCCGCTCGCGTGGACAGCTGGACAAGCCTGCTCCGCCCCGCGAAGTGCTGGAAAAGGCTTTTGCCTGTGCCTTGCGCGCCCCCGACCATCGCATGCTGCGGCCCTGGCGCTACCTGGTGATCCAGGACGAGGCATTGGCCCGGCTGGGCGAGGTGTTTGCCGCCGCCGCGCTGGCGGACAAGCCCGGCATGGAGCCGACCGAAGTGGAGCGCATGCGCAAGATGCCGCTGCGCGCGCCCCTGATCGTGGTCGCCATCACGCGGCACCATGACGATGCCAAGGTGCCGCGGGACGAAGAGGTGCTGTCGACCGGTGCCGGGGTTCAGAATTTTCTGGTTGCCCTGCATGCCCAGGGCTATTCGGCCATGTGGCGTACCGGCCCCATGGCCGCCCATCCGCGCGTGATGGCCGCCCTTGGACTGACCGTGGGGGAGAGCATTGCCGGCTTCATCTACGCAGGCACTGCCCTTGCCGAGGCCAAACCGCAGGTACCCTTGCAGCAGGGCGACTTCGTGGTGGAGTGGCGGGGATGACGGCGGCCGTGCAGCGAGCGCAGGCGCTGGTCGGGCAATTGCATCAGGAGATCCCGCTGACGGCGGCCATGCAGCTGTCCCTGCAGTTCTTTGATGGCGAGACACTGGTATTCCGGGTACCGCTGGCGCCCAATGTGAATGACAAGGGCACGGCCTTTGCCGGCAGCATTACGTCACTGGGCTGCATTACCGGCTGGTCTCTGCTTACCTTGTGGAGCGAGCCGCTGTTTGGGCATTGCCAGTGTGCTGTCTATGATGCGCAGTTCCACTTCAGCCAGCCGCTCAATGAAGACTTCACGGCGACGGTGACGTTGCCGGACATGACTCACCTCATCGATAGCCTGCGGCGCAAGGGCAAGGGCAAGGTGTCACTCGATATCGAGCTGGCCGATCGCCACGGCGTCGCCACCCGACTGCATGCACGCTATGCCGTCTGGAAGGCCTGACCGCATCGATCAGGCGGTGCGGATGCCGGCCAGGCTGAAGCGGGTGATGTGCGCCGCCAATTCATCGATCTCCGATTCGGTCCGGGGAATCCTGATGCCCAGGCGCGTAAGCATTGGCTCAGCCAGCCCATAATAGATGCACTGGCTGACCAGGCTGATGGCGTGCCGGCTTAGCTCCTCTTCCGGCAACTCGCGGCCGGCGACGGCCGTTACCACCGACCGGGTAATGGCATGCTGTGCGGCCACCGTTTCCTTGACCAGGTAATCCAGTGCCTCGGTAGGCTCCACGAACTCGCGCACGCACATCCGGGTGGGGCGATCTTTTTCGCTGCTGCCCAGCACCCGTCGCAGAATGTTCTTCACCAGCCAGTGCAGGCGCTCTTCGGGCGAGGCTTGTTCCACGTCCGGTGTTTGCAGCGGAAAGCTGGCAATCATCTGTTCGGACTGGGCCTTCAGCACGGCCTGGTACAACCCCATTTTGCTGCCGAAGTGGTAGTTGATCGCTGCAACGTTGGCATGGGCGCGGTCGGCAATGTCGCGAATGCGGGTGGACTCGAAGCCCAGTTCGGCAAACAGGGGGGAGGCGGCCTCGATCAGGGCGGCGCGGGTGGCACCACTGGAGTCGGTGCCGGCGGAAGCCAGGGGGCGGATACGGTACATGGGGAGGACTCTACTTGAATGCCTGATTAAAACAGATGATTTAATCTAGCGGTTGGCGCCCGTTTTGGCAAGTCAGAGAAGGAGAGTCCAGGCGGTATGTACGCCATACCCGGCGGTATGCTAAAACGGAGTTCTTCTGGTCGACGGCCTGCTGCCATGAGAGAAACGCTGTTGGCTGCCTTGCGAGAGGCAGCATCCCGACTGCCCTCCCGAACCCCCTCCGAGAGCGACGTGGCGCTGGCCGCCGGCGTCAAGGAGTCGCTGGTTCGCAAGCATCTTGGGCCCCCCGAGAACTATTCTGCGCTGCTGTCCTTTCAGGGCCAGGGGCAGGGGCAGGATACGCGGGAGCGGATCATTGCCAGCGCGGCACGGGTGTTTGGCCAGAAGGGCTTCCAGCGCGCCAGCCTCGATCTGGTGGCATCGGATGCCGGACTGACCAAGGGTGCGATCTACTGGCACTTCAAGAGCAAGAATGACCTGTACTTTTCCTTGCTGGATTCCCGCTTCCAGCGGGACGTGTCGTCCATGCGTGAGGCCCAGTCGGCCATGCTGGCCGATGCCGCCCTGCATGACACCCCCCGGCTGATGGCGATGCTGTTCAGTGCCAGCCTGAATGCCGCGACGACGGATCCCGACTGGCCGCGCCTGTTCGTGGAGGTCATGGGGCACTCCCGCGAACCAGAGGTGCGCGATCGCATCGGCCAGTTCTACGAGCAAGGCTGGGACGTCGCGCGGCAGATGGTCACCGACCTGCAATCGGCCGGGCGCATTCGTCAGGATATTGACCCGGACATGATGGCGACGTTCTGGTTTGCCCTTGCCGATGGCCTGATCCTGGCTTGGCTGTCACAGCCGGAGCGTATCGATTTTACGACAGTCGCCCGGGGCATCCTGGACATGATGTGGCGAGGAATTGCGCCTACCGAACACAACAAGAATACCGGAGCAGCTTCAGCATGAAATTTTCCGCACGCACTGCCATTCCCGTCACAACCTTGCTGGCACTGGCCGTGCTGGCGCTGCCAGCGTGCAAGGACAAGGACAACAAGGCCGCTGCAGTGGGCGCGGAAGCCCCGCTGGAGTTGCTGCCGGTAGACGTGGCAGTGGTCCGCCGCGGCGCGCTGGCGGGCGGTCTGCCGGTCACGGGGGGATTGCAGCCGGTGCACCAGACGACGGTGCAGGCCCGCGTCGGCTCTGACATTGCTGCCGTGCTGGTGCGTGAGGGCGAGCGTGTGCAGCAGGGCCAGGTGCTCGCCCGACTGGGGACACAGGATCTGGAAGCCCGCGTGAAACAGGCCGAAGCCCAACTCGCTAGTGCGAAGGTGGAGGCCCAGTTGTCGCGCGCGCTCGTGGATCGCAATCGGAAGCTGTTCGAGAAGAACTATTTCTCCGAGAACGATTTTGCCCGTAGCCAGGGCGAGGCCGAGGCGCGTGAAGAAGCCGTGCGCGCACAGCAGGCCATCGTCGACATCACGCGCAAGGCGCTGAATGATGCCGCGGTACGTGCGCCCATGAGCGGTATCGTGGCACGCCGCTATGTTGAGCCCGGTAACAGCGTCGCCATGGATTCGCGCCTGTTCGACATTGTTGACCTGGGCCAGATGGAGCTGGAGGCATCAGTGCCGGCGGCTGAAGTGCCTCGCATCAAGGTAGGCCAGCCGGTGCTGTTTACCGTTGACGGGTTTGGTGGCCGCCGCTTCGAGGGACAGGTGGTGCGCATCAACCCGGTAGCGGACGCGGCGACGCGCGCCATTCCGGTGTACGTGCGCGTGAACAATCCGGATGCGGCGCTGAAGGGTGGCATGTTCGCCCGCGGCCAGATTACGTCCGGCACCGGCCAGCAGGCGCTGATCGTGCCGCTGGCGGCTTTGCGCAGTGGCGAGAAGGGGGCATCCGTTTTCGTGCTCAAGGAAGGCAAGCTGGAGCTGCGTGCCGTGGAAGCCGGCGCACGCGACGAGCGTGCGGGTGAGGTAGTGGTGAGCAAGGGCGTAGCCGAGGGAGAGGTCGTGGTGGTGGCCAGCCTGAGTGACCAGGCCGACACGCGCACGGCGACTGTCCTCAAGGTCGGTCCGTAAGCCTCCGTTACCAGCACAGGAATCCGTCAGCATGTGGCTTACCCGCGTCAGTATCAACAATCCCGTCTTCGCAGCCATGATGATGTTCGCCCTCATGGTGCTGGGACTGTTTTCCTGGAAGGACATCGGCGTCGAGGAGTTTCCCAACGTCGAATTTCCCTTCGTGATCGTCAACACCACGTATGTGGGGGCGTCTCCGGAGGTGGTCGAGTCCGATGTCACGCGAAAGATCGAGGATGCCGTCAATACCATTGCCGGTGTGAAGCGCGTGTTTTCCACCTCGTATGAGGGGCGGTCGTTTGTTGCCATCGAGTTTTACCTCAATGTGCCGGTGGCCGTTGCCGTACAGGACGTGCGTGACAAGATTGCGCTCATCACCAACGAGCTCCGGGATGAAGTGGACGATCCGGTCATTGAGCGTTACAACCCCGGCGCTGTGCCGGTGGTGTCACTGGCGTTCACATCCTCGACGTTGACGCCTCGCGAGGTGTCGACCTGGATCGAACAGAAGGCGAAGAAGCGTTTCCAGACCGTGCCAGGAGTCGGCAAGGTGGAAGTGATCGGTGCCGTGAAGCGCGAGATCCGCGTGTTCATTCGCCCGGAGCGCCTGCGCGCTTATGGCGTTGGCGTGGATCAGGTTGTGCAGGTGTTGCGTACCGAAAACCAGGAGCTGCCGGCGGGCTCACTGGAGTTGGCCAACACCGAGCAGATCGTCCAGATCAAGGGCCGTATTGCCAACCCCAACGATTTCCGCCGCCTGATTGTCGCACAGCGTGCCAGCGGCCCGGTTTACCTGGAACAGGTGGCCGACGTTGTCGATGGCGAGCAGGAGCTGGAATCGGCGGCGATGATCAACGGCGAGCGCGCCGTCTCGGTCGACATCATCAAGTCATCCGGCGCCAACACCATT
This sequence comes from Gammaproteobacteria bacterium, assembly GCA_046566745.1. GTDB lineage: Bacteria > Pseudomonadota > Gammaproteobacteria > Pseudomonadales > Moraxellaceae > UBA2031. The sequence continues at coordinate 8,903 of JBKHWB010000015.1, forward strand.
GAGGTAGTGGACAAGGCCAAGGCCGTGATGGAGCAGTTGCGTAGCGAACTGCCGGCCGGTGTGCAGATGATCGAGGTGGCCGACAGTTCCAAGTCCATTCGCAACTCGCTCGCGGACGTGCAGAAAACACTGGTGGAGGGAGCGCTGCTGGCCATCCTTATCGTGTTCCTGTTCCTTGGGTCCTGGCGCTCCACCGTCATTACCGGCCTGACGCTGCCCATTTCCCTGCTGGGCACCTTGTTTGCCGTCTATTTTTTCGGCTTCACGCTCAACCTGATGACGCTGATGGCCCTGTCGCTGTGCATTGGCCTGCTGATTGACGATGCCATCGTGGTTCGCGAAAACATCGTGCGGCATGCGTCCATGGGCAAGGATCATCGTACCGCGGCTCTGGAAGGTACGCGCGAAATCGGCCTGGCGGTGCTGGCGACGACGCTGGCGATTGTCGCCGTGTTCCTGCCGGTGGCCTTCATGGGCGGCATTATCGGCCGCTTTTTCTACCAGTTCGGCGTCACGGTGTCGTCGGCCGTGCTGCTCTCGATGTTTGTCAGCTTTACGCTGGACCCCATGCTCTCTTCCGTGTGGCCAGATCCGGATGTGCACGGTCGTCGCAAGACGTCATGGCTCGGCCGGCAACTGGATCGCTTTTCGGATGCGCTCGATCGTCTCGGTGACTGGTACCAGCGTGTGATTGCCTGGGCGTTGCGCCATCGGCCCGCCACCATGGCGATTGCGTTGGCCAGCCTGTTCGGGGCTTTCGGGCTGGCGGCCAGTATTGGCGGGGAGTTCGTTCCCGAGCCCGACCTCTCAGAGATCGGGGTGAAGTTCCAGACGCCGGCCGGCTCCTCCCTTGAATACACGCGGCAGAAAGTGCTGCAGGTGGATGACATCATCCGCCAGTATCCCGAGGTGATCGCCAGCTATGCCACCATCAACACCGGCATGAACATCGGCAAGGACCATGCGGGCATCCGCGTGAAGCTAAAGCCGAAGGCCGAGCGCCAGCGTAGCCAGAAGGAGCTGATCAGCGACATGCGCAAGCGCTTGTCGCAGGTGGCGGGGATTACCGTGACGTCGGTGGCAGCGGCCAAGGAGGCTGTTTCGGGTGGCCTCAAGCCCATCATGCTGTCGGTGCAGGGTGATGACCTTGAGCAGTTACGAACGATCTCTGACGAGATCGTGGCGGGAATGTACAAAATTCCGGGTCTGGTGGACATCGAGACTTCACTGCTGGCGCCGAAGCCTACCGTGGCCGTGAACATCAATCGTGAGCAGGCGGCTGATCTGGGGCTGAGTGTCGGCAAGCTGGGTGCCACTCTGCGGCCCTTGCTGGCAGGGGATGATGTCACCACCTGGCAGGACGCGCGTGGCGAGAACTACGATGTAAACGTGCAACTGCCACGGGAGGAGCGCCGCACCATCAGCGATCTGGGCGCGTTGCCGGTGGCCAGTGGGGTGGCGGATGTGAATACCGGCGCGCCCAACATGATCACCCTGGGGCAGGTGGTCGAGATCGAGGAAACCACGGGTGCCGCACAGATCAACCGTCGCAACCTGTTCCGCGAGGTTCTGATTCAGGCCAATGTCGAGGGTCGACCTGCCGGTGACATCGGTGCCGACATCAAGCGCCTGCAGGAGTCCATCACGTTGCCGCCCGGATATCGTTTCGAAACCGAAGGCCAGAACAAGGACATGGAGGAGTCGATCGGTTATGCCGCCTCGGCGCTGCTGCTGGCCATCATTTTCATCTACATGTTGCTGGGATCGCAGTTCAACAGCTTCATGCATCCGGTCGCCATCATGACATCCTTGCCACTGTCGCTGATCGGTGTGTTTGCGGCGTTGTTCCTGTTCGGCAGCACGCTCAATATCTTCTCTATCATCGGCATCATCATGCTGATGGGGTTGGTGACCAAGAACGCCATCCTGATTGTCGACTTCATCAATGTCGCGGTGAGGAACGGTGAGGATCGCACGACAGCCATTCTCAATGCCGGTCGTACCCGCTTGCGTCCCATCCTGATGACTACGGCCGCCATGGTGATGGGCATGGTGCCGCTGGCATTGGGCCTGGGCGAGGGAGCCGAACAGCGTGCACCCATGGCACATGCCATCATTGGTGGCGTAGTAACATCCACTTTGCTGACGCTGATCGTGGTGCCGGTGGTCTATACGTATCTGGATGACTTCAAGCGGTTTGTATTTCGCTTGCTGGGAGGGAAGAAGGCGCACTGATCCGAGGGCTGAGTCCGCTCTTTGCTGCGAGCTGTTGTTGAGTGACGGTGCAGCAGGATGGCAGACTTGCCATGCAAAAAGGCACCACACTGTGGTGCCTTTTCGTGTCAGGGCGTGTTGCCTTTGTCAGTTGACGGCGCTGGCCACGCGACGGGACAGCTGGGCCACGGCTGGCGTGCAATTCAGGAAGCGCGAGCGGCTCAACCACTTCTTGTCAGGGTAGTAGGAGAACACGAGCTGACCACCCTTGAGGGTATCGATGATTTCCTTGGCCACGCCCGACCGCACGGCCGGACAGCCCCAGCTGCGCCCGAGGCGGCCCAGTTTCCTGGCGGTGCCTTCGTTCACGTACGGGGCACCATGCATGACGATGTAGCGCTTCAGGGCCTGGTCATTGAAGCCAGGCTCCAGGCCGTCCATGCGCATCGAATAGCCGTTACCCCCCACATAGGTATCCATGGTGCGGAATAGTCCTAGGCTGGTCTGCAGGCTGCCCTCCTCGTTGGAGAAGTGGCGCGCAACGTTGTCACCGGTGTTCTTGCCGTGTGCCACCAGCTCGCGGTACAGGAGCCGGCCTTTGTCGCGCGTGTCAAAGACCCAGAGGCGCGGCTGGGTGGAGGGGCGGGAGTAGTCAATCACGGCCAGGCGGTTGGCCGGCGCCATCCCATGGGCGAGGGCGCAGGTCATTGCATTGGCGGCCAACGTCAGTACTTCCGGGCTGGCGTCGGGAGCGACGGCGTGCAGTCGGGAGGCCAGCGTGGTGTCGGCGACGGCCCCGGGGCTTGTCATGAGGGTGGTTACGGCTGCAAGGGCAGCAAGCAGGGGTCGGAACATGGTGTCGGCTCTCCGCGAGGAAAACGGGTTCAAGGCTCCCGGTAGGGGCCCGTTTCGTGGTGCAATCCCTCGCAGACGCTCTGCGTATACTTTTCCATCCTGCCACCACGCTTGGTGGTGTTCAAGGCAGAATGGTAACCGGCTCTGCCTCTCTTATTGTGGGGATGACGCAGGCCGTAACAAGCTGCATGCGAGGATACAGTGATGAATGGTTGTCTGGGGCGCCTGACGGTACTCCTGTGCCTGATGCTGGTCGCGGGAAGCCCTCGGGCCCTTGAGCCGGAGGGCGAGTCAGTGCCCGTGCTGGATGGCGAGACGGCGGCGCTGATGGGGCAGGCCATGGCCGTGCGGGATGCCCGGGCGCTGTCCGGATTCGAGGAGGCCTTCCGCAAGGGGTTGCCGGCCGACTTCTGGGACAGCGACGAGCGCTACCTGCGCTTGCTGGCGGCACTGGAGGATCTGGCCACCGACGGCCTCAATCCTGATGATTATGGCGTGGCCCGCCTGAGGCAGTGGCCGGAGGAGGCCGCTGTCACCCGGGAGTCCATGGCTAGTCGTGGCTACCTGCTGGCGCTGCTGCATCTTTACCGGGGCAAGGTGGATCCTGTCGCCCTGGATGCCCACTGGAATTTTGCACCCGGCCGCCCCGCGCTCGACAGCCTGCTGCAGGAAGCCCGTGCGGCAGCCGAGCGGGGCGAGCCGGCGGCGGCGTTCAACTTCGCTCGCCCGATCCGGCCGGAGTACAACCAGCTCAGGACGGCGTTGGCCCGCTACCGGGGGATCGCCCACGAGGGCGGTTGGCCGCAACTGCCGGTTGGCAAGTCGCTCAAACCCGGCCAGTCGGACCCGCGCGTGCCGGTGTTGCGGCGTCGCCTGCAGATTGCGGGGTTGGCCTCGCACGAGGTGCCGGCCGACCCGTCTCTTTTCGATGACGAACTGGCCCGGGCCGTCATGCGCTTTCAGCGGGAGGCCTACCTGGCGGCGGACGGAGTGGTCGGCCCCTCTACACGGGCAGCTCTCAACGCGCCGGTGGCGGAGCGCATTGACCAGCTGCGGGCCAACCTGGAGCGCATGCGCTGGGTGCACGATCCCGGCACCGGGCCCATGGTGGTGGTCGATATCGCCGGGTTCCGCATCGCCTACCTGAAAGAGGGCAAGGCTGTATGGACATCACGCGTGCAGGTTGGCCGTGCCTACCGGTCGACGCCCGTGTTTCGTTCCCGGGTGACCCACCTGACACTCAATCCGGCCTGGACAGTGCCACCCACCATCATGGCCAAGGATGTCCTGCCCAAGATTCGCAAGAATAGGTCATACCTCCAGAAAAACAGGCTCAAAGTCTATACCGCTGACGGCCGCCCGCTGGCGGCCAGTGCGGTGAACTGGTGGCAGCCGGGCAACATCGTGCTGCGCCAGCAGGCGGGGGAGGACGGTGCGCTGGGCCAGATGGCCATCCGTTTTCCCAATGCCTATGCCGTGTACCTGCACGATACGCCGCACAAGGAGTTGTTCGACTCCAGCCAGCGGGCATTCAGTTCGGGTTGTATCCGGGTCGAGAATGTACATGAACTGGCAGTGTTGCTGCTGGATGATGTCGTCAACTGGAGCCGGGCAGGCTTGGATGCCGCCATTGCTGAGGGGAAAACCCGACAGGTGAATCTGGACGTGCCAGTGCCCATCCTGCTGGCCTACTGGACCGTGGATGTGGCCGCCGACGGTTATGTGTCGTTCAAGACCGACATCTACGAGCGTGACAAGCCGCTGGTGACGGTGCTGGACAGGCTGGTCAACCTGTAAGCAGGGCGCTAGAAGCGCCCTTCCCGGTAATCGACAAAGGCCTGCTGGATTTCTGCAGGCGTGTTCATGACGAACGGGCCGTAGCGGGCGACTGGCTCCCGCAGCGGTTGGCCTGCGATGAGGAGCAGGCGCCCGCCTTGCGGGCCTGCGAGAAGGTCGATGGTATTACCACTGCCAAGAACCGCCATCTGGCCGGTCGGGACTCGGTGCTCGCCGTTTGGTCCTACCACTACATCTCCCTGAAAAACGTAGAGAAAAGCCTGGTGTGACGCGGGAGCATCGACCGCGTAGCGTGTGTTTGCGGCCAAGGCGATGTCCCAGTAAACGGGGGCGGTAGCAATGCCCTGAACCGGGCCGCGCTGGCCCAGGAGGTCACCGGCGATCAGCTTGACTTCAATGCCATCGACTGGTCTGACCACTGGAATCGACTCGGGCGGGAACTCCTGGTAGCGCGGGTCGCACATTTTGTCCCGGGCTGGCAGGTTGACCCACAACTGGAAGCCCCACATGAGGCCGTCCTCCTGTTCGGGCATTTCGGAGTGGACAATGCCGCGGCCGGCCGTCATCCATTGCACGGAGCCGGGAACCAGCGAGCCGCTGTGGCCGTGGTTATCCTGGTGGCGCATGCGGCCGGCAAGCATGTAGGTAACGGTTTCAAAGCCGCGGTGCGGGTGGTCTGGAAACCCCGCAATGTAGTCACCGGCCTGGTCTGAGCGGAACTCATCCAGCATCAGGAAAGGGTCGATGTCGGGCACCAGCTGGGTGCCAATAACCCTGTTCAGCCGAACGCCGGCACCATCACTGGCCGGCGTGCTGCGCACAATCCGGGTGACGGGACGGCTGTTCGTGGTGGGGGTGGCAGATGACATGGCAGTCTCCTGATCTTGGAGCTTGAGTGTCCCTCATCCACCCGGGAGGAAAAACATGCCTTTTGCTGATACTGTGTTGCGTGGAATGAAACAGTGCTGTCGGATGCGTGGCACGGTCAAAAAAAATCCCCGCCTGTCGCGGGGATTTTGGCTCGTCAGGGGCGGCCGCCGGCGTCGGCAGCCTGTTGGTCAGTTGGCCTTGCCGGGAAACTGCCAGAGCTTCATCAGCTCGTCGCAGGCCCGCATGATCATCTCTTCGGTAATGGGGATCTCGCGGCCCTGGTCATCCAGCAAGGCAGCGCCGTGAAACGGATTGCCGAGGTTACGGTCGGTCATCAGGGTTTCGTTGGCTTTCATCATTCACCTCGCTTGGCCATGGTTGGCGCGCTGTTCGGGCCGTTGGCTGGAAAGCCCGGGCCGTGACATTGGTCACTTTTCACCCGATCAGTATATGAAGCGGTGTCCCCCGCGTATCGTGACAGTCACTGTAATGTGTAACGAACTATGAAATATCCCCTCGAAAACGACTCCCGCCCCCTTCCGCCGCTCTTCCGCCTGGGTTTGCTGGTCAATCCGCTGGCGGGGTTGGGCGGGAGCGTGGCGTTGAAAGGTAGCGACGGTGTGGCCGAGGAGGCCCTGGCGCGCGGGGCGCGGCCACAGGCCCAGTTGCGGGCACGGGCTACGCTGGAGGCCCTGCTGCCCTGGCGCGACCGGCTGCGGGTGCTGACCGCGGCAGGCACCATGGGCGGTGATCTGGCGCAGGAACTGGGGTTCGAGGTGGAGCTGGTGCACCAATCGTCAGAGGTAACTTCTGCCCGGGATACTGAGGCGACAGCGCTGGCGCTGCGCAACGCGGGGGTGGACCTCATCCTGTTTGCCGGTGGCGATGGCACGGCGTGTGACATCTGCCGTGTGATCGGGCTCGGCATCCCGGTGCTGGGCGTTCCGGCTGGCGTGAAGATGCATTCGGGCGTCTTTGCGGTGACGCCCCGGGCAGCCGCTGAAGTGCTTCAGCTGTTGCTGAAGGGAGAGCTGGTTCTGGTGGATGCGGCGGATGTGCGGGATATCGATGAAGCCGCACTGCGCGCCGGTCGGGTGCAGGCCCGGCATTTCGGCGAAATGCGGGTGCCTTCCGAGGGCCGCTACCTGCAGCAGGTCAAATGCAGTGGCCGCGAGGTGGAGGAACTGGTGCTGCAAGATATTGCTGCCGACGTGGTGGAGCGCATGGAGGCGCAGGGCGGCACATGGATCATCGGCCCCGGGACCACCCCTGCGGCCGTGATGGCCGTCCTGGGATTACCCAATACGCTGCTCGGCATGGACGTGGTGCGTGAAGGACGGCTGCTGGCCAGCGACGCCGACGCGGTGACACTGGAGCGGATTTCGGCCGAAGGCGATTGCCACCTGGTCATCACGGCCACCGGTGGGCAGGGCATGTTGCTGGGTCGTGGCAACCAGCAGTTGTCCCCGGCGGTACTGGCGGCGGTCGGTCGCGAGCGCATGGTCATCGTCGCTACTCCCGAAAAGCTCAAGGCCCTGAATGGCCGCCCACTGTTGGTGGATGTGAGTGACGCCGCGCTGGAGCACGCCTTGCAGGGGCTGGTCGAAGTGGTGACGGGCTACCACAGTCACGTGCTGTACCGCCTGGCTGCCCACGGGTGAGCGGCGGCCCCTAGAGCAGCATCGGCAAAGGCAGGTTGGCCAGCGTGGTGGCGGTACCGGTGACCAGTGCCCATGCCTGTGCCTGCAGTCCGGTCTTGCCCTGTGCGGCCTGCAGAATGGCAGCCGTGCGGCTGGTCACGCCCAGCTTGGCAAAGATGTTCTTCAGGTGCCATTTGGTGGTCGACAGGGCAACGCCGATACGGTTGCTGATTTCGTTGTTGCTGAGTCCGTTGCACAGCAGCGTCAGCACTTCCTGCTCCTTGGCCGTCAGCAGGGCGGAGTCGTCGCGCGCATTGGTGGTTTCCACCGGTTCGGCCTGCAGCAGGTCACGGAACATTTCCACGTACATGGGAGGCAGGGGCAGGTTGCCGACGTCATGGCAGCGTCGCAGGAAGCGACCGAGTCCCGGAGCCTCGTCGAAGACGCTGCGGTTGATGCAGGCAACGCTGTACTGGTCGATCAGGCGCTTCAGTCGGTGCAGGGCCACGTTGTCATCGCCCATCAGGTGCCGGGTGAGCACAAGGTTGGCCTCGACCACGACGGCACGCGAATTTGCACCACTCTTGCGCAAGGCTGTGAGGACGACATCCAGTATGCGTTCGGCTTCTTCATGGCGCTGTTGCGATGACAGCCAGAGGGCCGTCGCCATGCCATAGCGTTCCCATGCTTCATCGTAGGCGCGGGTGCGCCGCCAGGTGCCACTCGCCAGCCGGCTTTCCAGCTGGTGTGTTTCGGCAATCCGGTTCATGGCGTCAAGATCATTGCGGGCATGCGCCTGCAGGAGCTCTTCGTGCACGACCTGGCTGACGAAGCGGTCGTAATTACCCATTTGCAGGATGCGCGACAGCTGTGACAGCAGTCGCGAGGCGCGCGTCCGCTCCTGTTGCAGGTTCAACAGGCGTGACAGGGTGATGTAGTTGTAGACAATGATCTCGGTGGCGGACGACGAGCTCACTACAGGCACCAGTTGCTCCAGCAATGCCAGCGATTCCTGCGTGCGGTTCAGTTCGTAGCGGACAACCGCGGCAGCCGTAGCAGCATTGATCCAGGGGGGGGTGAAAGGGCAGTGCTGCTGTTGCTGGAAGTTGAGTTCGGAGTTCTGCATGGCTTGCAGCATGCGGCCGGTGTTGCGGTCACACAGGATGAGGATGAGGTCGGCGTAACTGCACAGGAAGTCATAGCCCAGTTGTGCCAGTACGACACGGGCTTGCTCGGCATACACCAGCGCATTCGCAAAATCGCCGTGCAACAGGTAGTGGTAGGCGAGGATGGCCAGCGAGAACGCCCGGATGTCATGGTGCTGGCTGGAGCGGATCAGCATGGCCTGGTCGGCATTCAGGCGGAAATCGGTGTCATGCTGGAACAGCTGCAGCATCAGCTCCAGGAACAGGTAGGTGGATTCGTCGACCTTGTTCAGGCCTTCCGACTGCTTGGCCGCATCAAGATAGTAACGTGCCTGGTTGAAGCGACGTGACAGGATGAGGGCGCTGATCAGGGCAATGCTGAGGTCGCGGTCATACAGGATCTCTTCGTCCGGCAGCGGGTCCAGCCAGCGGATGATGGAGCTGCAATCGCCCTTGCGTGTCCAGCGTTCGCAGGCCGTACGCAGGGTGGTCAGGAAAAACTCGGGATCGCGCGACTGCTCGGCGTGTTGCAGTGCTATCTCGTGCTCGCCACGTAACTGCCACTGTAGCGCAGCATTTTCGTGCAGCGATGACAGCCGGTCCGGATGTTCGATCCTGAGGCGATTGCGCAAGAAGTCCTGGAACAGTGGATGGTAACGGAAGCCGCCCGGCATATGTTCTACCGGCTGCAGGAAGAGGCTTTGCGCGGTCAGGCGATCGATCAGGCGTGCAGAGTCGTCTCGGGCGAGGAGGGCGTCACACAGCGCGGCGTCAAAGTATTCGAAGACGGACGTGCACAGCAGGAATTCCCGCTGGTCAGGCGTGAGTCCGCGTAGTACGGCATGGGCAAAATAGTCGACCAGCTCGGGCTGCGAACCACTGAAAGAGGGCAGGGCCTTGTCACCGGCCCGCAACCACGCCAGCAGCGCAATCTTGATGCCGGCCATCCAGCCCTCGGTTTGTTCCAGTAACTGGTCCAGCTGCCGGTCATCCGTGGTGGCAATGCCCATGTCGGCGGCCAGGGCACGTACCTGGGCGGGGGACAGTCGCAGGTCGTGGCTGTCGATCAGCATCAGGCGGTCTTCCAGCTTGAGGCGGCTGAGCGAGAAGTCGGGGTGGGTACGGGAGGCCAGGATGAAGTGCACGTGAAATGGCAGGCTTTCCAGTACGATGGCCATGGCCTCCTGGATGAGGCGGTGGCTGGCCATCTGGAAGTCATCGAGCACGATGAAAAGTTCGGCCTCAACGGCCTCAAACGCCTGTAGTAGAGACTCCGCCACGCTATGGGCGGGCAGGTGGATGTCGGCGCTCAAGGCGGTGTAGGAAATGGTGTCGAAGCCCTTCACGACCTTGCGCAAGGCCTCGGTGAGGCGGGAAAAGAAATGCAGGGGCTCGGCATCCCGCGGATTGAGCGCCAGCATGACCAGCTGGCGGTCAACTTGTTGCTGGCGCCATTGTTGTAGCAGTGTGGTCTTGCCGAAGCCCGCGGGGGCGAGCAACAAGGTAATGGCGTAGTCGCGGCTGCGATCGAGCAAGTGCAGCAGCTCCGGACGACTGATCCGGTTGCCGGTCTCACGAGGGGATGGCATAGACCCTGGCATGGTCCAACTCCCTGTTTGTTATTATTTTTTGATGAGTGGCAGCTTTGGGCCGATGGATAAACTAGCACACAGGGTCTGATTAGTGAACTAACAGTCACTTTCCCCCTCCAAGGAGGGGGGGTGACGGCAGAATCGCCCCTCATTATCTGTCCGCCGGCATTCCCTTTGGCCGGTGCCAGGAGGGTGAGTGCCATGAAAACAAAAAAAATGAGTCCGGTTCCACTGCTGTTTGCTGCGTTGGCGGTGCCGGCAATCGGCGTTGCTGCGCCCAGCTTTCCGCATCAGGAAGCCGTATGCAGCTATGACGCCACCCGTGAGTTCAGGCGCGCCCTGTCGGCAGCCAACTTCCCGACGCCGGTGGCGAAAAGCATGCTGGTGAACGGTGTGCAGGTCTGGACCGCCGGATCATCAGCGGTACCCACCATCAAGCCCGGTGACGTGATTACCCTCAGGGGCACCGGCTTTGGTCAGGGCACGGACATCGATTTCAGCAAGATCATGATTGGCAACAGCCGCGTGCTGGAAACCGACCTGAGCATGTACAAGCAGATGCTCGACATCATTGCCGAGGTCAATTACGAGATCGACATCAAGCACAGCAACTGGCCCAAGGATGTTCTTGCCTGGACCGACACGGAAGTGCGGTTCAAGGTGCCGGTGCATGCCAGTGCCGGTCCTGTCCGCCTGCAAGTGCAGAAGCGCGTTGGTCGCATGGGCTCGCTGACCAAGCCAGGCCAGCCGCACAACGTTATTGATGCCCAGACCAAGCGCATCACCAGCAACTTTTACAAGCACAAGTGCGACGTGGTGTCCGAACTGGGTTCGCAGACCAAGTCCATCACCCCCATCAACGTGGCGGTGAGCAACCCCGGGTTCCCCTCGCTGCTGACGCAGGGTCGGAAGATTTTCTGGTCCTACGACTACAACATCGGCCTGGCGCACAAGATGCGTGAGCTGGACTGGGCAAAGATCTTTGCTTACAAGACCACTGACCCCATCACGCGGCAGCCGGCCGATCCGCGCAAGCTGTTCGGCGCCTACAAGACGGTGGCGGGAGAAGTGCCGGCCGAGGCCATCAATGACGTGTACTTCGATCCCTATCCCATGCCCAACCCGATTCCGGGTTTGTTGCTGGTGACGCCGCAGAAAATGAAGGGTAATACGAAGAATACCGGCTGGGTGGGCTACCGGACCGCCGAGTCCAGTCATCCCTATACTGGAAACGGTGCCTGGGCCGGCTTCAATTGCGCGTCTTGCCACGGCTATCGCATCAGCTATGAAAAAGCACCGGGCCAATCGGTCACCAAGGTGTTTCCCGGCCTGCCCAATCCGGAATGGAGCATGAAGTGGACCGTGCTCGGCGACAAGACGGGCGCGACCACCGCCACCTTTGAAGGCATTGAGGCGGATGAAGAGGGACCCTCCTGGGCACCGGGCAAGGCGGCAGTCGACAAGACAACGCTGCTCTACTACATGCCGGCGGGCACGGGAGAGCACAACATCGTGCGCGGCTCTACCGAAGGCAGCGAGACGGACAACGACTACCAGTTCTCGCCAATCACGATTCCCAACGTGACGAACTACATGGCAATCCGCCGTTCGCTTTCCCATACGGAGTCCTATGTCGGCTTTGAGGGTTCTTACATCCATTCCGAGGAGCCGGACGGCGCCATGGGCTCCATGCGTGCCGAGGACCTGAAGGCGCTGACGGCCTATATGACCACGCTGGACGCCGATGACAAGGATTTGCGCAATATCGGCGTGTACCGATGGCTGCGTGCCAAGGGCAAGCTGGGTGCGCAGACGGGCAACGCGGCGCTGAGCGAAGGTCAGTTTGTCCTAGGCGGCTGGCAGGCGTTCCCCGGGGTGGCTGCTGTCGTGAATCAGGGCAAGACCGCGTTTGCGCGGGATTGCGCCGGTTGCCACAGTGACAACCTCGGGTCGCACACCAATGAACGCATGTTCCGACTGGATCAGGTTGGCCGCTTCTTTGCGCCGACCATTTACCAGAAAGACCAGCAGTCCATCCGCGCGACCTTCCTGCGTGATATCTACTGGGTGCAATCGCGCGGCCTGCTGTCCGACGGTCATGTTCGCAACGTGGAGGATCTGGTCCACCCTGATCGTTGTACCGAGGGGTCGGCGTTGTATAACCAGTACTACACGCTGCATGCTCCAGTGCGTCCGTCGCTGGGCTCTCCGGATCAACCAGCCGCCTGGCCCGACCTCAACCGCAAGGGCGATGTGTTTCGTGTCTACAGGAATGTGGAATACAGTGCGACCGACCCGTCTACCAAGCGCAACCGTTTCATCGAGCGTCACAAGTATTTCGTCACCGTGCCCTGGGATGACGGTCATTACTACTGGGACTACCAGAAGATGCGTCGCGAGTACGGTCCTGCCGAGATGGGTACCCCTGGCCCCATCGGCATGCCGGCGGCTCCGCATCCCTGGTGTGCGGCCAACAGCGATGAGGTGGATGCGCTGACCCAGTATGTGCTGACGCTCTGAGTGTCACCGGTTCGGCGCGGACTGCGCCGTTCCGGGCGGCAGTTCATAAAAGGCACCGCAACGTTGTTGTGGTGCCTTTTGACATGCTGACGTGCGTGTCCTGGTCCGGCGCAGGGGTGGTCAGCCGGGTGTATCAGGTGGTCCGCCGAGCGTCTGTGCGGGCTGTTGTGAACCCTGTTGCGATGATGGCGTACCGGGTAGCCAGCGGTGCAGCATTTTCATCAGTTCTGCGCGACGGAAGGGCTTGCCCAGCACGTCATCCATGCCGCATTCCAGGCAGGCGGCACGCTCGTCGGCAAGGACGCTGGCCGTCACTGCCACGATCGGCACGAAACGTTTGCGCCCTGCACTCATGTCGGCATCGCGAATGGCGCGGGTGGCGTCGAAGCCGTCCATTTCGGGCATCTGGCAGTCCATCAGGATCAGGTCGTAGTCGTTTGCGCTCCAGGCCTTTAGTACCTCGTGCCCGTTGCTGACAATGTCGACACTGCAGCCGGTGCCCTTGAGCATCGCTTTGGCTACTTCCTGGTTGGTGGGCGTGTCTTCGGCCAGCAGAATGCGCAGTCCTTGCCAGGCGGGATCGGGCAGGCTGTCCTTGAGTTGTGCATCACTGATCGGACTGCTGCTCAGGCTGCTACGCAGTGCCTCGTAGATGTCATGGGTCCTGGCGGGCTTGCTGAGCAGGCGGCTGAACCCGATGCCGCGTGCCGCGAGCTGGTCTCCCGGGTTGAGCAGCGACGTCAGCAGAATCATGCGTATATCCGACAGTTCGGGATCGCTTTTGATGACCTGGCCAAGCGCGAGGCCGTCCATCTCTGGCATGTGCATGTCGATGAGTGCAAAACTGTAAGGTTTGCCTTTCTTGCGCGCCGCGCGCAGCGTGGCGAGGGCACACGCTGCGTTGGCCACGGCCTCGCAGTCCATGCCCAGCGTACTCGCCTGGTGCTTGAGGATTTCCTGGTTGGTGGTGTGGTCGTCGACAACGAGAACGCGCAGTCCCTTCAGGTCGGCGGCAATGCTGGGCACTAGCGTTGATGCCGATGGTTCGAAGCCGAGCGTGAAGCGGAAGTGCGACCCTTGGTCGGGCAGGCTGTCGACCTGGAGTTTGCCCCCCATCAGTTCCACCAGCTGCTTGACGATGGCGAGGCCGAGGCCGGTGCCGCCGAAGCGCCGTGCGTGGGAGCTGTCGGCCTGGCTGAAGGGCTGGAACAGGTGTTCCACTGCTTCGTTGCTCATGCCGATGCCGGTGTCATGAACCCCGAATGACAGTCGGGTGGGAGAGGCCAGGCTGGTGGACAGGGAGACCACGACGGCGCCACGTTCGGTAAACTTGATGGCGTTGCCCACCAGGTTGAGCAGGATCTGGCGGAGGCGGTGCGGATCACCCTTGACCACGGCCGGGATACCGGCGTCGATCTTGCAGGCCAGCTCCAGTCCTTTGCGGTGGGCCCGTTCCGCCAGCAATGCAATGACGTCCTCCGTGACCTGGACGGGACTGAAATCGATGCATTCCAGTTCCATGCGACCTGCCTCGATCTTCGAGAAGTCGAGGATGTCATTGATGATGCCGAGCAGGGCCTCGCCCGAGCTGTGCGCCGTCTCGGCGTAGCGGCGCTGGATGTCCGTCAGGCCGGTGTCCATCAGCAACTCGGTCATGCCCAGTACGCCATTCATGGGGGTGCGGATTTCGTGGCTCATGGTGGCGAGGAACTGGGATTTGGCCCGGTTGGCGGTCTCGGCAGCATCGCGTGCTTCGCGCAGTTCGCGCGTGCGCTCTTCCACGAGGTGTTCCAGACGCTCGCGGTGCTGCTTGAGTTCGGCCTCGCGGGCTTCTATTTGTCCCAGCATTTCGTTGAAGCTGTTGATGAGGTGGCCGACCTCGTCATTGCCACCAGCCTGGGCACGTAGCGAATAGTTTTTTCCAGCAGAGACGGTTTCAGCCAGGTTGGCCAGATCAATCATTGGAGTGGTCACGAACCGGCGCAGCTTCACGATCAGCAAGCTGGATACGGTGAGTGCCATCACTGCCAGTATCGCCATCAATACAAGGTAAGACACGAGTGTCTTCAGGATTGGCGTGATGTCGGCCATGATGTGCAGCGAACCCAACTCTTCCCCGTCGAGCAGGATAGGGTTGGCGATATGGGCATGACCCCGGAGCAGATGCCGGAGGTTGCTGTCCTGGTCGGTGCAATGCAGGTCCTTGCTTTGGCGGAGCTCCAGGGTGGCGAAAGGACGGCCGTTGATCAGGATGCAGGCGTGGGTAATGGAGGCGTCTGCCTTGAGCGAGGCCAGCGTGGCCAGCGCCTCCATCTCGTCGCCAAACGCCATGGGGGCCTGCAGGTTGTAGGCAGTGGCCTGGGCCAGGGTGGACAAGCGCGAATGGGTGTCGTCAAACAGCTTGAGGGCGGCACCCACGGCAAAGGCCAGCCAGGCGATGAGCAGCGCGGTGCCGGATGACAGCAACATGATGCGCATGAATTTCCGGTGCAGGGACAGGTTGCGCAAACGCGTCATTTTTCGGCCCTCCTGGCCACGCGAGCCAACTGCAGCATGCGGGCATTGATCTGCAGTCCGGCCGCCTGCGCGGGCACGAGATTGATGCTGAACTGCACGCGACTGGACTCCACGAACAGTTCGATCATGCCGCCATGCGTCGCGAAGCCCTGATGGTCGCTGACTGTCAGCACGGGGGCATTATCCAGTTGTTTCAGCAAGCGGGTAGGCTGGTCGGCGGCATCTCCTGCCACGTAAAGCAGATGACAACCGGCAGTCTCGGCAAGCGAGTCGAGGGCACGGACCTGAAGCGGGCGACCTTGTGCCTCCCGGCCCTGCAGCCGATGGAGGCGCGTGCTGACGTTGTCGCGGCCGAGCAGGCATAGCTGTAGCGGGGTGCCAGCGGGGAGGGCCGACACCGGCCACTCCACGAACTTGGTGAAGTTGTAGATGAAGGCGGCCTTGACGTCAGTCTCGGCGTTGCCCGCAAAGGCGGCTGCGCTGAGCAGAGCCCACAGGGCAGGTGCCAGCTGCCTGGTCAGCTGCCGGCCTGGTCTCATGATGGTCACGGGTATGGGCGTTGTTGATGTCACTGCAGTGTAGACGTTTTTGCAGAAGCGGCATGATTTCTGCCGAGGCAGGGAGATGGCTGGAGCGGACAGGAGAACAGGCAGGAGGGGGCTGGTACAGGGGACGGGATGCCCCAAAAGAACAACGGCCGCAAAAGCGGCCGTTGTTCTGGTCAGGGACCGGTGTTACTTGTCTTCGTGACGCTGGTGCTTGAAGAACACACCGTTATCGCCAAAGGCCGACACGATCATCGGGGACGTCAGCTCCAGTTCGCCGATCTTCCTGGCGCTGGCACGACGCTCCTGGGCGTACCTGGTCTGCAGCGACGGGAAGATCGAGGTCTTGATCTCCATCGAGGTGGCATACACGTCGTACAGGCGGGAGCCTGCACCCAGCGTGGCCAGGTCGTGGCGGAAATCATGTGCCGTGGTGGCGAACTTCGACTTCACTTCCGTGCGCGGCACGAAGTAGATCTGGGTTGGTGCCTTCGGCGTGGCCACGGCAGCACCCTTCTGGGTGACTTCGGACATGTCGTTCATCGTCACCAGTGTCGGCTTGGTGCTGACCAGGCCGAACAGGATCACGCTGCCCAGCGAGTCTGTGCTCGGCGAGACGTAGTTCGACAGTTCGTTGGCGAAGAAGTTGTAGTTGCCGCCCTGACCGGTGAGGGTGTAGAGCGCCGACACGTTCTCCGACGGCTTGCCGTCCACGAAGGCCTTCCAGGCCAGGCCCGGGGTAAAGGCGCTCTTGGCCGGATCTTCCGTCACGGACAGGCGCAGCAGGCCGAAGTCGGAACCCTGGAAGAGGCCGGTGTAGCCGTTGCCAGCCACCGGAACAAACTTCACCTTGGCCATGGCGGCGTGCTGATGGATCGGTTTGACGTAGCCAGCCGGGGCAACATCGATACGATCCTTCACCTTCTTCCACAGGATGGAGCTGATCAGGCCGCCGGTATCGGTCGGCTTGAGGGCCGGCATGGTGGTCTTGTACTGCGTGCGCTTGGCACCGTTCACCCACAGGTGGTCGGCCTTGGCGCCGGCAGACCACTTGTCGTAGTCAGCCGGCATGTTCAGGCCCCAGGGCTTGAAGGCATTTTCCACGCCGGTCAGGCTGAGGGCCAGCTCGGGGTGGTGACGCTTCAGCACGTCGACCATGGTGGTCTTCTCGACCCAGTTGTAGCCTTCCTGGGTATAGACTTCCGGACGGTAGTCCTTGGTGTAGAAGCGGTCGGTCATCAGGCGGCGCGAGGCGTTCAGGATGAAGATCTGGAAGGCGGTTTCGCCGAAGGCAAAGCCGTCAGGACGCACGGTTTCCGCCATCATGCCCACCATCGTATCGATTTTCTCGATGTCGTTGCTGTAGATGCGCTTCAGGTTGGCCAGTGTTGCCGGATCAGTGGTCAGGTCTTCGAACTTGGTGATCGGGTTCAGGCCGATCTGGCGACGGAACTGGTTGTAGCGGGGGACGCCGCGCTCACGGTCACGCAGGATGTCCGTGGTGGCCAGGTCGATATTGCCGACCAGCGGGATATCCAGGTTACGCAGGAAGTTCGGGTAGTTGCCCAGCGTCAGCGAACCCGGGTTGGTGATGCCGAAGGAGTACCACAGACGCGACGGAGTTTCGGTGTTCAGGATGTTCTCGGCCTTGCCTTCGCGGGTGTCTGGCAGGGAAATGGTCTTGACCACTTCGTTGTCACCGATGTTGTAGACCTGAACGTTGTCACGCATCAGCGGGTGCATGCGGTACACGGACACGAACTCTTCCGTCAGCGTGTAAGGAACGTTGTAGTTGTTCGGGTTGGCCGACCCGACAAGGCCAGCGATGGCGTGATCCAGCGTGCCGCTGCCCACGTCTCCGGCCAGATCCGAGTTCAGGCCCAGCACGGTCTTGATGAACGAGTCGGTCTTGGACAGGTCTTCGTACCACTGGCGGGTTTCGGCCTGGTACTTGTCACGGCCTTCGGCATTGCCGATCAGGCCCCACCAGTTGGCGTACATGGCGCGTTCGGTGACCGGGTTGGCGATCACGGCGGGGGTCCATTCCACGGTGTGGATCTTTGCCATCAGCGCGGAGTTGACCAGACGGGCCTTGTCATACAGCCACTGGTCGCTTGCGGTCGGGTACTTCGCCTTCAGCGCGGTGGCGATGGCGTTGTGTTCCTTGGTGAAGATCTGGTGGAGCATGGAGAGACCCACCCACCAGTTGTCGTTGAAGCCGGTCACCGGCTTGCCGCTCAGCAGTTCGGTCGGCAGGGTGCCGTCGGCATTGATCTTCAGCTTGCCGTCAACGAAGGAGCGAACCTTGTCGTTCTGCGCCTTGCTGCTGCCATAGAGCTGTGAACCATCCCACCAGTGGGTGTTGTGGTTGCGGTAGGTGTTGACCTTGCCGGCATCGGCTGCTGTGCGGCTCGGGTCTTTCTGGGTGCGGCGTACATCGAGATAGCCGGTACCCAGGGCATCACCGGACGGCAGCGGTACCTTGATCGGGTTGGTGGTCTGGTTCGGGCCGTGATCCACCCAGTCATGCACCATGAACTGGATCCAGGAGGCGGCGATGAAGTTCAGGCTGGGGGCCGGCTTGAATTCACCACGGGCCAGCAGGGTGTTACTGACTTCACGCGGGTTGGGCGAGAGCAGGCCGTTGGCTTCGGTTTCGCCTGCGGTGTAGGTCGGGTTCACGTTGCGGCCAAAGCGCACATAGACCGAGCCTTCTGCCGGGTTTTCGAGAATGTTGCAGGTACCGTCTTCGGTACGGGCGGTCTTGCTGCGCTCGTCGCAGACGATGGCGCGGTTCAGCTTGGGATAATCCTCAAGGTCGAACATGTTGTTCTTGAGCAGCTCGGAGCGCTCGGCAGCCAGCGTGAGCAGGCCGGCGGCGATGCCCAGTGTCCCGAACTTGGTCCAGGCGGGCCAGGTAACCCAGATTGCCATGGTGGTGTCCCTCTTTTTTATTGGAATTTGATGCAGATCAAGGTGTGATCTTGGGAGGCGAGTGTAGGGACGCGCGGAGGGGGGCACCCTACCCTTTGGAGGGGGATTTTCGTCTGTGCGAGTGATTTTTGGTGACCTGGCAGTCCGTTTATGTGCATGCGATGCCGGGAGCGAGGGCATCAGGACCGGGCCGGGATGGCAGTCAAGAAAAACGGCCGCCGAGGCGACCGTTGTTCTTGTTGCGGGTTATTTGCGCAATAACCGGGAGATTACATGATCTGCTGGTTCTGCAGGGCCTGGATGCGCACTTCCAGCGGCGGGTGCGACATGAACAGCTTGGCCAGGCTGAAGCCTTCCAGCTTGCCGGTGGTAATGGCCAGGGCGGTCATTTCGGCCGGCATCTGGTCGGGCAGTTCGTGCTCGGCCTGCAGGCGGCGCAGGGCATTGATCATGGACTGCTTGCCGGCCAGTTCGGCACCGGCGATGTCGGCCTTGAATTCGCGGCGGCGCGAGAACCACATGACGATGGTGGAGGCCAGGATGCCCAGTACCAGGTCGGCAACGATGCTGGTGACATAATAGGCAATGCCGGGGCCTTCCTCGTTCTTGAATACCACGCGATCGACGAAGTTGCCGATGATGCGGGAGAAGAACATCACGAAGGTGTTCACCACGCCCTGGATGAGGGAGAGGGTGACCATGTCGCCGTTGGCAACGTGGCCGATTTCGTGGCCGAGCACGGCCTTCACTTCGTCGCGGCTCATGCGCTGCAGCAGGCCGGTGGACACGGCCACCAGGGCGGCGTTCTTGTTCCAGCCGGTCGCAAAGGCGTTGGACTGGTAGCTCGGGAAGATCCCCACTTCCGGCATCTTGATGCCGGCCTTGTTGGACAGCTCCTGAACCGTGGCGATCAGCCAGCGCTCTTCTTCCGTGCGCGGATTCTCGATGAGCTGCGTGCCGGTGCTGCGCTTGGCCATCCACTTGGAGATGAACAGCGAGAACAGCGAACCGATCATGCCGAAGACAAAGCAGATGACGAGCAGGTTGCCCAGTTGCAGGGTGTTGCCGGCGCCGTGGGAAGAACCGACACCCAGGATGCTGAGCACAATGCCTGCGACCACGATGATGGCCAGGTTGGTCAGCAGGAACAACGCGATGCGTAACATGGACTTCTTTACTCCTTGGAATGGCCTGTAAGGCTTGTGTAGGGAAAATTAGGGCGGGGGATGCCCTGATTCAAGCGGACAATTGTGTAGGGATGGTGAACGGAGCGGCAGCCGCCGCCCCGGGGAAGGACGATCAGGCCGTGCCGTGGCGTTGGCGATAGGCCTCCAGGAAGCGCGCCAGGCGGGTGATGGCTTCCTTGAGGTCCTCCTTGTTGGGCAGGAAGACCACGCGGAAATGGTCCGGCTTGGGCCAGTTGAAGCCGGTTCCCTGCACCAGCAGCACCTTTTCGGCGCGCAGCAGCTCCAGGATGAACTGCTGATCGTCAGCAATCGGGTACACCTTGGGGTCCAGGCGCGGGAACAGATAAAGCGCCCCCTCCGGTTTGACACAACTCACGCCAGGAATGGCATTCAGCATGTCGACGGCGAGATTGCGCTGTTCGTACAATCGTCCACCCGGACGGATCAGGTCGTTGATGCTTTGGTAGCCCCCCAGTGCGGTCTGAATGGCGTACTGTGCCTGCACGTTGGCGCACAGGCGCATGGAGGCCAGCATGTCCAGGCCCTCGATGTAGTCCTTGGCCATGGCTTTGTTGCCGCTGACCATCAGCCACCCGGAGCGGAAGCCGGCCACGCGATAGGACTTGGACAGGCCATTGAAGGTGATGCAGAGCAGATCCGGGGCGAGGGTGGCCAGGCAGGTGTGCTGGGCCTCGTCATACAGGATCTTGTCGTAGATCTCGTCGGCAAAGAGGGTCAGGTTGTGCTTGCGGGCGAGGGC
>JBKHWB010000016.1:0-29251 GCA_046566745.1 Gammaproteobacteria bacterium
TCGGTCAATGCCCGCAACCACATCGGCGGTACCGCCCCGGCCCAGGTGAAGGCCGCCTGCGAGCGCGCCCGCCAGCGTCTGGCCGCGACCTGACATTCCACCAAGGAGATACCTCATGCGCCACCTGCTGCTCATCGCCCCGCTGACCCTGGCCCTCGCCGGCTGTCCCCTCAATGACGTGCTGAACCCGACGCCGACGACGACGGCCCCGGCCGCCACCGGCGCTGCCGCACCCGCCCAGCCCATGAACATCGCCACTTTCCTGAACCGGGTCGAGGCCGCCCGCGGCACGGCGCTGACGGTCGCCGAGAAGAGCCAGGTGACCGTGGCCGCCCAACAGACCCGCGGCATGATCGACGGCGCCCAGCAGAAGTTCCTCGGCGCTGTCGGTGGCGCCATCGGCCTCGACGCCGCCACGGTGGGCCTGCTGTTCCCGAATGCCGCCCAACCGGTCAGTGCCCCGGTCGTGCAGAAGGCGCTGGAAAGCAAGCTGGGCAAGCAGCTCAGCGGCTACGAATCCACCGCCGTGAACGCCGCGACCACCCTGCGCAACAACTCGCTGACGTCGCTGAAGAGCGGCCTGGCCAACAAGGTGGGCGGCACCATCGGCCTGCCGGGCGAGACCGTGCTGGCCCTGCTGCCGCTGCTGGGGCTGTAAGGCCGCGTGCGGACGAAAAACCGGCCCCGTGCCGGTTTTTTTCCGTCTGGCCGTACGCAAGGAGAAGGACGCATGATCGACTGGGAGCAACTAAGCTACATCGTCACGGTGGTCGGCCTGCCGTTCGCCATCGCCGTTTACCTGAAGGACCAGCGTCAGGAGCGACAGAACGACGAAGAAGAGATCTACCAGCGCCTGTCCGACGAGTATGCCGACTTCTGCAAGCTCATCATCGACAACGCCGACCTGCGCCTGCGCACCCAGAAAGATGCCCCGGCCGACCTCACGCCCGAACAACAGGAGCGCCGCCTCATCCTGTTTGAAATGCTGGTTGCCCTGTTCGAACGGGCCTACATCCTGGTCTACGAAGACGACATGAGCCGGCAGCAACAGCGCCTGTGGCAGTCCTGGGAGGACTACATGCGCGACTGGTGCGAGCGCGAGGACTTCCGCACCTTGCTGCCGCACCTGCTGACCGGGGAAGACGAAGATTTCTCGGCACACATCCTGCGCATCGCCGGCTACACCGGCACGGGCAACCCCGCGCCCTGAGCCGTATCAGCCCGCCGACAGCACGATGCGGTGGCGACCAAGACCCTTGGCTTCGTAGAGGGCAGCATCGGCTGCATCCACCAGCCGCTGCGGGCGATTGCCCTCGGGCACCAGCACCGCCACCCCGATACTGGCCGTGACATGCGGGGCGACCGCCGAATCCGGATGAGGAATGGCACGGGCATCAATCGCCTCCAGCACGCGCTGCGCTACCTCCATGGCCCCCTCCGCCTCGGTTTCCGGCAACAGCACCACGAACTCCTCGCCACCGTAGCGCGCCGCCAGGTCGGCCGGTCGCTTCAGTGCACTGCGAATGGCCCGGGCGATGGCCGCCAGGCAGTCATCGCCCGCCAGATGTCCCAGGCTGTCGTTGTAACGCTTGAAGAAGTCCACATCGAGGAAGAGAAGCGCCAGCGGCTTGCGCGTGCGCGACGAACGATCCCACTCGCGCAACAATGCCTCGTTGAAGTGGCGACGATTGGGCAGGCCGGTCAACTGGTCCTCGGACGCATGACGCGCCAGGACGGCATTCAGGCGCTCGCGCTCCGCCGATTCGTGCTCCAGCAACAGGCTCTGCAGGAAACTGATGCGCTCCTGGCGCTCCTGCACGGCCCCAATGAACAGGGTGACCACCAGGCTGCCCACTGAATGCCAGCTGAACAAAGCCCAGTCCGGCTCGGCCTCGAACGCCAGCGCCGTGCCCACTGCCAGGCAGATCCCGCTAATGCAGGCCAGCGCGGCATTCTGCAGGGACAACTTCAACACCAGGATCTCGATGGTGATGATCAGCATGCCCACGTAACTGATCGCCCGCATCAGGCGCGGGCTGTCCAGCACCAGCGTTCCGAGCAGGGCGATCGCCAGCACGATGCCGCCCGCCACCACGTTGACCGCCTGATAATGCGGCTGGAACCAGGGAAGATGCAGGAGCGTCACCGCCAGTGCGATCACCGCCGATCCGGCCAACAGGCCGTTCCACCAGAACACCGCATCCTGTCCCCGGATCTCGGCACCGAACAATAGCGGACCACTTAGCATGATCAGGGCCAGCAGCAACACCAGCAGGGGCCATCCCACGAGCACCTGCCGCACAAAGTTCTGCTGCCGGCGACGGCAAAATGCCTCAAAGGTGGCGCCCGGCAGCGGGCACCACAGGAGGCGGTCCGCCAGCAGGCTGCGGACAAGCACCGCGAGGTCCGGTGAGAGCGGGGTTGAAGAGGGTACGTTCACGTCGTCAATCAAAGAGTGGCTGACCAGTCAGGGGCTCCTGTTTACACCAGATACCACCGGGACCGCAGGTCATTCCGACGAGCCGTACACTCGGAGGGACATGGCGCATGGGGTACAATCACCGGTCCTGAAGTATCCGGACTCCGCGCTGCGGAGCCTGTCGAGGTCACCATGTCTGCCCCCTCCCGGGCGTTGCCCGCCGCGCCGGCCCTGTTCAGCCATGAAAAGTTCTGGGCCGAGTGCCTGGGACCGGCGCCCTTCCTGCCCATGACACGGGCCGAAATGGACGCGCTCGGCTGGGACGTCTGCGACGTGATCCTCGTGACCGGCGACGCCTACGTCGACCTGCCCACGTTCGGCATGGCCATCGTGGGCCGCCTGCTGGAAGCCCAGGGCTACCGGGTCGGCATCATCGCGCAACCGGACTGGCACTCGGCGGAGCCGTTCAAGGTACTGGGCAAGCCGCGCCTGTTCTGGGGCATCAGCGCGGGCAACATGGACTCCATGATCAACCGCTACACGGCGGACCGCAAAATCCGCTCCGACGACGCCTACTCGCCCAATGACGAGGGCGGCAAGCGCCCCGACCGCGCCTGCATCGTCTATGCGCAACGCGCCCGCGAGGCCTACCCGGATGTGCCGCTGGTGATCGGCGGCATCGAGGCCAGCCTGCGCCGCATCGCCCACTACGACTACTGGCAGGACAAGGTGCGCCGCTCCATCCTGCTTGATGCCAAAGCCGACCTGCTGCTCTACGGCAATGCCGAGCGCGCCATCGCCGACCTGGCCCACCGCCTCAACCGGGGCGAGGCCATCGAGACCATCACCGACCTGCGCGGCACCGCCTTCGTACGGCGCGACACCCCGGCGGGCTTCTTCGAGATCGATTCGACGCAGGTCGACGCTCCGGGCCGAGTGGATGCGCACATCAACCCCTACATCAATACCGCCGACCCGTCGGCCTGCGAAATCGAAAAGCAAAAGGCGGCAACGGCCGACCCGGTGGCCGACACCGGCGGTGCCCAGGTCATCACGTTGCGCCCCAGCGCCGCCATGAAGCAGCGCCTGCCGCCGCGAGAGAAAACCGTCATCCGCCTGCCCTCCTTCGAACGCGTGGCAAACGACCCGGTGCGCTATGCCCATGCCAACCGCGTGCTGCACCTGGAGACCAACCCCGGCAATGCGCGCGCGCTGGTACAGCGCCATGGCGACCGTGATGTCTGGATCAACCCGCCGCCCATTCCGCTCACCACGGAAGAGATGGATTACGTGTTCGACCTGCCGTATGCGCGTGTGCCGCATCCCGCCTACAACGGGGCGCGCATCCCGGCTTACGAAATGATCCGCTTTTCGGTGAACATCATGCGCGGCTGCTTTGGCGGCTGCACCTTCTGCTCCATCACCGAACACGAAGGCCGCATCATCCAGAGCCGTTCACACGACTCCATCCTGGCGGAAATCGACAAGATGAAGGAGACGCCGGGCTTCACCGGGGTCGTGTCCGATCTGGGCGGGCCGACGGCCAATATGTACCGGCTGGCCTGCAAGTCACGAGAGATCGAAGCGGCCTGCCGCAAGCCGTCCTGCGTGTACCCGGGCATCTGTGACAACCTGGATACCGATCACTCCTCGCTCATCGAGCTGTACCGCAAGGCGCGCAAGCGTCCGGGCGTCAAGAAAATCCTGATCGGCTCCGGCTTGCGTTACGACCTGGCCGTACGCTCGCCGGAATACGTGAAGGAACTGGTGACGCATCATGTCGGCGGCTACCTGAAGATTGCGCCGGAACACACCGAGGCCGGCCCGCTGTCGAAGATGATGAAGCCGGGCATCGGCAGCTACGACAAGTTCAAGGAAATGTTCGAGCGTTTCTCGAAGGAAGCGGGCAAGGAACAATACCTGATCCCGTACTTCATCGCGGCGCACCCGGGCACCACCGACGAGGACATGATGAACCTGGCGCTGTGGTTGAAGCGTAACGGTTTCCGGGCGGACCAGGTACAGGCGTTCTATCCCTCGCCCATGGCGACCGCGACGGCGATGTACCACACCGGCATGAATCCGTTGAAACGGATTTCGCGCACCTACGATCCGGTGACGGGCGTGGGCGAGAAAGTGGAGATCGTGAAGGGCGAACGTCGCCGCCGGCTGCACAAGGCTTTCCTGCGCTACCACGATCCGAACAACTGGCCGCTGCTGCGCGAGGCGCTGAAGGACATGGGGCGTGCCGACCTCATTGGCAACGGCAAGCACCAGCTCATTCCCAAGCACCAGCCAACGGGTACGGGTGATGGTTGTTACTCGGCGGCGCGCAAGAAGAATTCGAGTGCCGGTGGCGGGGTGTCGCTGAAGGTGAAGCCGCAGAAGGGACGCGTGCTGACGCAGCATACGGGCTTGCCGCCGCGCGAGGATGGGGCGCAGAAACCGAAGCGGCCGACAGCCAGGCCGGGGTCGCGTCCTGCGTCGAAGCCAACAGCCAAGCGCTGAAGTTCTTCTTCTGCCAAGAGATTTTTGAGCATGAGGTAGGGGTGGGGCAAGAGTGGTTGAGTCTGATATCTGGCCAGTAGAGGCTGCACGTGGCGGGTGATCTTCACTCAGTGCCAGCGCATCACACGCGGTCGGGAATAACTACAGACAAAGCCAACCTGCACCCATCCGCATCAACGCAATCCGACTGGAAGCGTGATTGCCGACAAGGGCGCATGACAACTGCAGACTGACGGAGCAACTCAACATGACAATCGAAAAAGCGGTGCTGGGTGGTGGCTGCTTCTGGTGTCTGGATGCCGTCTTTCGTGAAGTAAAGGGAGTGACGGAAGTGGTGTCCGGTTATGCCGGGGGCGCGCGGCCGAATCCCTCCTATGAACAGATCTGTACCGGCGCTACCGGCCATGCCGAAGTCGTACAGCTGTCCTTCGACAACAGCGTGATCACCTTTCGCGACCTGCTCGACATCTTCTTCGCCATCCACGACCCGACCACGCTCAATCGCCAGGGACATGATGTCGGCACGCAATACCGCTCGGTGGTGTTTTGCCAGGATGCGGCGCAGAAGACGGTCGTGCAGGAGGCCATTGCCGCCCTCAATGCCGCGACCGTGCTTGACCATCCGGTAGTGACAGAGGTGGCAGAAGCGGCGCCGTTCTGGCCGGCCGAGGCCTATCACCAGAACTACTTTGCCCACCATCCGGGACAGGGCTATTGCCAGGTCGTGATTGCCCCGAAGCTGGCAAAGTTCAGGCGGCAGTTCCTGTCGGGTCCGGTACGCTGACCGGCACCGGTATCCGCGACGCAGTAGTCACCGCGGCGGGAAACCGGTGTAATAGTCCGCTACCTTCTCCTGATACCCGCCCCAGGGGGCTGCAATGGACGACACGCTGAGCCAGCTGCTGGATGACATCCACCTGTCCGGGGGCGAGTTCCGCTATGTGCAGGCCG
Organism: Gammaproteobacteria bacterium; assembly: GCA_046566745.1. GTDB lineage: Bacteria > Pseudomonadota > Gammaproteobacteria > Pseudomonadales > Moraxellaceae > UBA2031. The sequence continues at coordinate 5,879 of JBKHWB010000016.1, forward strand.
GCCGACCCTGGGGATTCGCGTTCCAGGCCCGCGGGCTGGCCAGTTTCCACCTGGTGATCGCCGGCCAGGCCGAGCTGCGGGTGCCGGGCGAGCCGCCACAAATCCTCGAGGCCGGCGACATGGCGGTCATGACCAGCGGCCGCGATCACACCATGCACGATCCGGGCGGCGCGCCGCCCGAGGCCGACTGGCCCGACCTGAGCCAGATGATCCAGGGCCACAGCCAGGAGCCGGTGGTGATTGGCGGCGGCGATGAGCAGACCGCACTGCTCTCGGCGCGCTTCCGTTTCGACGCCGACCTGGCGCGGCCGCTGCTGTCGGCGCTGCCGCCCATCCTGCTCATCCGCAGCATCTCGCGGCAACCGCCGGAATGGCTGCGCATCGGCCTCGTATTCCTGGCCAACGAGGGCGTAGGCCGTCCCGGGCGCCAGGCCATCGTCAACCGACTGGCCAGCATCCTCTTCATCGAATGCGTGCGCTCGCACGTCGAGGCCCTGCCCGAAGGTGCCAGCAACTGGCTGCGCGCCCTGCGCGACCCCGCGCTGTCGGCGGTGCTGTCGGCCCTGCACCAGCGCCCGGGCCACGGCTGGACCGTGCCCGAACTGGCCGGCATCGCCTGCCTCTCGCGCTCGGCCTTTGCCGACCGCTTTACCCAGATCCTGGGGCAGCCCCCGCTGAGTTATTTGGCGGAACACCGCATGCGGCTGGCCGCCTGGCAGCTGCAGCACACGCAGCAGCCCATCCGCCATATCGCCGAGGTGGTGGGCTATGCCTCGGAAACCGCCTTCAGCCAGGCCTTCAAGCGCCTGTACGGCTGCTCGCCATCACGCTTCCGGCAGCAACCCGGTGGCCGCAATGACACGACTGCCGTCACCGGCGCCAACGCCGGGCCCGAACCGTTATAGTTCACTACATTCCAGAAAAACGCCCGACAGCCCTTGCCGGAATACCCCATAATGAAAACGCGTTTCCCCCTGTCCGTGACCGATGAACTCTTCCTGCACCTGGAAGAGGCCGATGAACCCATGAGCCTGCAGCTCGACCTGCGCTTCAGCGGCCGTCTGGACGAACAGGCACTGGAGCTTGCCCTGTTCTCCGCCATGAAGGTGCACCCGCTGACCAGCGTGCGCATGCACCGCCGCAACGGCACGGAAGGCGGGTACGAATGGGAAGCCGTGGATCGCCCGGACGAAGACCCGGTGCTGGCCATGGACTGCGGCACTGACGACGCGGTGGAAACGGCCCGCAACGACTTCTACTCGCGGCGCCTGTCGCTGGAGAGTGCCCCGCCCTTTCGCTGCCTGATCGCGCGTCACGACGGTGGCGACTGGCTGTTCCTGAAGATGAGCCATGCCGTCACCGACGCGCCCGGCAGCTACCGCTTCCTGCAATCCGTGTTGCGCCGCTACGCCGGGATCAGCGACAGCCAGCCCGAGGACATGGACCTGATCAACGCGCGCGACCTGGGCCGGCAATACGGTGCCAAGAGCGTGGCCGAACGCATCCAGCGCGGTACCTCGCTGCTGGGCTACCTGATGGCCTCGGTGCAGTTGCCGACCCGCATCGCCCCCCATTTTGGCGAGGAAAAGGCCGGCGTAGCCTTCGTCTCGCACACCTTCAGCAAGGCCGAGACTGATGAGCTGGCGGTGTTGCGCAAGGGCAGCGCCACGCTGAACGATGTGCTGGCCACCCTGCTGCACCTCACCATCCAGCGCTGGAACGAGCAACGCCGGGACAGCGCCAGCCGCATCACCCTGATGAACGCCGTCAGCCTGCGGCCGGTCAGCTGGCGTGAGGAAGGCGTCGGCAACCTCTCGCTGTGGGTCAATGTGGCCACCACCGGCACCGAGCGCTTCAGCTATGAGCGCGCCCTGGCCTCGGTGGCGGAGCAGACGCGCAAGATCAAGGCACAGGAGACCGCCGGCCTGCTGGTCGACCTGCTGAACATGACCCACCTGCTGCCCACTCCCCTGCGCAAGGCCCTGACACGGCTGATGCCGCTGACCGGCCACTTCGTGGTGGATACCGCCGTACTGAACAACCTGGGCCGCGTACCCGACCTGCCCGACCCCGCCGGCAAGACCGGCCGCCTCACGGCCATCCGGTTTTCCCCGCCGACGCACATGCCCATGGGCGTCGCCGTCGGTGCCGTCACCTTGCGCGGTGAGCTCACCCTGACTTTCCGCTATCGCCTGGCCCAGTTCGATCGTCACGCCGCCAATGCCTTCCGCGACCTGTTCGTGACGCTTACCCGTGAACTGGTCGCGGCCGGAGGGCGCCAGCCGGCATGACGGCCCCGCCATCCCCTGCCAGCTGGCGCGACCGCCTTACTGCTGACATCCGGCAGACACTGTCGCAGGCGCGCATCGTGCCCACTGCCCTGCCCGACTGCGGCGGCCTGCAGCTTTACCTGCTGGCCGGGGACTTCCCGCAGGACGCGCTAAGCCCGGCCGAGATGCACGCCGCCCTGCACGAACCCGCCTACTGGATTTTCTGCTGGGCCTCGGGACTGGCGCTGGCTCGCCGGATACTGCGCGAGCCCGACCTGGTGCGCGGCAAGAAGGTGCTGGATTTCGGCGCCGGCTCGGGCGTCGTCGCCTGTGCGGCGGGCTTGGCGGGCGCGCGCGAGGTGGTCGCCTGCGACATCGACCCTGCCTCGCTCCAGGCCTGCCGCGCCAATGCCGAGCTGAACCGTGTGCCCGTCCGGCTGGCGGACGACTTTTTCGCCCTGACCGAGGATTTTGACCTGGTGCTGGCCGCCGACGTGCTCTACGACAAGGCCAACCACGGTTTTCTCGACGCCTTCCTGCGGCGCGCCCCCGAGGCGCTGGTGGCCGATTCGCGCGTGAAGAACCTGCAGGTGTCCCCGTATGTGCTGACCGGCGAGGAAGCAGCGGAAACCCTGCCCGACCTCAACGAGTTCGACGAGTTCCGCCGCGTGCGCTTCTATCGCGGCCAGCGCCCGCCGCGCTAACGTACCACCGCACCACAATGCCAATCCGCGCATGGACAAGGCCGGGTCCGGCAGGCAGACTTGCCGGGTTCGCCGGACGCTCCGGCCCGTGCCAGCCCACTGAATAATAACGAGAATGTCTGCTACTGCCGTTTCCTCGGGTGACCGCCTCAGTTTCACGCTGTTCGTGGCGGTCGTGCTGCATGCCATCCTCATCTTTGGCGTGGTCTTTACCGCGCCGCGCATCGAGCTGCCCAACGTCATGGAAGTGACGCTGGCACAGCACCGCAGCAGCACCGCCGACAAGGACGCTGATTTCCTGGCCCAGGCCAACCAGAAGGGCAGCGGCACGCTCGACAAGGCCGCCCTTATCACCAGCCCGCACCAGTCACGTTTCCACGACAGCCAGATCCAGGAAATCCAGCCCGAAGAAAGCCGGCGTGCCATGACGGCCAGCGAGGCCCGCAACCGGCAGGTCGTGACGACGACGGCAACGTCGCGGCGCCACCATGACAACCGCAAGAGCACGGAGTTGCGCGAGGAGCAGACCGAGGTACGCGAGTCGCAGCTGGCCACGGCCTGGCAGTCGGAAGAGATTTCCAGCCTGGAAGCACGGCTGGCCGCCCGCAAGCAGGCTTACGCCAAGCGCCCGAAGGTGCGCACCGTGGCCACGATATCCACAAAGTTCGACCGCGATGCGGCCTATGTGGATGCCTTCCGGTCGCGCGTGGAGGAAATCGGCAACAAGAATTATCCGGATGAGGCGAAGCGGCGGAACCTGGAGGGGCATGTGCGCCTGCTGGTGGCGATCCTGCCGTCGGGGCGGGTGAAGGAAGTGGTGGTGTTGAAGTCGTCGGGGCACCGGGTGCTGGATCAGGCGGCGCAGCAGAGTGTGCGGCTGGCGGAGCCGTTCATGCCGTTTCCGGCGGCGATCCGGAAGGATACGGATATTCTGCAGGTGATCCGGACGTGGAAGTTTTCGTCGGAAGATGTGATGACGGCGGAGAATTGAGGACTGGTTGGGCTACTGCGTAGGGCGGTGCGCCTTGCCGGCGGGGCCTCACTTTCTTTGCTTCGCCAAAGAAAGTAAGCAAAGAAAGGCGACCCCGAATCGTTCGCCCCAGCCCGGCACTTGCATGTGCCGGGCGCTACGGGGGAGCAAAGCAATGCTTTGCTGATTCCCCCTTCGCCCCTTTGGTGCTCGTCTGTCGGTGGGGGCTGCGGAACTCGCCTTTGCGTTGCAAAGGCTCAGACAGTCCTCGCCCTGATCCGCTGCCAGACTCCGCTCCTCGGCTCTCTTGGACGGGGACCCTTTAAAAGCCTGGGCACACGGTGCTTCGCTACGCTCGCTTGGTTCGGTGGTGAGTTGTCGCTTTGCTGCGCGCGCTTGGGCGGTGAGGCCTTGTGGGCACGGTGCACCGCCAATCAAGTGGCCAGTAGCCAAGAGCCGGACAAATCTTTAAGCCGCTTTTTCCCTTTCTACCACCACCCCTGCAAACCATGTTGCCAGGCTGCGCGGCATCAGGCGGATGAAGAAGGGCAGGGGTTTGTTCATCAGGCCGGTGACGACCACGGGGCGTCCGGCATCCAGTGCGGCGATGGCGCTGCTGGCGACTGTTTCGGCCGAGTCCATCATTTTGGCGGCGAAGGTGCCGTGATTGCCGGCGACGTCATGGAATTCGGTGGCGGTGGCGCCGGGGCAGACGGCGGTGACGTGGATGCCGTTGCGGCGTTCTTCCGCAGCAAGGGCTTCCGAGAACATCAGTACATAGGCTTTGGTGGCGCCATAGACGGCGAAGCGCGGGCAGGCCTGGAAAGCGGCGACGGAGGCGATGTTCATGATGCGACCCTGCTGGCGCAGGCGCATGCCGGGCAGGACGGCGTGGCAGAGCTCGGTCAGGGCGACCATGTTCAGCTGCATCATGCCCTGGATGCGGTCCAGCGGCATGTCGGCGAACGGGTCGTTGAGGCCGAAGCCGGCGTTGTTGACCAGCGTATCGATGGCCAGGCCGCGCGACTCCACGGCGGCGATGAGTTGGCTGGCGGCGCCCGGCGTTTCCAGGTCCAGGCCGATCACCTCGACACGGGTTCCATGGGCCTTGTTAAGCTCGGTGGCGAGGGCCTGCAGCTTGTCTTCGCGGCGGGCCACGAGCACCAGGGTCTGGTCTTCGCGGGTGGCGAGCTGACGGGCAAGGCTTTCGCCGATACCGCTGGAGGCGCCGGTGATGACGGTGGCCAGGGAAGGGGATGAGGACATGGTTGCGTCTCCGCGGTGGTGGTGTATTGTCCGTTACGGTATTCATTAGTTCGATAGTTGTCAAACTATCAATGTATTCTGTTAGCATGGGACAGACACGGTTGATTGGGGGTGGGTGACATGAACATTCTGCTGGTGGGAGCAGGCGCGGTGGGGCAGGTATATGGGCGGCATCTCGCCCGCGCCGGCCATCGCGTTACCTTTTTCGTCAAGGAAAAGCATGCTTCAGCACTGGCGGACGGCCTGCCCCTGCATCGCCTTGGGCATCTGCGCGAGCAGCACGAAGTGTGGCGCGATTATGCAGTGATCAGCTCCGTGCAGGCGTTGGCGGCATCGGCCTGGGACCAGGTGTGGCTTTGCATGGCTTCCGATGCCTTGCGCTCTCCGCTGTCACAGCAGGTATTGGGTGCGGTGGGCAACGCTACGGTGGTGTGCCTGCCGCCGGGACCGGAGGACATGACCTATGTTCGCAGCCTCCTGCCGCCCGTGGCGACACTGGTGCAGGGACTGATCACCTTCATCAGTTACCAGTCGCCGTTGCCGGGCCGCGAGGGGCCGGCCGGCATTGCCTACTTTGTGTCGCCGCTGGCGCCTGGCCTGTTCAGCGGACCGCGCGTGGCGGTTCAATCCGTGATCGAGGCCTTGCAGGCCGGCGGCATGGCTGCCCGTCAGGTGGCCGACCTGGAGGGGGCAAGTGCCGGTTCCGAGGCTGTGTTGCAGCCGCTGGTCGCGGCGCTGGAGCAGCATGACTGGAAGCTGACGGGGTTTGGCAACAGTCCCGTGCTGGCCTGTGGGCGTGAGGCCGGGCGGGAGGCTCTGGACATCCTGGCGCGGGACCGTGGTGCCAAGGTGGCCCTGCAGAAGATGCTGCTCACGCCGCTGGCCAACCGGCTGCTGCTTCTGGTGGCACCCAAGGTGCTGCCACTGGAGCTGGAGCCCTATCTGGAGTACCACTTCACCAAGGTGGGGCAGCAGACCCGTGACATGCTGGACAGCTATATCCACCTTGGCGAGCGACATGGCCTGCCGACGGATAACCTGCGCCAGTTACGGGAAGGGTTGGCCTGATCACTTGTGTTGTCGGTCGGAGTCCCCATACTGAGGGCATGACACTTGAAAATGCGAATTTCACCCATCAGTGCCTGATTGCCATGCCGGCCATGGACGATCCGCGCTTTGCCCACTCCCTGACCTACATCATCAAGCATGACGAGGACGGTGCGGTGGGGTTGATCGTGAACCGCCCGCTGGAGTTGCAGCTGGATCGCCTGCTAAAGGAAATCCAGGCTGATCCCTCCGTGCCGCTACGCAATCCGGAGCTGCCGGTGTTGTTTGGTGGTCCCGTCAACACGCAGATGGGCTTTGTCCTGCATCGCGAGGAGGGGCACTGGAGCAGTACCCTGCCTGTGGCGGACGGCATCTATGTGACCAGTTCGCGCGACATCCTCGATGCCATCGCCAAGGGCCAGGGTCCGGATGACTATCTGGTGGCCCTGGGGTATGCCGGCTGGGCGCCGGGGCAGCTGGAAGAAGAGATGGCGCAGAATGCGTGGCTGACCTGTGACGCCGATGCCGAGCTGCTGTTCACCCTGCCGTTCGAGCAGCGCTGGCAGGCGGGCATCCACAAGCTGGGGATAGACCCGGCCTTTCTCGCCAGCGAAGCCGGCCACGCCTGAAACCGGCTGTGCCACCCTGCAGCGGCGTCCTGTGCTCGCGCTGTTCTCGCCTACCTGAGCGGCATGTCCTCGGAGCGTCGCTGCGCGGCTGCTTGCTGCCGCGGCTAGTCCGGTTTTTGCTTCGGCGGGAGCTGTTGTGCCGGCTTCAGCGTACAATCCGGGAAATTCTGTGCGACGCCTGTTCTGATGAACGACTCCTCCTTCCAGCGCATTCTCGGCTTTGACTTCGGCACCAAGCGCATTGGCGTGGCCAGTGCCCAGGCCATCACCGGCACGGCGACCCCGCTGACCCCGATTCCCGCGCGTGACGGCATTCCCGACTGGGACAAGCTGGACGCCCTGCTGCGCGAATGGACGCCTGAAGCGCTGGTGGTGGGCTTGCCGCTGAACATGGATGACACCGAATCGGAACTTTCACGGCTGGCACGCAAGTTTGCCCGGCGCATGGAGGCGCGTTACCGCCTGCCGGTGTTCATGTGCGACGAGCGCCTGTCCAGCCATTCCGCCCGCGGCCTGCTGATGGAGGTGCAGGACCGGCGCAAGGGCAAGTTGCCCTCGCTCGACTCCACGGCGGCCGTCTTCATCGCGGAGGCGTGGCTGGCAGACCCGCAGCGCATCGCCCCCTGATACCGATGCATCCCCTTGCCAGCGCATCTGGTTTACAATTGGCGCGCTCACTGAAGGACAGGCCCCATGCACCGTTCTGCCGCGCACGAAGCCAGCCGCCTGCAGCTTAACGCTCAGGATCGCCTGCGCCATTTCCTGACCACCGAAGGTCTTTCCCGCGACCAGCTCACCGAGATTCTTGATACCGCCGAGGGCTTCATCGATCCGGTGACCGGCGCCATCGTCAACCGTCCGCTGCTCGCCGGGCGCACGGTGATGAACCTCTTTTTCGAAGCCAGCACGCGCACCCGCACCACCTTCGAGGTGGCGGCCAAGCGCCTGTCGGCCGACGTGCTCAACATCGACATTTCCAAGTCCTCCACCAGCAAGGGCGAGACCCTGCGCGACATGCTGTGGAACCTCGAGGCGATGACCGCCGACATTTTCGTGGTGCGCCACGGCGATTCCGGCGCCGCGCACTTCATTGCCAGCCAGGTCACGCCGAACGTGGCGGTGATCAATGCCGGCGACGGACGCCATGCCCATCCCACGCAGGCCATGCTGGACATGCTCACCATCCGCCGTCATGCCGGGGCGTTTGAACACCTCACCGTGGCCATCATCGGCGATATCCGTCATTCACGCGTGGCGCGCTCGGAAATCCATGCCCTGCAGACGCTGGGCGCCAAGGAAATCCGCGTGATCGCGCCGCGTACCCTGCTGCCGAAGGACTTTGGCGAGCTGGGCGTGAAGGTGTTCGAGCGCATGGAAGACGGGCTGGCCGATGTCGACGTGGCCATTGCCCTGCGCGTGCAGAACGAGCGCATGGAGTCGGCCCTGTTGCCGTCCAGCGACGAGTTTTACGCACTCTACGGTCTGACCCGCGACAAGCTGAAGCACGCCAAACCGGATGTGTTGGTCATGCACCCGGGACCGATCAACCGTGGCGTGGAAATCGAATCGGCAGTCGCCGACGGGCCGCAGTCGCTGATCCTGAAGCAGGTCAATTACGGCATCGCCGTGCGCATGGCCGTCCTCAGCCTGGCCGTGCGTGGCCAGGTCGAGCAACGCTGAGTTTCTTGGGTATCCGAATCATTGATGGAGTCCGCGATGGCGGTTCGTATCGACAACGTCCGACTGATTGATCCGGCTGCAGGCCATGATGCCGTCACCAGCGTGATCCTGGAAAACGGCCGCATGATGATCGGCGGCAGCGGTGTGGCAGCGGCCGAAGTGATCGACGGCAGCGGGCTGTGGCTGACGCCGGGCTTCGTCGACCTGTGTGCCCGCCTGCGCGAGCCGGGCGCGAAAATGCACGGTGGTGCGGCCAGCGAAACCCGTGCGGCCCGTGCCGGTGGTTTCCTGCATTTGGTGGTGCCGCCGGACACGCAGCCGGTGCTGGATTCCGGTGCACTGGTGACGCAGTTGCGCGAGCGCGCCGACGAGGCCGGTCACGCCAAGGTCTATCCGGTAGGCGCGCTGACCAAGGGACTGGAGGGCAAGGCGCTCTCCAACATGAACCGCCTGCATCATGCCGGCGCCGTGGCGGTGGGCAATGCCCGCGCGCCCTTCGCCAATGTCGAGACCGCCCTGCGTTGCCTGGAATACGCTGCCACGCTGGGGCTCACCGTGTTTTTCTCGCCGGAAGAGCCGAGTCTGGCCAAGGGCTGTGCCCACGATGGCTTTACCGCGGCACGCATGGGTCTGCCCGGCATTCCCGATACCGCGGAAACCATTGCACTGGCTACGCAGTTGTTGCTGGTCGAGCAGACCGGTGTGAAGGCGCACTTCGGCCAGCTCTCTTGCAAGGGTTCGGTCGAGTTGATTCGCATCGCCAAGGAAAAGGGCATTCCGGTGACGGCCGATGTGGCCATGCACCACCTGCACCTGACCGATGCCGCCATCGACGGCTTCAACAGCTTTGCCCATGTGCGGCCGCCGCTGCGCAGTGACGAGGATCGGGCTGCGCTGCGCGAGGGGGTGAAGAGCGGTGTGATCGATGCGATCTGTTCCGATCACCAGCCGCTGGATGCCAGTGCCAAGCTGGCGCCGTTCCCGGCTACCGAGCCCGGCATGAGCACGCTGGAAACGGTACTGCCACTGGGCCTGCAACTGGTGCGTGACGGCGTGATCAGTGAGAGCCAGCTCATCGCGGCGCTGACCTGCAAGCCGGCCGACGTGCTGGGCGTGGAGCGCAATACCGGGTGGCTGCTGATTGATCCGGCGGTGACCTGGACCGTGGATGGCGAGAGCCTGCTGTCCACCGGCAAGAACACGCCGTGGTTCGGCCAGGCCATGCAGGGCCGGGTGCTGCGGGTCTTCAACTGACGGCAGGGTGCCTTTACATCCGGACCTTGTCGCTGGTCGCCATGGTCTGGGTGCCCACCACGATCATGCGCACCATGATGGTCAGCTGTTCGGTGACCTCGGCGCGCTTCTCTTTCGGCAGGTCCATGGCCGTCGCCCCGATGGCAAACACCAGCCGCGTGATGGCCTTGGCGGTCAGGGCGGGGTCATAAAGGCCTGTCTTGTTGTAGGCGGCCAGCCGGGCCAGGTCCACCTGCAACTCTTCCTCGAAATAGGCCAGCTGTTTTTCCACTGCCTGCTTGAAGGCTTCCGAGCCTGCCGTGCCTTCGCGCAGCAGCATGTGCAGCAGCTTGTCGTCGGCATCCAGCTGCTCCATGAAGGCCTCGATCGAGCTGCGCACCACGCTGCGCTCCAGCGACGCACGATGCCGGGCTTCGCCGATGATCTTGCGCAGGGAGGCGCCGGCCATTTCGATGAGGGCGATGGCGAGTTCGTCCATGTCATGGAAATGACGGTAGAAGCTGTTGGGGGCGACGCCGGCTTCGCGGGCGACTTCGCGCAGGCTGAGCGTGGATACACTGCGGTGCGGTCCGATGAGCGTGAGGGCCGCACTGATGATGTCGTCCCGCGAAATGCTGACCTTGCGGCCGCGACCACTGCCGGCGCTCGGCAAGAGGGGGTCCAAAGGGGTGTCGGTCGGAGCTGGCATCGGCTCGGCGTCTCGCTGGCTGGGCAGGTGCCGATAATAACACTTCTATTTAATATACACTTGTATAGACATTCGTATATTGTCTTGTATAATGGCCGTCCATCCGATGCCCTCCGTGTGCACCGCCATGACTGACTCGCCCCTGCAACGCCTGGTTAGCCCTTTGGTGAATCCTGCCGTCTTCGACTTCTGGGCGGGCAAGATCAATGCTCTGTGGTCCTGGAATCGTGTGCTGGCCCGAATTGTAGAGCGGCGACCGGAGGCGGCGGACGCCGTGACCCTGGTGCTGCAGCCCAACCGCCGTTTCGGTGGTTTTCAGCCGGGGCAGCACCTGAACCTGTCGGCCGAGGTGAACGGGCGGCGGTTGACGCGCAGTTATAGCCTGACCGGCTTGCCGCGGCAGGACGGGCGCCTGAGCCTGACCGTGAAGCAGGTAGCCGGCGGGGTGTTCAGCACCCATCTGTGCCGTCACGCCCGGGTGGGCGATGTGGTCGAGCTGGGGCCAGCCTTTGGCGAGCTGGATGTGCCGTCGGCGCGCCGGGCTCAACCGCAGCTCTTTCTCGCGGCTGGCAGCGGCATCACGCCGCTCATGGGCTTGACCCGCGCACTGGCGGCGGCAGGGTTTCCGGGCGATCTTACATTGCTGTACTGGGTGCGCACCCGCGCCGAACTCTGCTTTGTGCGGGAACTGCGGGCGCTGGCGGCAGATTCATCCGGCCGCTTTCGTGTCCGCTTTGTGCTGACGCGCGAGGCGGCATCCCTGCCGGATGAATGTGAAGGCCGCCTCTCGGCCGACGGATTGTCACGGCTGGTGCCCGATCTGGCGCAGTTTCATGTCAGCTGTTGCGGCCCGGCCGGCTTTGTCAGCACGGCGCTGGCACTGGCCGGTTCGGCGGCACGTTCGTTCCAGGCAGAGTCCTTCACGCCGCCGTCGTTCGGCAGCGATGCCGCCGGCACGGTCCAGGTTCATCTGGCGCGAAGCGGCCGGACGCTGAATGTGCCGTCCGGTGTGTCCTTGCTGGCGGCGCTGGAGGCTCAGGGCCTGCAGCCCGACTACGGCTGCCGCATGGGCATCTGCAACACCTGTGCTTGCGGCAAGTCCGCCGGCATCACCCAGGACATGGCGACCGGCGATACCAGCACCGAGCCGGCGTTGGCGCTACGGCTTTGCATCAGTCGTGCCACCACCGATGTCACTCTTGATCTTTAAGGACAGCCAGGAATTCCGTGATGACGACTGCTTCTCTCAATCGTGCGCTGACGGCGCGTGAACTGGCGGCCTTCGGCGCCGAAATCGATGCGTTGCGGGCACGGACGCTGGCGGATATAGGTGAGCAGGATGCGCACTACATCCGCCGGATCGTGAAGGCCGTGCGCTATACCGAGATCCTGGGCCGCAGCCTGTTGTTCTTCGGCGTCTTTCCGCCGGCATGGGTGCTGGGCACGCTGTTGCTGGGCATCTCCAAGATTCTCGAAAACATGGAGCTTGGCCACAACGTCATTCATGGCCAGTACGACTGGATGCGCGACCCGTCACTGAACGGCAAGACCTACGAGTGGGATATCGTCGGCACGGCAGACAACTGGCGGAAGACGCACAATTTCAAGCACCATACCTACACCAACGTGCGTGGCATGGATGACGACATTGGCTACGGCCTGCTGCGCCTGTTCCCGGAGCAGCGCTGGAAGCCTTTCTACCTGTTCCAGCCGCTGATCGCCGTGGTCTTCGCCTTGCTGTTCCAGTGGGGCGTGGCCATCCAGGACCTGGAGCTGGGCAAGTATTTCAGTGGCAAGAAGAGCGGCCAAGAACTCAGGAAGGAATGGCAGCCGGTGAAGCGCAAGATCGCGCGCCAGTTGCTGAAGGATTATGTCGTTTTCCCGCTGCTCGCCGGTCCGTTCTTCCTGCCGGTGCTGCTGGGCAACCTGGTGGCAAACGGCATGCGTAACGTGTGGACCTACACGGTGATTTTCTGTGGTCATTTCACCGCCAATGCCGAACTCTTCCCGAAGAGCGTGTTGGAGAATGAATCCCGCGCGCACTGGTACCTGCGCCAGGTGCGTGGCTCCTCCAACTTGCGCGGGGGCAGGCTGTTCCACATCATGACCGGTAACCTCAGCCACCAGATCGAGCACCACCTGTTCCCGGATCTGCCCGCCCGCCGCTATGCCGAAATGGCGCCGCAGGTGCAGGCCATCTGCGCCCGCTATGGCCAGCATTACAACACCGGTACGATGCTGTCGCAGTTCTCGCAGGTGGCTTGGCGCATCCTGCGGCACGCTTTTCCCAGTCGTCCGGCGGGTGAGCCGGCGTTGACAGTGCCGGAAGCGGGTTGATCGCGGATTTGCGTTGGAAAAAGGCGGGCCCGGTGCCCGCCTTTTTGTTGCGGCGTATTCCGGCTTGCCAAGTCCGTCCCCGCCTGTTGTAGTCGCATCATCTTCTGGACAGTGGTGCCGTGATGCGACTCTTTTTTGCGCTCTGGCCTGAACCCGACACTCAGCGGCGTTGGCATGAAGAGCTGGCTAGCTATGTCAAACCGCTGGGTGGGCGACGAGTGCCGGCGGAAAGCCTGCATCTCACGCTGGCCTTTCTGGGCGACGTGCCGGGCACTCGCATCAACGCCCTGCTGCAATTGGGCGACGACCTTCCCGTCGACCCGTTTACCTTGCGCTTTGATCGCATCGAGTCCTGGAAAAAGCCGGCGCTGGCCTGCCTGCGCCCGACCGAGGCGCCAGCGGCATTGACCCGTCTCGTGGGGCACTTGCAGACCGGACTGCGGCAGGAGGGGTTTGCCGTGGAGGCCCGTGCTTTCAAGCCGCACGTCACGCTGTCCCGCGACATTGTCATTCCGGCTGACAGCCTTCCGGTATGGCCCGTGCTGGAGTGGCCGGTCGACCGGATTGCCTTGGTGCGCTCCGAGCGCGCGGCCGAGGGCGCCCGCTACCACGTCGTCGGATGCTGGCCCCTCTGATTGGCCGTGCCGTCCGGTCCGTCCTGTCCGCCGTTGACGGAAGAAGGCTGTCACTGGTGCCGGCACTTGCCTATATTCAGGGTTCGCTAGGGAAATCCGGAGCCTTCGAGCGCATGGAACGTGTCATTCAGGGGCTGCTATGGCCGGGTCGCGTGGTGTTGCTGGCCCTGGCCTACGTCGTCACCGCGCATCTGTCCTATCTGGTGGCCAGTCCGGGCACCTATGCCTCTGCCGTGTTCCCGCCTGCCGGCATTGCCCTGGCGGCGGTGCTCATCTGGGGCTGGCGCATCAGCCCGGGGGTCTTCCTCGGTTCCGTACTGCTCAATATCACGCTGGGTCATGAAGCCTTCACCATCGACGTTGGCCAGTTGCCGATCGCTTTGGGGATTGCTGGTGGTGCCACACTGCAGGCGGTTGCAGGCGCCCTGTTATGCCAGCGTCTGCAGGGAGTTCCGGCGGTGGCGCGCACCGACTGGCACGAGATGCATATCGTGCTGCTGGGGGGGCCGCTGGCCTGCGTGATATCGGCGGCCATCGGCAATGTCATGCTGGTGGCGGGCGGGCGGGAGCCAGCCGCTGCCGCCTTCGTCAATTTCTGGACCTGGTGGGTGGGCGACTCCATCGGCGTCATCATCTTCACGCCGCTGGTACTGGTCGCCTTGCGGCCTGGCTTCTATGGCCGCGAGCATCGCAACACGATGCTGGTGCTGTCGGTGCTGGCACTTGTCGGGGTGCTGGTGCTGTTTCACTTCGTGTCCCGCCACGAAACCTTCCGCATGGAGCTGGAGTTTCGCCAGGAGGCGCAGCGGCAAGTGGAGCAGCTGGATTTTCGTGCGTCTGTTTATGAAGAGGCGCTGCATTCCCTGCGGCGGCTATGGGAATCGTCCGAGTCCGTGTCCGAGGACGAGTTTGAGCGTTTTGCCGCTGGCATGGTGCAGGATCACGCCGACATGCTGTCGCTGGCCTGGGTGCCGGCCGGGCGCATGCAGCGGCAGGTTGCCTATGCTTCCCCGCCTGGCGCAGGGCTGCGGGCGGGTGTGGTGCTGGACGCGATACCCGGATTAAAGGCGGCCCTTGAGTTGGCGCAAGGCACCGACCATGCCGTGATGGTGGCATGTGCAGGCGATGCGCATGGCCCGCTGCCGCCGCAGGCACTGCTGATGCTGTTGCCGGTGTACCGCCCGCCGTCGGCGGCGGGCACCGGGGCGGTGTTCGATGGTCACGTGCTGGGGGTGTTCGATCTTGCCAGCGGCACCCGTTCGGGGCTGGGGCTTGCCGGGGGTAGCCTGCTGCCGATGGAAATCCGCGAAGACGGCCGGCTGCTCTCCTGCCTGGGAGATGCCTCCTCCGTCGACAAATGGCCGATCCGCTGGACCACGGTGCTGGAGCGGGGTGAACGGCAGTGGCAGATCACCGTGAGCAGTCCGCAAGGCTTTCGCGCCCAGCACCGCTCCCTGCAGGCCGTGCTGATGCTGGGCGGCGGCCTGCTCCTGCTGGGATTGCTGCAGGCCCTGCTGCTGGCCATGCGCCGCAGCATGCTGCTGCGCCTGCAGGCGGCGGATGCCGAGCGGGCTCGCGAGCTGGCCGAACAGACGGCGCAGACCAAGAGCAGTTTTCTGGCCACCATGAGCCATGAAATCCGCACCCCCATGAATGGCGTGATCGGCATGACGCAGCTGCTGTCCGATACCCGCATGACTCCGGAGCAGCAGCATTACGTCAGCACCATCCGGCAGTCCTGCGAGGCCCTGCTGCGCATCATCAACGACATCCTGGACCATGCCAAGATCGAGGCCGGCAAGCTGGAAGTGGAGCAGGTGCCGTTCTCGCTGCCGACGCTGCTGAACGAATGTGCCTCTCTGTTTTCGCCGCTGGCGGCAGACAGTGGCGTGCAGTTCCAGGTCGAGATGTCGCCGGCCCTGCCCGGGGAGGTGCTGGGCGACCCGGTGCGTATCCGGCAGATCCTGATCAACCTGTTGTCCAATGCCTTCAAGTTCACGCGCAAGGGCCGCGTGGTGCTGCGGGTGCGCGTGCAGCAGGACGATGCAGCTGCCACTGTCGTTCATTTCGAGGTGGAGGATACGGGGATCGGCATGGATGAGCAGCAGCGCACGCGCCTGTTCGAGGCCTTTTCACAGGGCGACTCCTCCATTACCCGCCGGTACGGGGGCACCGGGCTTGGCTTGTCCATTTGCCGGCAGTTGGTGGACCTGATGCGGGGCGACATCGGCGTCAGCAGCGAGGCGGGGCGCGGCTCGGTGTTCTGGTTCCGCCTGCCGCTGCGCCGTACTGTGCCGGATGCCACCCTGCCGCCAGGGGCCAGGCCCCAACCGGTGCGCGACGTGAGCGGCTTGCGGGTACTGGTGGCGGAGGACAACAAGGTCAACCAGCAGGTCATTGCAGGTCTCTTGAAGCGCCACGGGCTGGGCGCCGTCATGACGGCCGACGGGGTGGAGGCCCTGCAACGCCTGACTGCTGCCCACGGGGATTTCGACCTGGTGTTCATGGATTGCGAAATGCCGAACATGGATGGTTATACCGCCACGGCGCGCCTGCGGCAGTGGGAAGCGGCGGCCGGGGTTCGCCCCGTGGTGATCTGCGGCGTTAGCGCCCATGTTTTGCAGGAGTTCCGCGACCGGGCCGTGCAGGCCGGCATGGATGATTTCATTGCCAAGCCGTTGCGGCGCGAGGACCTGCTGCGGGTGTTGCAGAACGTCGCGGCCCGGCGCTGAGGCGGGCCCAGTTCAGTGGCGGCGGGTGCTGAGCAACACGGCGATCTCGTCGGCCACCTCGGCCCAGTCGGCGTCGTCTTCCAGGGCTTCCTTCAGGAAGCGGGCCTGCGCGGGTGTCCAGAAGGTCGCGTTGACCAGGCTGGTGCCGGGCGGCAGTTCATGACTCGCGATGAAGCTGTTGATGCTGGCCATGTCGCTGGGCAGGCCCAGCTGGTCGAACAGGGCAGGCAGGTCGTTCGGACGGGTATTCATGACAGACCTCCGGTCAGGCGTACTCCTGACTGGAGTGTAGACGCGCCGGACGCGGCTGCAGTGGCCGCCCTGAAAAACCGCCGGACGGCGCCGGCGGCGGGAGGTGGGGTCAGTCGGCGGACTGCAGGGAGAGTCCGCGCGTCGCCTGGTCCAGGTAGCGTGAGTCCGACTCCGAGCCCAGCTTGATCATCAGACGCAGGTCGTTCGGGGCGTCGGCATGCTTGAGCGCATCCTCGTAGGTGATTTCACCTGCCGTGTAGAGATCGTACAGCGCCTGGTCGAAGGTCTGCATGCCTACTTCGCGCGACTTCTTCATCAGCTCCTTGAGCAGGTGGATTTCCCCCTTGCGGATGTGGTCGGAGACCAGCGGGGTATTGAGCAGCACTTCGATACAGGCGCGGCGGGCCTTGCCGTCCGGTGTCGGAATCAGCTGCTGCGCCACGATACCCTTCATGTTCAGCGACAAGTCCATGTAGAGCTGGTGGTGACGGTCCGCCGGGAAGAAGTGGATGATGCGGTCCAGTGCCTGGTTGGCGTTGTTGGCGTGCAGGGTGGCCAGCACGAGATGACCGGTTTCGGCGAAGGCGATGGCATAGTCCATCACCTCGCGGGTACGGATTTCGCCGATCAGGATCACGTCCGGCGCCTGGCGCAGGGTGTTCTTCAGGGCGATGTCGAAGCTTTCGGTATCGATACCCACTTCGCGCTGCGTCACGATGCAGCCGTTGTGCTGGTGGATGAATTCGATCGGGTCTTCAATCGTGATGATGTGGCCGCGCGAGTTGGCGTTGCGGTGGCCGATCATGGCGGCCAGCGACGTGGATTTGCCGGTACCGGTGGCGCCCACGAAGATGATGATCCCGCGCTTGGTCATCGCGAGTTCCTTGATGATCTCCGGCAGCTTGAGGTCATCCACCTTCGGGATATTGGTTTCGATGCGACGCAGCACCATGCCGACCAGGTTGCGCTGGTAGTAGGCGGATACACGGAAGCGGCCGATGCCGCGGGCCGAGATCGCGAAGTTGCATTCCTTGGTCTGCGCGAACTCCTTGCGTTGCTGCTCCGTCATGACGCCGAGGACGACTTCGCGCGTCATTTCGGGGCTCAGCGGGGTTTTGGTGATGGGCAGGATCTTGCCGTTCAGCTTGACGGACGGCGGAACGCCGGCCGTGATGAACATGTCCGAGCCGCCTTTCTGCACCATCAGCTTGAGCAGGTCTTCAAATTCCATGATGTCGCCTCCGGCGCCTGGCGCCGATTGTGATGCTGCCTTGTGACACTGTAGACGCCCGTGCCCGACCGGGCACGGCGGTCATCAGAAGTTTTCCGGGATCTTCGCCTTTTCGCGGGCCACGGCCGGGGTGACCAGGCCCTTCTGCACCAGGTTCTTCAGGCACTGGTCGAGGGTCTGCATGCCGAGGCCGCCCCCGGTCTGGATGGCGGAGTACATCTGCGCCACCTTGTTTTCACGAATGAGGTTACGGATGGCCGGGGTACCGATCATGATCTCGTGGGCGGCCACACGGCCGCCACCATTCTTCTTCAGAAGTGTTTGCGAGATCACAGCCTGCAGCGATTCCGAGAGCATGCCGCGCACCATTTCCTTTTCTTCGGCCGGGAACACGTCGATGACGCGGTCCATGGTCTTGGCGGCGGAGGTGGTGTGCAGCGTGCCGAAGACCAGGTGGCCGGTTTCGGCGGCGGTTAGTGCCAGGCGGATGGTTTCCAGGTCACGCATTTCGCCCACGAGGATGATGTCGGGGTCTTCACGGAGGGCGGAGCGCAGCGCTTCGGAGAAGCCAAGGGTGTCGCGGTGGACTTCGCGCTGGTTGACCAGGCACTTCTTGGACTCATGCACGAATTCGATGGGATCCTCGATGGTGAGGATGTGCTCGTAGCGCGTATTGTTGATGTAGTCGAGCATGGCGGCCAGCGTGGTCGACTTGCCGGAGCCAGTGGGGCCAGTCACCAGCACGATGCCGCGGGGCGTTTCCGAAATGGTCTGGAAGACCTTGCCCATGCCCAGGTCCTCCATGGTCAGCACCTTGGAGGGAATGGTACGGAACACGGCACCGGCGCCACGGTTCTGGTTGAAGGCATTGACGCGGAAACGGGCCACGCCCGGGACTTCGAAGGAGAAGTCGGTCTCCAGGAATTCTTCGAAGTCCTTGCGCTGCTTGTCGTTCATGATGTCGTAGACGAGGCGGTGGACCTCCTTGTGTTCCAGCGGCGGCAGGTTGATACGGCGCACGTCCCCGTCAACGCGGATCATGGGCGGCAGGCCGGCGGACAGGTGCAAGTCGGACGCACCGTTCTTGGCGCTGAAGGCAAGCAGTTCAGTAATATCCATGGGTACTCCGGGAAGTGCCGGTTTGCGACAATAATGGCGTTCTTGTTGTGGTGTCTGCCCTGGCGGACACCCGACAGACGGCAAGCGTCTAACTTAACCCTTGGGTCAGTCCCGTTCAAGGAATCCGGATGACAGATATAGCAGCCCGCCTGGCAGCGGTGCGTGCCCGCATTGACCGGGCGGAAAAAGCAGCCGACCGGCCGCCGGGCAGCGTGGTTCTGCTGGCCGTCAGCAAGTGGCAGCCGGCAGAGGCGGTGCGGGCAGCGCATGCTGCCGGCCAGAAGGCCTTTGGCGAGAACTACGTGCAGGAGGGCTTGGTCAAGATGGCGGTGCTGTCGGACCTTGCCCTGGAATGGCACCTGATCGGCCCCTTGCAGAGCAACAAGACCCGGGAGGTGGCCGAGCGCTTCGACTGGGTGCAGTCACTGGACCGGGAGAAGATTGCACGCCGCCTGAGCGATCAGCGGCCCGGCGACATGGTGCCACTCAATGTCTGCCTGCAGGTGAATATCGATGGCGAGGACAGCAAGTCCGGCTGCCTGCCGGACGAGTTGCCGGCACTGGTGCGGGCCGTGCTGGACCTGCCCCGGCTCCGCTTGCGCGGGTTGATGTGCATTCCCCGCCCCGGTAACACGGATGCACTGGCCGCCCTTGCCAAGACACGGCAGGATTTACTCGCTAGTATTCCCGGGCTTGACGCGGCCACCTTCGACACCCTGTCCATGGGGATGTCCGAGGATCTCGAGGCCGCCGTTGTCGCCGGCAGCACCATGGTGCGGGTCGGTACGGCGATTTTTGGCGCCCGGCCCGCAGGGGTGCCGTGATGCCGGCCAGTCAGCGGGCCGGATGAGTGCAGTCAGAACAGGATGATGTCGGGGTTATGAAGAAAATCGGATTCATCGGGGCCGGCAACATGGCGTCCGCGCTGGTGGGAGGGCTGCTGGCCCGGGGCTGGCGCCCGGCCGACATCGCCCTGTCGGATGCCGTCCCGGAGGCGCTGGTGCCGCACCGGCAGCGGGGGTTGTTCACGACCACGGACAACCGCGAGTTGCTTGAGCGGGCCGACGTGCTGGTGCTGGCGGTCAAGCCGCAGGTCATGGCGCAGGTGCTGGCTCCCCTGGCCGACCGGGTTCAGGCTCGGCAGCCCCTGGTCATCTCGATTGCGGCCGGTATTCCGGGCGCCAGCCTCGAGCGCTGGTTGGGCGGCCCCCTGCCGGTGGTCCGGGCGATGCCCAACACCCCGGCACTGGTGCAGTCCGGTGCTGCCGGCCTTCATGCCAACGCCCGCGTTACGGCGGAGCAGCGGGCCGTGGCCGAGGGCATTCTCGGTGCCGTCGGGCTGGCGCTGTGGGTGGACCGTGAAGACCTGATCGATGCCGTGACGGCGGTGTCGGGATCCGGTCCCGCTTATTTCTTCTATGTGATGGAAGCCATGATGGCTGCTGGTCGCGACCTGGGCCTGGACGAGAAAACGGCGCGCGCGCTCACCCTGCAGACCGCGCTGGGCGCCGCCCAGATGGCCATCACGGCGGACGTGGGGCCGGACGAGTTGCGGCGCCGTGTCACCTCGCCCGGCGGTACCACTGAGCGCGCCGTCGCCACTTTTGATGAGGCGGACCTGCGCGGCATTTTTGTCCGCGCGCTGTCGGCTTGTGCGGCCCGCGGCAAGGAACTGGCGGAACAGCTTGGCAAGACGGAGCCGGCGGCATCATGAACCCCCTGCAGGAAATTGCCCGGCTGCTGCTCAATACCGGTGTCGACCTCTACATCTTCATCCTGTGGCTGCGTTTCCTGCTGCAGGCGCTCGGGGCGGATTTCTACAACCCGGTCAGCCAGTTCGTCGTGCATGCCACGTCGCGGCTCGTGGACCCGGTGGACCGCTTGTTCCAGCGCAAGCCTCCGGCCGGCGTGGTCAACATGCGGCGCTACCGGCCCAGCCGCTGGAGTATCGGTGCCCTGTTGCTGATTGCCCTGTTCAAGCTCTTGCAGATCACGGCGGTGAGCCTGCTGGTCTACGGCCAGCAGCCGCCGGCGGTGCTGCTGGGATTCGTGGCCCTGCTCAACTTCCCGTACGGCGGCGATGCCCTCACGGCCCTGAGCGGCTTGCTGCCGCTGGTCCTGCAGTTCTATCTGTGGATGATCATCATCGGTGCCGTGCTGTCATGGGTGGCGCCGCAGAGCCCGGCCGTGCACCTGGTGTTCCAGGTGACCGAGCCGGTGCTGGCCCCCTGCCGGCGCTTGCTGCCATCCATGGGCGGTTTCGACCTGTCGCCGATCATCGCCATTCTCGGCATCCAGGTGCTGGAGATCCTGCTGCGTCATTCCGCGCGGCAGGTGGCCATCTTGCTCGGGGTGTGATGAGTGGCCGACCCTGATGCCTCTCCGGTACGGCGTGACGGGGAGGACGTGGTGCTGGTGGTGCATGCCCAGCCCGGCGCGCGGCAGAGTGCCTTTGCCGGGCTGCACGGCGGGGCGGTGAAGATAAGGCTGGCTGCCCCTGCGCTGGAAGGGCGGGCGAACCGGGAGTTGTGCCGTTTCCTGGCAGGGGCCTGCGGGGTGGCCCCGTCGGCGGTGGAGATAATGAGCGGAGAGGGCGCGCGCGCCAAGCGCGTGCGGATCAGGCAGCCGCGAGAGTTGCCGGCCCTCCTGCAGGACCTGATCTGAATTTTGGCGCCCGTCCTGGTCGGGTGCGACAAGAGGAGTACACATGACGGGTATCGACAAGGATCAGCTTTCCCGCCAGGTCGAGGCGTTTACTGCCTGGAAGCAGGCGATTGCCCGCGAGATTGCCCGTTACCGTGGCTGGCTGAACGCTCAGGGACTGAACAACCGCGAGGTGGATGACCGCCTGGCGACAGCGCTCAAAACCCTGCGGGTCGACCGCATCCTGCTGGCCTTCGTCGGCGAGTTTTCGCGCGGCAAGTCCGAACTCATCAATGCCATCCTCGGCCGCCATTACGGCCAGCGCCTGCTGCCCACGCGTATCGGCCGCACCACCATGTGCCCGACCGAGCTGTTTTACGATGCCAGCGCCACCGGCGCCTACATCAAGCTGCTGCCCATCCAGACCCGTGGCGACAACATCCCCCTGCTGACCTACAAGCGCCAGCTGGAGCACTGGGTGCACCTGACCATCAACCTGGATGATCCGGCAGCGCTCAAGAAGGCCTTTACCGAAGTGGCCCAAACCCGCGAGGTCAGCCTCGAGGTGGCGTCCGAACTCGGCTTTCAGGTGGAGTATCTCGAGCCTTCTCTGGCCAAGCCGGGCCATGTGCATATTCCGGCGTGGCGCCATGCCCTGATCAATATTGACCACCCGCTGCTGCGGCAGGGGCTGTCGATCATTGATACACCGGGTCTCAATGCCATGGGGTCTGAGCCCGAGCTCACGCTGTCGCTGCTGCCGGACGCACAGGCGCTGGTGTTCGTGCTGTCCGCCGACTCCGGCGTAACGGCCAGTGACTTCGCGATCTGGAACAGCCACGTCAAGGAAATTGCCCAGCGCCGCGGCGCTGCCCTGTATGCCGTGCTCAACAAGATCGACCTGTTGTGGGACGAGGATGATGAGCCTGAAGCGGCCGACGAGTCCGTCAACCGGTTGGCACGACTGACCGCCAAGCAGTTGCACCTGTCGCCTGACAACGTGCTGCCCCTGTCGGCCAAGCAGGGGCTCAAGGCGCGTATGCACAACAACGCCGAGCTGCTGGCACGCAGTCGTCTGGAAACCCTGGAAGCTGCCCTTGCGCGCTCGGTCGTGAACGCCAAGGAAGCGGCACTGAAGACCACGCTGGTACGGGAAATGAGCGACATGGTCGAGTCCAGCCGGCAGGCCGTACTGGCCCAGCGGGTGCGGCTGGAGGCCGAGGAACGCGTGCAGGCCAGCGGGCATCGCGATGCCGAGCACGAGCTGGTGCTGCTGACCCGTGCCGCCCAGCAGGAGCAGGCCGCCTACAACAAGCGCCTGGTGTTCCTGCAGCAGAGCCGCAAGCTGCTCGAGCAGCAGCTGCCACGACTGGTCGGCACGCTGGCCCAGGAAAAGCTGCAGGCGCATTTCGGCCGGGCGCGGGAGCAGGCATCCGGCAACCGCCTGGGTCTCGGCATTCCGGGCGCCGTGGCCGGCTTTTTCCAGGGAGTGCGCACGGACCTCGGCCAGTTCCGGCAGGAAGTGGAGACGACGCAGTTGCTGGTCCAGCGCCTGTACGAGCGCTACTCGCAGGAGACCGGCGCCGCTGCGCCCCCGGTGCCGCGTATGGATGCGGGTCAGTACCTGCGTGAGCTGGAGGACCTGGAAGTGCAGGCCGCCCCTTACAAGAATCGTCTGGGCAGCCTGTTGGGCAGCCAGCAGAAAGTGGCCGAGCGCTTCTTCGAGACGCTGGCCCGCGAAGCAGCTGCGGTGCACGAGCGCGCACGCAAGGAGGGCGAGCGCTGGACCAAGCAGTCGCTGGCGCCGCTCATCCAGCAGGCTCTCGAGTCTCGCAAGCGGCTGGAGGCCCAAATGGCCAAGCTGGAGAAGTTGCGCGCCATGGGCAGCAGCCGTGGGGATGCCACTGGCGGACTTG
>JBKHWB010000017.1:0-27975 GCA_046566745.1 Gammaproteobacteria bacterium
ATGAGCGGCGGTGTACTGGCTCTGAACCAGTTCCCTGAAGAGTTCGCCAAACTCAAGGCGAACCCGGAGCTGATTCCGAATATGGTCTCGGAAATCATCCGCTGGCAAACCCCGCTGGCGAAAATGCGCCGGGTCGCTACGCGGGACGTGGAGCTGCGTGGTCAGACCATCAGGAAGGGAGATCGCGTGGTGATGTGGTATGCCTCGGGCAACCGGGACGAGCGCAAATTCGAAAACCCAGATCAATTCATCATTGATCGCAAGGACGCGCGAAATCATATGTCGTTTGGCTACGGCGTTCACCGTTGCATGGGCAACCGTCTGGCTGAATTGCAACTACGCATCCTCTGGGAAGAACTGCTCAAGCGTTTTGATAACATCGAAGTTGTTGGTGAGCCGGAGCGTGTGCAGTCCAACTTCGTGCGGGGCTATTCTAAGCTGATGGTTAAACTGACGCCTAAGAGTTAATGAACCGGCTGACCAAGATGGCGTCTGAACAATTCGATTATGTAGTGGTCGGCGCGGGCTCGGCCGGATGTGCCGTCGCCAACCGCCTGTCCGAGAGCGGCCGCTATTCGGTACTGCTGCTCGAAGCCGGTCCTGAGAGCCGCCGCAATCCTTTCGTGAACATGCCGCTGGGTTTCCTGCAATTGATGTTCAGCCGCCGCTACAACTGGCAGTTCAATACCGAACCACAGCGTAACATGTACGACCGCGCGCTGTTCCAGCCGCGGGGCAAGATGCTCGGCGGTTCCAGCGGCATGAACGCGCAGGTCTATATCCGCGGGCATGCCTGGGACTACGACGAGTGGGCGCGGCTGGGTTGCGACGGGTGGTCGTACGCCGAGGTGCTGCCGTATTTTCGCAGGTCCGAACATTTCGAGCCGAAGTTGACCTCGGCCGAGGCAGTATTTCATGGCCAGGATGGTCCGCTCAATGTTGCCGAGCGCCGCTATACCAATTCGCTGAGCGAGGTGTTCGTCGAGGCGGCGACACAGGCGGGGTACCGGCGCAATACGGATTTCAACGGCAGTGAGCAGGAGGGCGTGGGTTTCTACTATGCCTACCAGAAGGACGGCGCGCGCTGCAGCAATGCGCGCGCCTATCTTGAGCCCGCAGCGGGGCGTTCCAACCTGACTGTCCGCAGCGGTGCGCAAGTTACCCGTGTGCTGCTCGAAGGCACCCGCGCCACTGGTGTCGAGTACCGCAGCGCGACCGGGCTGGTGCAGGTCCGTGCCGGGCGCGAGGTTGTGCTCTGCGGCGGCGCGTTCAACTCGCCGCAACTGCTGATGCTATCCGGGATCGGTCCGCGGGAGGAGCTGTCCCGGCACGGCATCAAACTGCATCATGCGCTGGAGGGTGTTGGGCAGAATCTCCAGGACCATATCGACGTGTTCGTGCGCGTCAGAGCGCGCAGTCGCCAGAGCATCTCGATGCATCCGAGCTACTGGCTCAAGGGCCTGCGGGCCCTGCTGCAATACCTGAGTAGTAGACGCGGAGTGCTGTCGAGCAACGGCGCCGAGGCCGGCGGGTTCATCCGCTCCCGGCCGGAGGAGCCGATACCCGACCTGCAACTGCACTTCGGGCCAATGCTGTACGCCGATCACGGGCGGGACATGAAGACCGCGATGAGCGGTTATGGCTACATTGTCATGATCTACGGGCTCAGGCCATTGTCGCGTGGCCGCGTCGGTCTGCACAGTGCCGACCCATTTACGGCGCCGCTGATAGACCCCAACTACATGGCCGAGTCCGCCGACGTTGAGCAACTCGTTCGCGGCGTTCACCTGTTGCGCAGGATTCTGGCGCAGTCGGCCTTCGCCCCGCACCACGAGGTCGAGATGTCGCCCGGGCTGGCGCTACAGAATGACGACGACCTCGCCGAATGGGTGCGGCGCAGCGGTGAGTCGGCATATCACCCTGTCGGCACCTGCAAGATGGGTGTGGATCCGTTGGCGGTGGTCGATTCGCGTCTGCGCGTGCATGGACTGCAATGTCTGCGGGTGATTGATGCCTCCATCATGCCAACGCTGGTCGGCGGTAACACCAATCAGCCGGCGACCATGATCGGCGAGAAGGGCGCCGCGATGATGCTTGAGGATGCCGAGACCTCCGGCGGCTGAGAGCCGCGTGCGGGGTGTCGCGGGGCGCGGTTGACATCACCGTGCCAGCCGACCTTGTGCTCGTCTCGGTTGGCATTTTCCTGAACAATCCGATCCCAAGGCACAGCTAAAGAGAGAGGCTATGGTAAACAAACGGAAAGAGACCACAGTCATCGTTGGCGGCGGGCACGCAGCAGGTGCGCTCCTGACAACCTTGCTGCAAAAAAAATATCAACATGAGGTGGTTCTGGTGGGCGAAGAACCCCATCCACCATATCAGCGGCCGCCTTTGTCCAAGAATTACCTGGCAGGAGATGTTGATCAGGAGTCGCTGTACCTGAAGCCGCGCTCGGTGTACGAGAAGGCAGGCCATCAGTTGCGGCTCGGTGTGCGCGTTGAACAAATTGATCGAGACAACAAGACCATCAGCTTGTCGGACCAGAGCACGTTGAAATACGATCGACTGGTCTTGGCCACGGGCTCACACGTCCGACGTCTGAAAGCGCCCGGGGCTGACTTGAAAGGCATTCATTATCTGCATGACATAGCTGACACAGATGCCCTGCGTGAACAATTAGTCCCGGGGAAGAGTCTGGTCATTGTGGGTGGCGGTTTTATCGGCCTTGAGGTGGCAGCCAGCGCTATCAAAAAAGGCGTTAATGTCACGGTGCTGGAAGCCGCAGAGCGTCTTATGCAGCGCGTTACGGGCCCGGAGATGTCGGCGTTCTTTTACGCCAAACACAGTGGCGCCGGCGTGGATGTACGCCTGAACACAGCGGTAACCGGCTTTGAAGCGGATGATCAGGGTCGTGTGGCTGGCGTGATGTTGGCGAATGGAGGCACTTTGCCGGCCGATATCGTGCTCGTCTCGATCGGCGTCATACCGGAAACCACTTTGGCTGAGGTCGCCAGCCTGCCCTGTGATGACGGTATTGTTGTCGACGAGTTTACCCGCACCGGCGATCCCGCCATCCTGGCGATTGGCGACTGTACCCGTCACCGGAATCTTTTCTTCGAGAAGATGCAACGGCTTGAGTCTGTCGCCAACGCTGTCGATCAAGCTCGTACTGCGGCGGCGACTCTGATGGGAGAGGAGAAACCTTACGATAGCGTCCCATGGTTCTGGTCGAACCAGTATGACGTACGCCTGCAGATGGTGGGGTTGTCGCAAAATCATGATCAGCGTGTGATGCGCGGCAGCCCCGAGGATAAGGAATTTGCGGTGTTCTATCTCCGCGAGGGCTGTGTCATTGCTGTTGACGCGGTCAATCTGCCCATTGCTTTCATGGTCGGCAAGCAGCTGGTCCAGCACCGCAAGAGCGTCAGCGCTGAAGCATTGAGTGATTCGGGTACCGATTTGAAGTCTCTGGTCTGAAATATGCTCCCGTATCTTTGCTCTTCAGGAACAAGTAATTGTCCATTGGCAGGTGCTTCGCCCGCCACAGCATCTCCACCGAGGTCGAGGGGCGAAGCATGGGCGCGTCGCCATGGTGGTCGAAATAATAGCTGTTGGAGAGTGCGCAGTTGTGGTTGAGAAACACGGTGTTCTGCTGACGTTGCTGAATGTTCTGAAAGTAGCGGTCATGCACGATCTGCCGGATTTCCACCCGGGTTGCCTTGCGCCGGTGGGCCTCGCGGATGCAGCGTGAAAGATGAATGGCATTTCCCTCTACCATCTTGAAGTAGGAGGTACCAATCAGTGCATAGGGGCCGAGCATGATGTAGAAGTTCGGGTACCCCGGAATGGTCAAGCCTTCGTAGGCCTGATAGCGGTTATCGTGCCAGAACTGGCCGAGATCAACACCATTGCTTCCGATCAGCTCGAATGAGGGGATATTGCCCTTTTCGAAGGTCTTGTAGCCGGTGGCAAGCACCAGTACATCAATGCGTCGCGACTTGCCGTCACTGGTGGTGATGCCCTGTCGGGTGATGCGACGGATGGGCGTGGTGACCAGCTCGACACTGTCACGAGCGAACGTTGTGAAGTACTCGTTGGAAAAGGTGGGCCGTTTGCAACCAAAGCCATAGGCCGGGCTGAGTTTTTCCCAGAGATCCTGTCTGCCGGGGAGTTGTTTTCGCATATTGTCGAGTGCGGCCTTCTCGCAGGCGCGCACTATCCAGGGGGCCTGACGGTAGTAGATCGCTGACAGTACCATCAGGGTTTCGCTGGCCACGTCGGTTATGCCGCGAACACCACCTTGCAGGGCGGGTAAGGCACGAAACAGGCTTTTCAGCCAGCCGGGCAATATCCGGTCCGGTTTTTTCAGAACCCAGATCGGGGTGCGCTGATAGACATCAAGCTGTTTCGCTTGACGGGCGATCTCCGGAACCAGTTGTACGGCGGTGGCGCCGGTGCCGATGACGGCAACACGCTTGCCCGTCAGGTCCAAGCCTTCAGGCCAGCGGGCAGTGTGGATAACTTCTCCCTCGAAGGCGTCAAGACCTTCGATGTCAGGCAGCTTGGGTGAGATCAGCCCGCCGCAGGCGGAGACCAGATGCCGGCCACGCAATGTTTCGCCACTCGCCAGACTGATTACCCAGAGATTGTTTTCAGTGTCGAATTGCGCCCGTTCCACTTCGACGCCGAAGCGGATATGGCGGTATATGCCGTACTTGGACGATACCTGCCGGGTGTATTGATACAGCTCGCTACCCGGGGCGAATACCCGGGACCAGTTCGCGTTCTGCTCGAACGAAAAAGAGTAGGTGAACGAGGTGATGTCCACGGCAATGCCGGGGTAGCGATTGTCGCGCCAGGTGCCACCGACATCGTTGCTACGCTCGAGGATCAGGATGTCGTCGACGCCGTCCGCCTTGAGCTGGATGGCGGCACCGATGCCGGAGATGCCGGCGCCGACAATAATCACTTCGTGATCAGGAAGGACAGCGGAAGGACGCCGGGTTTGATCGGCGGTGAAAGCAGCCATGTTCATGCAACAGCCTCCTGGGTGGTCGGTGATGCGTGCAAGCTATCGGATCGGGAGCTGTGGTTGGGTAGTTCGTTATGCCGTCGACTGCTCAGATGGGACTGCATGAAACGGACTATTTTGCGTGTATCCTGACGGGCCTCAGGTAGGAGTAGCAGGAAAATTGGCCAGACGTGGGGCATGTCCTGTCGTGATAGCAGAGTGACTGGCACACTCGCACGACGAGCTTGTTCTGCAACGACATAGGAATCATCGCGCAGGCATTCCTCTTCACTTACCGTCAGCATCAACGGCGGCAGACCCTGATAGTCACCCCGTGTCGGGGACGCGTAGGGATGGAACGGATCAGCGCCCTGCAGGTATATCCTTGTGGCGCCGTCGATCATCACCCGTGACAGCATCGGGTCGCTGTCATTATTCGCATCCCTGGACATCAGCTTTCCGGTTGCATCGGCGCCAGGTGAAATGGCCAACGCGCAAACCGGCATGATTTGTTGCTCGTCGCGGGCACGCAGCAACGTCGCCAGAGTCAAATTGCCGCCAGCGGAATCGCCAGCCACCATCAGTGGCAAGGATTCTTTAATCAGGGCGCTATATACAGCAAAGGCATCATCGGTTGCCGCCGGGAAAGGGTGTTCCGGTGCCAGTCGATAATCAGCGAGAAAAATGCGGGCGTTGAGTGCTTTTGCCAGCGTGCCGCAGAAATGGTGATAGGTGTCGAGACGACCGCCGACGAACGCTCCTCCATGGAGGAACAGTACGGTCGCCACAGGGTTGACGGTGCTCAGCCACTGGCCAGGAACATCGGCCACGCGGCCATGGCGCAGGCTGACGCCACGGGGTATCAGGGAGGGCATCAGCGGGGCATTCATGACCCTGCGTAAATGACGGACCAGATGATCAGGGTCCTGAATGTCGCGCTTCATCATAGCGCGGAACAGAGGTTTGATGATTTTTGCAGCAAGTGACGCCATGGTGGTCTCCCGGATTCAGTTGGCCAGCAGGCGATAGGTCTCGCCGACGGTGCGGGCGTAAAGGCGCGGCATCAGGCGCTTGAAACGCCAGGCGAGACGCCCATCGATTTGTGGCAGTACGTAAAGCTCACCACGATCCAGCGCATCAAGTGTTTGTCGGGCGACTTTGTCGGCAGTGGTCAGGGCGAAGCGAGTCATGGCGGACCGCGCAAATTCGCGGCGCCTTTCCGGTAGCTTGCCGTCGTTGACGATGTTGGTGGGGACCACGGTCGGGCACAGTGCAGTGACTTTAACCCTGGTTCCGGCAAGCTCAGCAGCCAGGGTTTCCGAGAGCGCCAGCACCCCGGCCTTGGTGACGTTGTAGGTGCTCATTTCCGGCGCTGCACCAAAAGCGGCGGCGGAAGCGACATTGATGATGCCACCATAGCCAAGATCCCGAAGTTTCGGCGCGAAGTAATGGCAGCCATGGATTACGCCCCAAAGATTCACGTTCATGCACCAGTGCCAGTCATCCAGTGGCACCTCGCCGATGGGCCCGCCGAGACCCACACCTGCATTGTTGATAACCAGTGTCACCGGACGGCCGAGCAGTTTCTCGGCCTCATCACTGAGTGATTCCATCTGCTTCGCATCACCGACGTCACAGCGACGGGCAATTGCCTTGCTGCCCAGCGCCTTCAGGCTTGCGGCGACCTGCTCGGCCCTCTCCTCATTGATGTCAGCGCAGATTACCGCGCCGCCACGGCGTGCCAGCTCATAGGCAAAGCTTCGGCCGATGCCGCTGCCGGCTCCTGTGACGACAGCGGCGGCGTTGCGGGAGGGTGGTAAAGGTTGCTTTTTCATAGGAGCACCTCAGGCGGGTTGCGCAACTGGACGGAGACGGCGACCGGAGCGAGTGCCGCGCTGGTGCTTGAGCAGAGCCTCGAATGCCTTGTGCGTGTCGCCGGTCTGCTCGTGGGCGCGCTTCCAGATTCTGATGATCTCCCGGTTGTCATCGTCCCAGGGATGGAAGGTCGGCGAGAAATAGGGGAATACACCTGCCAGCACTTTGGAAAGAATGCCAGGTTTGACGAACAGCACCTTGAGCATATGCGTCGCCGAACGCAGATTGAGGAGCTGTTTGTCTTTGGCCAGCAAGAACGCCTGATTGCCGATCATGATCGGAAAGCCGAGTGCGATGGCCAGCATCATGCCGCTGATACGCAACCGGTAACTGCGTAGGCCGCCGCCGCTGGCGTCGACGAACACATCAAAGCTGACGCTCTTGTGCTCGGTTTCCTCGACGAAGTGCCAGTACAGCATGGCCCGTAATTCAGGGTGCGTTTCGTCGAAAAGTTCCGGGTGCTCAAGCAGCACCGAGGAAATGATGGCGGTGAAGTGTTCAAATGCCGCAGCGATGGAGCTTTGCATGTCATCGCTCAGGCGATGCTGGAGTTCCTTGCGAATAAGCTTGAAGATGGCTTCGACCTTGTCCATAGGGACGCCCTGCTGCACGCAGATGGCGTTCATCTCGTCATGCTCGCGGGCATGAATGCGCTCCTGGCGGATGAACTCGCCGGCAGCTTTGCGCACTTCCGGGTCGCGCAGTTTGTCAAGTTGTCTGCGGGCCGAGTTCATCACCCAGCGTTCGCCATCCGGCACGGCAGCCAGAATGGCGTTCATCCAGTGCGTGCTCCAGGGGTCGTTGTTGAACCAGTGGCGGGCGACCGTCTCAAGGTTCATCGGGAAGTGGAGGTCGCGCGTTACAACTTCGTCGTAACCGATCTTGCGATTTGCCAGAGCCATTTGGATTCTCCCACGGTAGTAACCATGGCAATTAATGTAGTTGGTCGACCAGCCAAATGTCAATCCTGCCAGATAGACATACACCTGAAATATGTATCAGGCGCCGACGGAGCCTGAGCGGGCATCGGCGACAGGGTCATAAAGATGCTTATCGTGGGTGGGGCGAGATCGAATTTAGGCGTGTCGAACCGCATTCAGGCTAGAATATCGCTTCCGTTGCTCGGGAGGATGCCGTGAAGAAAAGTCGTCAGGACAGGTCGGTTGCCCAGTCTGATCGTGATTTCGTGTTGAGATCTGCCGCTCGCTTGTTCCGGGAGCAAGGTTATGACCGGACCACGGTCAAGGAGATTGCTGAGGCGTGCAACATGCTGCCCGGCAGCCTTCATTACCGTTATCAGGCCAAAGAAGACATTCTCGTCGATTTGATGCGGCTGGGTCTGGAGCAGGCCTCGATAGCCGTCACCCAGGCTGTGGCGGGTGCGACAGAGCCTGCCGAGCAGTTGCGCCGCGGCATCAATGCACACCTGCAATTGCTGGTCAGTGGTTCGGATATGGTCTATGTGCTGTTGTTCGAGTGGCGCTCCCTGCGTGGCGAGGCGCGCAGGGAAATGATAAAGCTGCGTGACCGCTATGAGTCGTTGTGGGCCGCGATGCTTAAACTGCTGGCTGAACAGGGAGTGATTCGGAAGGATATGGATCTGGAGCTGCTGCGTCTGATCGGCCTCGGGGCGCTCAATTGGGTTGCAACCTGGTTTCGTGAGGAAGGTCGCTATTCGCTCGAAGATATCGGAGATTTTGTTTGGCGAATGATCCGCAGTGCGGTGCTTGAAGAGCGCGAACAGCGTCGTACCAGCTGATCTGCAATGTTTCGAACTAGTTGCGTAGAATGCAGTGTTGCTCGAGGCGAGCCGATTCGGCTGGCCGTGCAAGGTGAATCGGTGCTACGGGACACGCTGTGCAGGATACGTCGACGCTTGGCACGCCGGAGGACCAGGCTTTTTCCTGATCATTGATTTACACAGTGGTCGATGTGGATGGCAATGCCTTCATTTCTCCGGGCACTGGCGCGGCCAATACGGTGGGGATGAAACTGGACGGTCTCGTCAAGGTCGCCTCAAACAGCAGTGCCTGGAACAGCGGTAGTTACTTCATGATTGCCGAGTCCGGTCGTTAGGATGTGAACATTGGCCTGACACAGATTACCGGCAATCTGGTTATGCAGATTGGCCGTGTCGATGTGCTGTCAGAGGTTGAAACCACACGGAGAACTGCCCAGCTCATGATTGGGTCTGCATCGTGTTTGGACGCACGAAAAGTGGAGGGGCGCCTATGCTTGTTAACGCGTTAAAGCTTGGTGCGGATAGTCTGGGCAGTGTGGTCATGCCTTCAGATCAATGGTATACGTTTTCGCTGATGAAGCAGCGCTGAAGATGCGTCAGGTGACCGCCTTGGCCATGAGGCTGTTTGGGCAAGAGGCGTTCTGCTCATCGTGACAGTACCAAGTATGGAATCGTCATCTGCGGTGAGAAAATGTCTTCTCTGCTGAGGTGCATGCATTCGCTTGCATCTGTACGTATGAAAATGTCCCGTTTCCGCGGTCGTCGTGGAGGAAGCGGTGTGGAAGGCTTCTTAGGCAATCCTGACAGTGTAGCAAGGCCTCCACGGGGACTATTGCGGTCGTGCTAACGTAGCGGTAGGCAGCTCTCCACAAGCTGGCCCAGTTGCTGAAGGCGCAAAGGTTTTGATATGAAGTCATCCATGCCCGCAGCCAAACACTTCTCGCGATCGCCCTGCAGGGCCGAGGCGGTCATGGCGATGATGGGCACGTGGCGGCGGTCGCCTTCCAGCCGACGGATTTGCCGCGTGGCATCGAAGCCGTCCATCACCGGCATGTTGCAGTCCATGAAGATGAGGTCGTAGGGCAACTGCTGATATGCCGTGACGGCTTCGCTGCCGTTGCCCACTACATCGACCTGACAACCCATGCGCTTTAGTACCTCAGCGGCCAGCAGCTGGCTGACGGAATTGTCCTCCGCTACCAGCACGCGGCCACGAAATCTGCCATCTGCCGTACTGTGAAAGACAGCCTTGCTACTGTCCGGCAAGGGGGTGTTTTCCGAAGGCAGTCGTTCAAAAGGCAGCTCTACCCAGAAGACTGTGCCCTCGCTTGGTCGGGGGCGATAGCCGATTTTACCGCCCATGGCCTCGGCCAGGCGCCGGCAGATGGCTAGTCCCAGCCCGGTGCCGCCAAAGCGGTGGGTAATGGACGCCGCCTGCACGAAGGGCTTGAAAAGATTGGGACGAATCTCCTGGTTTAAGCCAATGCCGGTATCGCAGACCTCGAAACAAAGGCGCACTGAGTTATCTTGCCGCCCCAACTCCGTACAGCGGAGCAGGATGTGCCCCTCTGGGGTGAACTTCACCGCATTGGAGAGCAGGTTCAGCAGAATCTGGCGCAGGCGGGCCGCATCGCCCCGCAACCGATGCGGCGCGGCCAGGATACGGCGGAGTTCCAGACCTTTGGCCTCGGCGCTGGGCCGTACGAGCGCCAGCACCTGGTCCACCTCCAGATGCAGGTCGAACGCCACCGGCTCCAATTCCAGGCGGCCAGCCTCAATCTTGGAGAAATCCAGAAAATCGTTAAGCAGGTGCAGCAGGGATTCGCCGGATTGACGTGCGAGTTCGGCAAAATGACGCTTACTCTCGTCCAGCGGGCCGTCAAGCAGCAGCCCCGTGAAGCCGATGAGTCCGTTCAACGGGGTGCGAATCTCATGGCTCATGGTGGCTAGGAATTCGGTCTTGGCGTGGTCGGCCGATTCTGCCTGTATGCGTTCGGTGACGTCCTCCGCCACCGCTAGGCTATACAGGTAGCTGTCCGCCTCGTCGTGCACTGCGCTGAGGCTGACCCGCAACCATACAGCATGGCCGAGCTTGTGTGGAAACTGCCGCTCGATTTTTACCCATGGCACTTCCCGTTGCAGCAACCGCTCATGCTCGATCAGGTCCTGCTCACGGTCTTCGGGATAGGTGAGCCGGCTGAAGGGCTGCCCGAGGAGCTCATCCGCCGTATAGCCCAGGAGTTCGCAAAGTTTGCGATTGATGCGCAGCAGGTGGCCATCAGGCGATAGATGCGCAAACCCCACCGCGGCCTGCTCGAACGCGGCCGTCAGCGCGCTCTCGCTGCGGCGCAGGGCAAGCTCCGCCCGCTTGCGCTTGCTGATGTCCGAGAAGAGCATCGTGACGTCACGGTGCTGATGGCTGTATACGAAGACGTCGAACCATTGGTCGGTATGCGGCAGCCAGACCTCAAGTTGATCCTCGCCTCCTTGCAGCGCCACCCGGCCGTAGCGCTGGATCAGGTCGGGCTTCAGGTGCTCGGCCTCGGGCCAGACCTCGGTCAAGCGCTTTCCGGCGATCTCAGCCTGAGGAAACCCTAGCATCTTTTCATAGGCCACGTTGACGGAGACATGGCTGAAATCCACGGGAACGCCGGCCGTGTCCGTAATGAGGCGGCAGTGCGCGACGGCGTTGAGCTTGTTGTTGAACAGCGAGGTATAACGCTGCTCGCTCTCGGCCAGCGCTGCCTGGACACGCTTCAGGTCGTCGATATCGGTGCAGATTCCGAACCAGCGCATGACCGTGCCGACCTCATCACGTAGGGGCAGACCACGGGCATGAAACCAGTGATAGCTGCCGTCGTGGCGGCGGATGCGGAGTTCGATCTCGTAGTTGTGTTGCGTGGTATGGGCGGCGTGCCAGACGGCGGCCGCGCGCGGCCGGTCCTCGGGGTGCAGCACGGACAGCCAGTCGTCGCCGCGCAAGGTAGCCGGATCCACGCCGGTGTAGGTCAGCCATTGGATGCTGTGAAAATCCGGGAACCCGTCGGCCCGCGCTGTCCACACCAGGCCGGGCAGGCCCGCGATCATCTGGCTCAGCTCATGTTCGCGCTTGCCCAGTTGCTGCTCCAGCCGCAGGCGGTCGCTGATGTCGCGAAAGACAACGGCAAAACGCCCGGGCTGGGGGGAATAGCAGTACAACTCAAAGTGCCGGCCCGTATCGATGCTGAAGCTTATGAAGTGCTTCGGTTGGCCGCTCAGGGCGACGCCACAGTAATTCTCCCGCCAGATGCTTTCCTGCCGGGCCGCCCATTGCAGGGAGGGCCGGCCGAGGCAGTCGCGGGGGAAGCCGGTCTGGGTGAAGAAGGCCTCGTTGACATCGAGGAGTTGGAAGTCTGTGGCCTTGCCGCGCTCGTCCAGCAGGGCCTCACCCAAGGCAAAGCCCTCCGTCATGTTGGCGAAGAGGTTGCGGTATTTCTCGAGCTCATCCTCTCGCTTCAAGGGAGGCCGTTTCGCGTTGGCCATCGGATGCCTGTGCGTTTTCATGACAAGTAGTATAGTCGCTATATGCGGTGAGGCACTCCGGGATGGAAGTAGGCAGCACCGCATCCTGGGTTTGGTCAGCGCTCCGATGGAGCAGGTCGCGGACTCAACGAAGGCTTTCGGTCAGGCGGCCGCACAACATGTGCGTGGCGTCATTGGCGTCAAACTGAAGCCGTCACACGCAGGTGCCAATTCGTCGTTGTACTGATGTGGCCGGAGCCAATTGTATCGGTGCATCATAATGACCAATGTCGCGATGTGCTTCTTGCGCCGTCATATACCCCGTACGTGGCACCCATTCAGACTTCAAGTTCCTGAAAAACCTTTCCATGAGGGCGTTGTCTCAGCAGTTGCCACACTGCACATGGGCCATGTTCAACGCCTTGATCACCAGGGCAGTGTCCGGTCTGGTAGCGAGTGTCCAACCAACAATACGGCGCTTGTATAAATTCAGTACATCGGCCAAGTAGTGCCACTAGCCATGTGTCCAGATGCAGGTGATGTCACCACACCAGACCTGATTCGATCATGTGACCTCAAACTCCCGATTCAGCAAGTTAGGGGGATGTCTGGCCTCCCAACGGTTGCCTGTTAATAGGCATGCGAGCCCGGTTATTTGCTGACCAGACCTAACTCCTGCATCAGGCGACTGACCTTGAAGCGGCCAATCTAAGTGCCATCCACCAGCATCATACCCATGATGCTGCGGTTGCCCTCCGAGCTACGGCTTTTGGTAAAGATTTCGTTAACCCTGTTTCGTAACTCCAGGCGTGGTACCTCAAGCATGGTGCATGGGTAGCTCAACAGGCTCTTGTGTACTCAACTGGACTATCAATGCATGCGATCGAGATCGTCCGACATCAAGAGCGCTGTATCACCGGGGGGGGGGCTGGAGGGCACGGTTTCAAGACATGGTGTACTACTTGCTGGTGGCACCCGGGCCACGTCAATGCCGGCCGATACAGGCCAATTCTTTGGTCAGGCGATCATGGAGGGGGTTGACAGAGGGTTTGGTTGGGTGACCAAATGGCTGGCAAGTGGTTTCACTACACACTTTTTGCCACTGCATTGAAACCGGCGTCCACAGGAGTACTGCATGAGTGTCCCCCACGCCAGCGCCCAACGCTGGACGCGTTTCGGGCGCGCCGACCACACCGCAATGCCCGGCTCGTGGAGGCGATCCGGGAAACCGTCGACGCCCGCACCATGGTGAATGACGTAGTTCCGCAACATCATGTTTCAGCGCTTGGTGCCCAACCTAGAAGACATCGGACTGCTGTCCGACCGTATGCGCAGCTACTACGACGAGGCAGGTCTTCTGGTCTATGCCGGTGCCAAGAATGCGAGCCAGCTGTCGGAGCAGAACCTGCTTTGCAACAACGACGAGATGGCCGCCAAGGCACTCGCGCAGTAAAAGGCAGCTGCCTGAGAAAAAATGTCCCTTTCGTCTCACTCATGGAAACTACATTATGAAAACATTAATGCTTCGAATATTCCGGATTCGCTATTCCTGTTTAGCATCGACAGCTCTTGTATTATCATTCATTTCAGCCACCTCTGTGGCAGAATCCACATACCCCACTACCTGTGCAATTGCACAGTATGAGCTATTGTCTGCCTATCACGAGCTTAGTAATTCACCTAAAGATAAAAAACTCAAACAGAATGTGAGTACAATCAAAAAAACACTGTCGGAGTGCATTCAGTCGATTGGCGGGCGACTGAATACTGATATAGCCAACAACCTCAAAGCCGCTAATGCTGGCATGAATAGTGAACTTGACTTCAATCTGAATGCAATTGAGAAAACAGGGGCGGGCCAAGGACAGTCCGTCAGCAACATGGTAAATCATGCACTTGAGACAACCAGAATCTTGGGTAAACAAAAATCAGGTCTGAATTCATCCGCAATTTCCATCAGAATGCTTGCCGTTCAAGCCGCCTACCTTAAAAACCGTTATCTCGAGCGCATATACTCATTAGGAGGAGAAGCCAATCGAGAGACCAGTGCAGAACCCTCTATTGAAAAAATAGTTGTCGATTTTTCGGAAAATCTGGATGTTCTGCGCAAGGACCAGTCCCTGATAGCCAAGCCAGAAATAAAAAATAAATTGAATGGCGTTTATGTCCGGTTCAACTTTCTGCGAAAATCGATTCTGAATTATAATAATACGGCCGTACCATTTGTGGTGGCTCATCACTCTTCGCTCATTATAAAATCCCTACTGGAGATCGCTGAAGCTGCCGAAATTAATATGTAGTAGGGCGGATTCATATACTAATCGCAACACACCCAACTGATGATCTGTGGGTGATCTTGGATAATGCTGTTTTCTCTTCTCCGTCAAGATTAGGGACCACAGCATGACGTACCACCAGATCACCGTAGCCGAAAGGATAGCCAGTTCTACCCTTCGTACTAAATTCCAGCGAGATAGCCCCGTCGTTACAGTCTCTCGCGAGGTCAAGCGCACCCGTAAGCCAGGGATCATGGTTGCCGCCGGTGAAGGCTCATGGCCGCGCAGTGTCACTGCAGGCGCATGGCGCACAGTCAAAGCCCTTTTCATGAAGGGCATTGACGCAGAGAGAAAGAGCTTCTGGCTCAGCGCTCAACCTCTTTGCCAGCAGGCCTTCTACGCACCAGTATTGCGCTGACGTATGCTGTAACCCCCGCCGTGTGCGCCAGCGCCGCCCATTAGTACGGCGCTGTGCCTTGGTAAACCGGTAGGCCCCGTCATAGGCACAGATGTTACGCTGCAGCACCCGACTGATTGCTGCGGTGGCGGCCCAGTCGCCGGGCAATCGCCGCAGCACAAAGGCTCTCCTTCCGCAGGGTGCTTATCGCTATTCTTTCGTCCAATGTAATCTGGTGATATCTCATGGCTGCTTCTCCATTCTTGCCGGGACAGAGAAGCACCAGTATTCCAGATCACTCCCTAATTCTGGGAGCTGGCGTGTTGCACTTAGTTTATGAATTCGCCCCGCGTGATACTCAAAAGTGGGGGGGGGGAGTCGAGTACGCACCCACCCTGAACAGTTCCTGAATTTCGGGAAATGGCATGAACAGGAGCAGCGGACTTTCAGGAGCTGGCTGGAAGCCGAAGGCGGCGTAGAAGTTGGCAGCCTCAGAGTCTTTCGCATCCGCGATCAGTCCCACGCAACCGGAAGATTCTGCGACGGAAAGCACCCTGCTCATGGCTTCGATGAGGAGCAGTCTACCCAATGTGAGGCAAGAAGAGGGGGAGGGTAGCAGACAACCGACAATTTAATGTGGGTTTTTATGTGGGGTAGAGTTCATTATTTGTCGTAGCTTATTGATTTTATTGGTGTGGTGGCGGAAGCGGTGAGATTCGAACTCACGGAGGGCGGAACCCTCGGCGGTTTTCAAGACCGCTGCCTTCAACCACTCGGCCACGCTTCCACAAGTCGGCAAGGATACTGGATGAGGGGGGACAGTCAACCGTCGGCGGCATTGTCTGCCGGTTTTTTGGGCGATACCGCGGGCTTGGGCGGCGGCCGGTGGCGCTGGTGCAACAGCCAGGCACGTCCCAGCAGCCAGACAGCCAGCCACAAGCTGATGCCGGCAATCGGCAGGGCCAGCAGGCGTGGCCAGTAGAATCCCACGGCAGCAAGCAGGACAAGGAAAATGCCCAGCATGGCCAGCAGGCCGGCCTCGGCGGCGCCAAGCACGCGCTGCTGGCGCAATGCGGTGGCGACCGTGTTGCCGAGTCGCATGGCCGTGGTCACGCCGACGCCTTTTTCGCGGAAGGCGCGCGGAGTGCGGGCACGGTGTGAGCTTTCGACCGGCTTGACGGCCTGGCCAGCCAGGATGATCTCGGTAGCGTTGCCCAGGTCCTGCAGATACATCGCCTCCATCTCTTCGGCGAAGCCGTTGTCTTCCACCGCGATGTCCAACTCGTAATTGCTGATCCAGCTGGCCAGGTTCAGGTTGCTGGACCCGACGCGTGCCCAGCGGCCATCTGCCACGGCGGTCTTGGCATGAATCATTGATCCGTTCCATTCGAAGACACGGACACCCGCTTCCAGCAGAGGGCGATAGCCGGCGCGGGAAAGAGGGGAGACCAGAGGGATGTCGGTGGAACTGGGAACCAGCAGGCGCACATCCACGCCATCCTGTGCTGCGGCGCACAGGGCCTGAACATAAGCCGGGGTTGCCACAAAATAGGCATCCGTGAGCCAGAGGGTTTCGCGGGCTACCGCGGCAATAAGTTGGTCGAGGCGGTACAGGCCGCTCGTGCTGGGCATGCCAGCGAGGACACGCAGGTTGGTATTGCCGCACGCCGGCAGGCTGCCTGGCGCAGGCAACTCCTGTTCGGGCAATGGTGATCCGAAGGCGGACCAGGCCTGGGCGAAAGCGGTAGCAATGTCGGCCACCGCCGGACCGGTGATTTCCACACCGGTGTCGCGCCAGGGCGGAATGCCGCGTGCCGGGTCGCCCAGCCAGCGGGCACTGATGCATACCCCGGTGACGTAGCCGAGCCGGCCGTCAATCACGAGCGATTTGCGATGATCCCGGGTGAGCCAGGACAGCGGGTTGTCAAAGCGCACCGGATTGAAGGTGCGGACTTCGCCGCCGGCGTCAACAAGGGGGCGAAACAGGGTGGCCGAGCCTGCCGGAAAGCTGCCGACCCAGTCATGGAGCACGCGAACCTTTACGCCTTTGCGTGCGCGCTCGGCCAGAGCGGCCATGAACTCCCGGCCGATGCGGTCATTCTCGATGATGTAGTTTTCGAGGTGGATGCTGTGCTCGGCATTTCGTATCGCATTGAGCCAGGCTGGATAGTGGTCAGCGGCATCACGCAGCAGGCGCAGCCGGTTGCCGCCGGACAGGGGGGCGCCAGCGGCACGTGAAAAGGCCTGTTCGGCCAGTAGTCGCGGTCGTGGAAGGCCCAGGGTGGAGCCAGAAGCGTCAGTGCTGTGCGGTGCCGGGGACATGGGTTATTTCCATTAATGCCCGACCCGATGGTAGCACCCCGGCACGAATTTGGCTGTGCCGGGGTGGGTGCTAGCGCTTGACCAGCTTTGGGGTGAGGCTGTCCACCAGAATGCGGGCGGCTTCCATCGCGAACGCCTCGTCTTCAGGCTTTTCCTTGGCAGGATCTTCCGGGGGGGGCGAATCCTGTTCTTCCTCCACTGCTTGCTCGGCCTCACGCCAGTTCTTCAATGGCTCTTGCCCTTTGGCGGTGCGACGACGGTTCTCCATGGCCAAGCGCTTGTCGTCGAGTTGCTGCTTCTCGGTCTTGCGGCTGGACTCCTTGAGCGAAATGGTTTTCTGTTTCTTCAGGTCACGCGCCAGTGCAATGCTTTCGTTCATGTAGCGGAAGTCAGGATCGGCAGCCTGGCGCGCTTGCGAAGCCTGCCGGATGGCCGCCAGCTGCTTGCTGAAGTCCTGGTACTGGAAATAGCGCGCCGAGGGGATGGTGTCCCAGGGCATGGCGTTGGGCAGGGCCGACTCGCCCACATCCGCTTCGTCAAACACGCTCGGGAACATCACGTCGGGAACCACGCCGCGGTGCTGCGTGCTGGCGCCGGAAATGCGGTAGAACTTGGCCTCGGTCAGCTTGAGCTGGCCGTGGTCGAGGTCGCGCAGGGACTGCACGGTGCCCTTGCCGAAGGTGGTGCCACCGACGACCAGGCCGCGACCGTAGTCTTGGATGGCGCCTGCCACGATTTCCGCCGCCGACGCAGAAAGGCGGTTGACCATCACCACGAGCGGGCCGGAATACGTCACGGACGGATCAGGATCTCCCATCAGCTCGATGCGGCCACCGGCACTCTTGACCTGTACGGTTGGCCCGGTGCTGATGAACAGGCCGATCAGCGAGTTGGCTTCGGACAGCGATCCGCCACCGTTGTTGCGGAGGTCGAGCACGAGGCCGTTGATCTTCTCGGCCTTGAGTTC
Organism: Gammaproteobacteria bacterium; assembly: GCA_046566745.1. Taxonomy (GTDB): domain Bacteria; phylum Pseudomonadota; class Gammaproteobacteria; order Pseudomonadales; family Moraxellaceae; genus UBA2031. Next base: position 18,091 of record JBKHWB010000017.1, read on the forward strand.
GTTGATCAGCTTCTTCACGTCGCGCGTGGTGCTGCGGTAGTTGGGATCGCCCGCCTGCATGGCCTGGAAGTCGGCATAAAAGGTGGGCAGCTTGATCACGCCGATGCGTAGTTCTTCCTCTCCTCGCTTGAGGGTGAGAATTTTTTTCTGCGCCGCCTGGTCTTCCAGCTTCACGGTGTTGCGCACGATGCTGACCGTGCGCGTCTGGGTTTCGTCCACGGCGCCAGCGGGAATGATCTGCAGGCGTACCGTGGTGCCTTTGGGGCCGCGGATCAGGTCGACGACTTCGTCAATGCGCCAGCCGACCACATCCACGAACTCCTGGGTGCTCTGGGCTACAGCCACGATGCGGTCGCCAGTCTTGAGTTGCTTGGCCTTGTCGGCCGGGCCGGCGGGTACCAGGCGCACAACCTTGGTGTATTCGTCGTCGCTCTGCAGCACCGCACCGATGCCTTCCAGCGACAGGCTCATGTTGATGTTGAAGTTTTCCTGCGTGCGCGGCGAGAAGTATTCAGTGTGCGGATCGTAGGTTTCGCTGAACGAATTCATGAAGACCTGGAACGCATCGTCGCTCTTTGTGCGCGTGAGGTTGTTGAGCTGGCTACGGTAACGCTTGCCCAGCGTTTTCTGGATGTCGGCGTTGGACTTGCCAGCCAGGCGCAGGCTGAGGGCGGCGGCCTTGATGCGCTTGCGCCACAGGTCGTCGAGCTGGGTACGAGAGGTGGCCCACGGCGCTTTCTCACGGTCGATCTCCATCTCATCGGCCGGGTCGAAGTCGATGCGGCCGAGGCCCTTGTCGATTTCGGCAATGACAAAGTTGAGGCGTTCGACGGCGCGCTGCTGGTAGCGGTTGAAGATGAGAAAGGCCGCCTTGACGTCTCCACGCTTGAGCGCATTGTCGAAGCTGTTGCGCCATACGTCGAAGGACTGGATGTCGCTCGCCAGGAAGTACAGGCGCTGGCCGTCGAGGTCTTTCAGGTAGCGGTCGTAAATCTGGCTGGAGAGAGCATCATCCAGTTGGCGGTGTTCGTAATGCGACTCGGCTAGCAAATCGACCACCGTGCGGGCGGTTTTGGCCTGGATACGCGTCGGCTGGAGCTCGGTGCGGCTGGTTGGCGCCGTGGCCTGCTTGGCAAAAACGGCAGAAAAAACAACAAGTCCACCAACAGCTACGGTGGCAACGAGGCGCTTGCGTGTGAACAGGCCGGGCATGGTCTAACCATCAGAGGGGAGTCCGGCACCGTGCCGGTTGCGGGAGCGATTGTAGCAAAGACACTTCTTCCCTTGCAGATCAATAGTTTGTCATTTCGTTGCGAAAGCGGGTTTGGGCGACCAGCGGGCGCCTGTGGGGACGGACGCCGGGTGGTATCCGGGCGGTGCGGGTTGACCCTGTGAATCCCCCCTTGCTACCGTTCGGGCATAGGTATACATAATGTTTCCTTTTGATGGTTTGGCGGGCTGGCAGGTTGCCGGCGGTATCGGGTGGAGGTTTGTCATGGCAAGACCGGAAGAACTGGCGCGCATGGCGCGCGGCCCGCAAACACCGCAGGAGCGCATCTGGTGGGACAAGTACTCGCACCGGCGGCTTGATGCCTGGCGGTATGTGTGTGACGAGCCAGCCGATGCTTGCGCCCGCGAGATCGCGCGACAGAAGCCTTCGGGGCTGCTGGACGAGGTGGAGCAACGGGCCGTCAGTGAAGGCGGGGTGTTCAAGGCGTTTCTGGACCAGGCCTGGGAAGTGCCGGGCTGGGTGGATTTCGAGGCCATGGAACCGGGGCGGCGGGTGCTGATGCGGCATGGCACCTTGCAGGGGCTGGTGCTGCTCTGCAGTTCGCTGGTGGAAGGCTATGCCTTTGCGAAGCCCAGCCAGGTGCTGGTGCAGACCGGTCGACTGCAGAAAGACGTGTCGCGGCGCATCTATGAAACGGGCCAGTTCCTGCACAACATGGTGGCACCGCAGGGCTTGCGCCCGGGCAGCGTCGGGCACCGCACCATTCTGGAAGTGCGCCTGTTGCATGCGGCGGTGCGTCACTACCTGGACATGCATCCCGGTCGCTACCCGGTGGAAAAGTACCAGCGCCCGATCAACCAGGAAGACATGGCGGGCACCATTCTCGAGTTTGACTTCATGGTGGTCAGGGGATTGCGCCTGTTGGGGCTGGAGCTGTCCGAGGAGGAGCGTGTCTCCATCCACTATTTCTGGCGCTACGCGGGTTGGCTGCTGGGCGTGAAGGAAGAGCTGCTGACCACCTCTTACCAGGAGCAGGAAATCCTTGCCCTGCAACTGCATACGCACGGTTACAGCCCGACGCCCGAGGGGGCCCAGCTGGCGCGTGCGTTGCTGCGCGACATGAGCAACAAGCCGCCCTTCATGATGCCCGAGAAGGTCTTGCATACCATCAGTCGCTACCTGATCGGTGAGCAGCTGGCCGACGAGTTCGGGATCAAGGCGTGGATGCCGGTGGAAGCAGCTATCCACCTGGTGCGGGCCGGCGTGCGGGTGGGCAGCCTGGGCTTGCGACTGCTGCCGGACTCCGGCCAGCGCCAGATCGAAAAAGCGGCACATGCCTTTGGGGCCCGCACTATCCGGCAGGGATTGGGTAGCGATCCGGCGACCTGGGGCTTCCGGTCCATGGCCTGAGTCCGTTCCTGAGGGATAACGCCCGGATTTTCCGGGCTTTTTTCTGTGCAGGTCGCTTTGACTTGAAACGCCCATCAATGGTTTAGTGTCGCGATTCTGCTCTCCCTGCTCCGGATACGGTCATGTTCCGACATCTTCCCCGCCTGATGGCACTCCTGCTCGTGCTTGTCCTTTCCGGCTGTGATGGCCTTGATCTGCTGTTGCGTGACTCGGTCGGAAAGGTAGAGGGTGAGGTGAGGCTGCCGGGATTGTCGGCTCCGGCCACCATCCGGCGTGATGCCTACGGCGTGCCCTTGATCGAGGCGGACAGTGAGGACGACCTGGCGTTTGCAGTGGGCTATGTGATGGCCTCTGACCGGTTGGCCCAGATGGTGTCCTACTCGCTGGTGGCGCAGGGACGTATATCGGAAATGGCCGGGCGGCCGACGCGGGACCTGGATGTCTACATGCGCACGATGGGTCTGCGCCGGAACGCCGAGCGGCACCTGGCCGTGGCCTCGCCTGACCTGCTGCACAAGTTGCAACGCTTTGCCGACGGCGTGAATGCCTGGGTGGCGGAACACCGCGACCGGCTGCCCCTGGACTTTCGCCTGAGCGGCTATACCCCCGAGCCGTGGACGCCACTGCATTCCATGGACGTGTTCATGATGCTGAACCTGGGGCTGTCGCTGAACCTGCCGGAGGAGGTTGCCTTTCTCGATCTGGCGCGCATGGTGGGGCCGGAGAAAGCTGCCTGGCTGATTCCCTCCTACCCGGACGAACCAATTGCGCTGGACGAGGCGGCCAAGCTCGGCGATTTTCCCTTTGCTGAATTGATGGCCCAGTTGACGGAACAGACCCGGGTCAACCAGCAACTGGCCAGCCTGCTGGTGCCGGTTCGGCAGGCCGCGTCCAACAACTGGGCGGTGGCGGCTTCGCGCACCGAAGGCAAGGCCAGCATCCTGGCCAACGACACGCACTTGCTGCTGGAGCACCCGCCAGTCTGGATGCTGATGCAGGTGAGCACGCCGGGTTTTCGGGCAGGCGGCATCGCGATTGCCGGACTGCCTGGAGTGGTGGCGGGCTATAACGGCCACGTGGCCTGGGGCATGACCATGGTCATGGCCGACTCGCAGGACGTATTTGTCGAGAAACTCAAGCAGGAGCAGGGCAAGACGTTTTACCTGCACCGCAATGAGTGGTATCCCGTTATTGAGCGGCGGGAAGTCATCCGCATCAAGGGTGACGCCGACCATGTCGTGACCGTGCAGGAAACCGTGCACGGTCCGCTGCTGAATGAGGCCCTGCGCGGCCAGCGCGTCAACGACATCATGTTGCCGTCGATGGCGTTTGGCTCGCGTTACGGCCTTGCCGTGCAGAGTACGGCACCGGTGGCCGATGTCAGCATGGAGCGCTTTTTCCAGCTCGGCAAGGCAACAGATTTCGCCAGTGCACAACAGGCGATCGGAGATATCGGCGCCATTCACCTGAACATGGTATTTGCTGATGCGACCACTATCGGTTGGCAGGTGACGGGTCATTATCCGCAGCGGGCAAAGGGGCGGGGCTATTTTCCGTCGCCGGGCTGGACCGGGGAATATGACTGGACTGGCACGGTGCCGCTGGCAACGTTGCCGCGTGTCATCAATCCGTCCGAAGGTTTCCTGGCTACCGCCAACCACCGGACCGTCCCGGCTGGTACCACCCCGCACCTGACGGGGTCGTGGTATGCGCCGGAGCGTCACGAACGCATCGTGCAGGTGCTGTCGGAGAACCTGGCTCAGACCGCTCAATCCACGACTGATCTGCACAATGACGTGGTCGACCTGGCCGCCCTCAAGCTCAAGTCGATGTTGGTGGCCAACGACAAGGTCCTGCGTGAACGCATTGCCCGCTTGCCAGAAGCGTCGCGAGACTCGGCTTCCCGGTCGCTGGCCATGCTGTCCGGGTTTGATGGCGGGATGGTGATCGATGCACCGGCCGCTGCGCTCTATGGCATTTTCCTCGACAGCCTGACGCGGCAGGTGTTTGGCGACGAGCTTGGTCCGCCCGGCAGCGTGGCCTGGCAGTCCTTCCTGTCGGCCAATGTGATCACCTATTCGGCGCAGCAGGACCATATGCTGGGGCGTGAGGACAGTCCGTTCTGGGATGACGTGAACACGACAGACCGGCGCGAGGACAAGTGGGATATTGTCGCGCGCACGCTGGCCATGAGTTGGCAGCTGGCACTGTTCCAGCTGAGCGCAGATCCGGCGAACTGGCGCTGGGGCAAGATCCACACCTATACGTGGGAATCCGGCTCGACGAAAATGAAGCCTTTCCTGCCGACCGTGCCGGCGATGGTGGTCGGCATGCTGGGCCGTTATCTGGATCGCGGTCCTTTCCCGGCACCTGGCTCCACCAATACGGTCAACGTGGCCGGGTATACGATCGGGGAGGGCTTCAAGGTGTGGAACGTGCCCGCCATGCGCATGATCGTGGACTTCAGCCAGCCCGAGCCACTGCAACTGGTGATTGCCGGCGGCCAGAGTGGCAACCCGGCCAGTCGGCATTATGATGACGGCATCCCGCTGTACCTCTCCGGCAAGAACCGCCCGATGGCGTTCCATGATCCGGTGCAGGTCAGCCAACAGTTCAACCGGACGCTGGTGCTCAAGCCGGCTGCAGCGTCTGCACAACAGAAATGAGGCAAGGAGTGGTTCATGGCGATTGGCGCCCTGATGCTGGATGTTGAGGGTCTTACCCTCACGGAAGATGAAAAGACGTTGCTGGCCCATCCGCATGTGGGCGGTCTTATCCTGTTTGCGCGCAATTTCCAGAATGTGGAGCAGGTGACGGCGCTGGTGCAGGAAATCCGCGCGGTGCGCCCGGAAATCCTGATTGCGGTGGATCAGGAAGGTGGTCGTGTGCAGCGTTTCCGTGATGGCTTTGTGCGGCTGCCGCCGATGAAGGTGTTTGGCGACCTGTATGCCAGCAATCCGGGCGAAGCCCGTCAGCAGGCTTTCCAGTGTGGCTGGTTGATGGCGAGCGAAGTGCTGTCGGTGGGGGTGGATATCAGCTTTGCGCCGATCCTGGATGTGGACTGTGGCATTTCGCAGGTAATTGGTGATCGTGCCTTCCATGCCGACCCGCAGGTGGTGGTCACGTTGCTGCGCGAGTTCATTCGTGGCATGCACGAGGCCGGCATGGCGGCGACCGGCAAGCATTTTCCGGGACATGGCTCGGTCGAGGCGGATTCGCATGTCGCCCTGCCGGTTGACGAGCGCTCCTGGGCAGAAATCGAGGCACATGACCTGGTGCCGTTTGCGGCGCTGTCGCGCGAGTTGCAGGGCATCATGCCGGCCCATGTGATTTATGCGAAAGTCGACCCGAATCCGGCCGGTTTCTCGTCCTTCTGGTTGCAGGACATCCTGCGCGAGCGACTGGGTTTTGACGGCGTGATTTTCTCCGATGACCTGAGCATGGAGGGTGCCGTGGCGACGGGTTCGTTCAGCGACCGGGCCAATGCGGCGCTGGATGCCGGTTGCGACATGGTGCTGGTGTGTAACCATCGTGCCGGTGCGCTGGAGGTGCTTGAGGCGCTGGAGAAGCGTGGTCAGTTTCCGGAACAGCGTCGTTTCGAGGCCATGAAGGGCAAGTTTCGTCACAGCTGGCAATCGCTGCACAACGACGACAACTGGAAGATGGTGGCGGCACGTGTGGGCGTGAGCCCTGTGGCGTGATGAGGCTGAATCTGTTCGGATGAAAACCCCCAAACGACTCGAACCCCTGCTGGAAGACGGCCTCATTGACGAGGTGGTGTCCCAGCTTAAAAGTGGCAAGGAAGCGACGGTGTATCTGGTGCGCTGTGGTGGCGTCCTGCGCTGTGCCAAGGTGTACAAGGATGCCCATCATCGCAGCTTCAAGCAGGCATCCACCTATCGTGAGGGCCGCAAGGTTCGTAACACGCGCGATGCCCGCGCCATGGAAAAGGGATCACGCTTCGGCAAACAGGAGCTGGAAGAGGCCTGGCAAAATGCGGAGGTGAGTGCGCTGTATCGCCTGGCTGATGCGGGTGTGCGTGTGCCCCAGCCTCATGGTTGCTTTGATGGCGTGCTGCTCATGGACATGGTGTCGGATGGTCATGGCCATCCGGCGCCGCGTCTCAGCGAAGTGCCCTTCACGCCGGAGGAGGCGGTGGCCTGCCACGACCAGTTGGTGCGCGAGGTAGTGCGCATGCTGTGTGCGGGCCTCGTCCACGGGGATCTCTCCGAGTACAACATCCTGATCGACCCCAAGGGGCCGGTGATCATTGACTTGCCGCAGGCTGTCGATGCTGCCGGCAACAACAATGCGTTCGCCATGCTGGAGCGTGATGTCCGGAATCTGGCGGAGTATTTCGGGCAGTTTGCACCGGAGCTTCTCGATACGCGCTATGCCAAGGAAATCTGGGCGATCTACGAGGCGGGCGAGCTGGTTCCTGACAGTCACCTGACCGGTGAGTTCGAGGAAGACGAGGCGCCGGCCGATCTGGATGATCTCCTGCGAGAAATCATGGATGCCCGCGACGAGGAAGAGCGGCGCAAGGCCGCGGCATCACAGGAGGAGGGCGACGACTTCTGAGGTTTGCCTGCCGCACTGGCGGCGAAGCTGAATGCATGGAATCCGCCGGCCGGATTCCGTGCCAGTGACCCGGGAGTGTTACCATGGCAGCCCTGCCTCCTGTTTCCAGGTCTTGCCCGTGACGTCTGTTACTACCGAATCCCCTGCATTTTCCACCCTGTCCCTGCCTGATGCCCTGCTTGATACGCTGAACGAGCTGGGTTACCACGCCATGACGCCGATCCAGGCGCAGAGCCTGCCCTCATTGCTGGCGGGGCGCGACGTGATTGCCCAGTCGAAAACCGGTAGCGGCAAGACGGCCGCCTTTGGCATTGGCGTGCTGAGTGCGCTGAATCCCCGTGACTTCAGTGTGCAGGCGCTGGTGCTGTGCCCGACGCGTGAACTGGCGGACCAGGTGCTGAAGGAAATGCGTCGCCTGGCGCGCTTTGCCGGCAACATCAAGATGTTGAGCCTGTGTGGTGGCGTGCCCATGGGGCCGCAGCTGGATTCGCTGGAGCATGGCGCCCATGTGATTGTCGGTACACCGGGCCGGGTGATGAAGCACCTGGCCAAGGGCTCGCTTGATCTGGGCAAGCTGAAAGTGCTGGTGCTGGACGAAGCCGACCGCATGCTGGACATGGGCTTCCATGACAGCATCGTCGAAGTGGTCAACCAGATGCCGTCCAAGCGCCAGACGCTGTTGTTTTCGGCCACTTACTCGAAGGAAGTGCGTGCCCTGAGCACACGCTTCCAGCGTGATCCGGTGTCCGTCACGGTGGCCGATGCGCCCGAGGCCGTGAAGATCACCCAGATTTTCCACGAAGTGGACAACCGCGAGCGCGTAAATGCGGTGGCCTCGGTATTGCGCCATCACAAGCCGGAATCTGCTGTGCTTTTCTGCAACACCAAGCAGCGTTGCGAAGAAGTGGTGACGGCGTTGTCCGAAAAAGGGTTCCAGGTGGCGGCGCTGCATGGCGATCTGGAGCAGCGTGATCGTGATCTGGTGCTGGTGAAGTTCTCCAATCGCAGCTGCCCGTTGCTGGTGGCGACGGATGTGGCGGCACGCGGCCTCGACATCAAGGATCTCGCCATGGTGATCAACGTCGAAATGGCGTTTGATCCGGAGGTACACGTGCACCGCATCGGCCGTACCGGTCGTGCGGGTCAGAGCGGGCTGGCGGTGAGCCTGTGTGCGCCGGCCGAGGCGCATCGCGTGCTGGCCATCGAGGAGTACCAGTCGATCAAGGCGGAATGGACCGATGTGCCGGTCGCGACGGGTGCCTCCTCCAACGTGTTGCCGCGCATGGTCACGCTGAACGTTGGCGGCGGCCGCAAGGACAAACTGCGGCCCGGCGACATCCTGGGCGCACTGACGGGGGATGCCGGTATTCCCGGCGCCATGGTGGGCAAGATCGACATTTTCGATATCCAGGCCTATGTCGCCGTGGACCGTGATGTGGCCAGCCAGGCCATGAAGGGACTGGGCAAGATCAAGGGCCGACCCTTCAAGGTCAGGAAAGTCTAGCCATGCAGGCGGCGACGCTGACATCCGGTGCCGAACGCAAGCTCGTCCTGTTGCTGGCGGCGATGCAGTTCGCTCACATCATGGACTTCATGGTGATGATGCCGCTGGGCCCGCAACTGATGCGCGTGCTGGATATCACCACCGACCAGTTCGGCTGGCTGGTGTCCGCGTATACCATCACGGCGGGCATTGCCGGTTTTGTCAGCGTGTTCCTCGTCGACCGTTTTGACCGGCGCCATGCACTGACGTCACTGTTTGCGGGTTTTCTGCTGGCCACGCTGGCGTGCGGGTTGGCCACGGATTTTCATGCGCTGCTCGCCGCCCGTTGCCTGGCTGGCATGTTTGGTGGCGTGCTCACGGCCATCATCATGGCGCTGATCGCGGACTGTTTTCCGGAGTCGCGACGCGGAGCGGTGACCGGCAAGGTCATGAGCGGTTTCGCGCTCGCGGCGGTGGCGGGCGTGCCGCTGGGCATCTATCTGGCCAACCACTTTGACTGGCGCATGCCGTTCTTCTTCATTGCGGCATTAAGCTTTCCCATGCTGCTGGTGCTGCCGCGCTGGCTGCCTTCGGTGCCGGCACGGGACGAGGGACCCATCCGCATTGCCGGTACGCTGCGCGAGGTGGTGGGCGACCGCAATCACCTTTATGCGTTTGTGCTGGTGTCGGCACTGATGCTGGCCGGCTTTAGCGTGATTGCCTACATCAGTCCGTACATGGTGGCGAATGTCGGACTGACCGAAGCGCAGCTACCCCTGATCTACCTGTATGGCGGGATGGGCAGCCTGATCACGGCGCTTCTGATCGGCAAGCTCAGCGATCACTGGGGCAGGGTGCGTACCTTCCGGGTGGCCTGCCTGTTCAGCATTGCGCCGCTGCTGGTACTGACCCACCTGCCGGTCGCACCGCTCTGGGTGGCCCTGGTGGTCACCACCTTCTTCATGATCCTGATCGGGGGACGCGTGATTGCGGCGATTGCCCTGTTCGGGTCCGTCAGCCATCCGCACCTGCGTGGCCGCTTCCTGAGCTTCAACTCGGCGGTGCAGCAGGTGGCCTCTGGCGTGGCGGCCTTCCTGCCAACGCTGGTGCTCACGCAGGATGCACAGGGTCGCCTGCTGCATTACGACTGGGTGGGCTACGGCGCCGTGGCCATGACGCT
>JBKHWB010000018.1:0-27595 GCA_046566745.1 Gammaproteobacteria bacterium
ACATGCAGGCGGAAATTGTCGGACTCTCCTTTGCATTGCGCGCTGGTGAAGCCTGGTACATCCCGCTGGGTCATGATTACATGGGTGCCCCTGACCAGTTGTCGCGCGATCACGTGCTATCGGCACTGAAGCCGATCCTGGAAAATCCCGCCATCGGCAAGATCGGCCAGCATCTCAAGTACGACATGCACGTGCTGGAAAATTACGGCATCATGCTGCGTGGCATTGTGTTCGACACCATGCTCGCCTCCTATGTGCTCGATGCCACCGCCACGCGTCACAACATGGACGACATGGCGGCGCATTACCTCGGCGTGAAAACCACCACCTTCGAGGAGATCGCCGGCAAGGGTGTCAAGCAGCTCAGCTTCAACCAGGTGGAGGTGGAAAAAGCTGCGCACTATGCCGCGGAAGATGCCGACATCACCCAGCGCCTGCACGACGTGCTGGCGCCACAATTGGCCGCCGAGCCGAAGCTGGAATCGGTATTCCGCGATATCGAGATGCCGCTGGCACCCATCCTGCAGGCCATGGAGCACCGCGGCGTCCTCATCGACACCGCCATGCTGGCTGTGCAAAGCCGTGAACTCGGCGAGCGCATGCTTGCGCTGGAAAAGCAGGTGTATGAACTCGCGGGACAGGAATTCAATCTGGGTTCGCCCAAGCAGCTGGGCCATATCCTGTTTGAAAAGCTTGGCATTCCCGCGCCGAAAAAAACGGCCACCGGACAGTACTCCACCGCCGAAGACGTGCTGGAGCAACTCGATCATCCGCTGCCGAAACTGCTGCTCGAGCACCGCTCCCTGTCGAAACTGAAATCTACGTACACCGACAAGCTGCCGGAACTGGTGGATCGCAAAACCGGGCGCGTGCACACCTCTTATCACCAGGCGGTGGCCGCGACCGGGCGACTGTCGTCGTCCGATCCCAATTTGCAGAACATTCCCATCCGCACCGATGCCGGGCGCAAGATCCGCCAGGCGTTTGTGGCGCCCGCCGGTTATCACCTGATGGCCGCCGACTATTCGCAGATCGAATTGCGCATCATGGCGCATCTCTCCGGTGATGCAGGTTTGTTGAATGCCTTCAGTCACGGTGAGGACGTGCACCGCGCCACGGCGGCCGAAGTATTCGGTGTACCGCTCAATGAAGTGACCTCCGACCAGCGCCGCAATGCCAAGGCCATCAACTTCGGTCTGATCTACGGCATGTCGGCCTTCGGCCTCGCCAAACAGCTGGGCATTGGTCGTGGCGAAGCGCAGGGTTATGTCGACCTGTATTTCACGCGCTATCCCGGCGTTAAGCAGTACATGGAAAACATTCGCATGCAGGCAGCGCAGAACGGTTACGTCGAAACTTTCTTCGGCCGCCGCCTCATGGTGCGCGACATCAATGCCAAGAACCCGGCGCTGCGCCAGGCGGCAGAACGCGCGGCCATCAATGCGCCGATGCAGGGGACGGCCGCCGACATCATCAAGCGCGCCATGATTGCAGTGGAAGCAGCCTTGCTGAGCGGAAACGTCGATGCGCGTCTCATCATGCAGGTTCACGACGAACTCGTGCTGGAAGTGCGCGAAGGGCAGACGGACGTCGTGAAGGCGCTGCTGCGCGAGCAGATGGAAAGCGCGGCGCAGTTGTCAGTGCCGCTGCTGGTGGAAGTGGGGGTGGGCAGCAACTGGGACGAGGCGCACTGAAGGCGGCTGCGCGACTCGCATCCCTCCCGCCATGCCTGCAAGCCGCTCGCGCACCCGCAGGCGTGGCCCCCATCGCTCAGGCCAGGCGGCTGTGCGCTTCCACCAGCAGTTCGGGTTCGGGCGGCGGATAGGCCAGCCACTCGCCGAGCTTGTCGCCCAGTTCTTCCAGGCCGGTCATCTTCAGGGCCGAGAACAGCTGCACGGTCGCGTTGAACCCGCTGGCCTTGAGGTCCTTCTTCACCGCCTGCAGGGCATTCAGGGCCGGGCCGCGGTTGAACTTGTCGGCCTTGGTGAGCACGCAGTGCACATCCAGTTTGTGGCCACGCGCCCACTCCAGCATGCTGACGTCGAAGTCGGTGAGCGGGTGGCGCACATCCATGAGCAGAATCAGGCCGCGCAGGCTGTGCCGCCCCTGCAGGTAAAAGCTGAGGTGCTGCTGCCACTCGCGCTTCATGTCCTTGGCGACCTTGGCGTAGCCGTAACCGGGCAGGTCGACCAGGCGGCGGCCCTCATCCAGGGCAAAGAAGTTGATGAGCTGGGTGCGGCCCGGCGTCTTGGAGGCGCGGGCGAGCTGCTTCTGGCGGGCCAGGGCATTGATGCAGCTGGACTTGCCGGCGTTGGAGCGGCCGGCAAAGGCCACTTCCACGCCGACGTCCGGCGGGCAATGGGCCAGCGTCGGGGCGCTGGTCAGGAACTGCGCGCGCGCGGTCAGTTGCAGTACCGGGTGAAGATCGGGGTTCATGGCAGGGGCCTGGAAGGGAACCGGGGCATTCTACGGGCAGTCCGGGGCTGGGTCACGTCGCCTGCGGCGAGCGGGTAGCGAGGTATTTGACGCCTCCGGCGGATTGCCTCGGCACGTTCGTGGTATATAATCCGCCGGCTTGGGAGCAAATCCTTGCAGGGATTGCGGAAATCCGGTGTTAGCCAGTCTTTGGTGCTGCAGTGTCAGCACGGGGAATCGTTCATGAAGAAGTTCGTTATTGCCGCCGCCCTTGCCTTTTTTGCTGCCCAGGCCTCCGCTGCTCCTGCTGCGGTGGAAGCCAAGTACAACAAGGCCTGCGCCGCTTGTCACAACACCGGTGCTGCCGGTGCCCCCAAGAAGGGTGACAAGGCGGCGTGGGCCCCCCGAGTGAAGAAGGGCGAGGCTGCCCTGCTCGCGAGCGTCAAGAACGGCCTGAACGCCATGCCGGCCAAGGGCCTGTGCATGGACTGCTCGGATGCCGACTTCAAGGCCCTCATCCAGTACATGTCCAAGTAATCATCCAAGACGGAATCCACCATGAAGAAACTGCTTGCCGCTGCCGTAATGTCGATGGGTCTGGTGTCCCTGGCCCAGGCAGCCGCCATGCCCAAGGGCGATGCCACTGCCGGTGAAGCCAAGGCAGCGGCTTGTGCCGCCTGCCACGGTGTTGGCGGCGTCAGCATGGTGCCGGTCAACCCCAGTCTGGCCGGCCAGGGTGCCCGTTACATCTACAAGCAGCTGCAGGACTTCAAGTCCGGCCGTCGCAACAACCCCGTCATGATGGGCATGGCCATGCCGCTGGTTGATCAGGACATGGCGGATCTGGCGGCCTATTTCTCCACGCAGAAGCCGGTGGTCAACAAAGCCAAGCCCGAACTGGCCAAGCTGGGCGAAAAGATCTACCGCGGTGGTAACAGCAAGACCGGCCTCGCCGCCTGCGCCGGTTGCCACAACCCGGCGGGCAAGGGTAATGCCCTGGCCGGCTATCCGCGCCTGGGCGGCCAGCATGCCGACTACATCAAGGCACAGCTGACCGCCTTCCGAGCCGCCGGCCGTAACGACAATGTCGCCGACCCGGCCGCCAAGCGTGCCAATGACGGTGCCAAGGCAGCGGAGCAGGGACCGATGCAGATGATCGCGGCCCGCATGTCCGATGCTGAAATCGAAGCAGTGTCCAGCTACATCTCCGGTCTGTATTGACCGGCTTGGTGTGAGTGCTGCAAAAAGGCGACTTCGGTCGCCTTTTTTCTTGGCGGAGAAAACGGGTTGCTGCATTGCCGTGGCCAGATCCGCATTCAGTTAGCTGATGCCTGTCACGGTGTTCTGCCAATGTCCGGCGTAGAGTAGACGTATGAATGATCGTATTCCCCTTTGGCTGTCGCGATGGGCGCTAGTGGCGGCGTTGCTGGCACCAGCACCCTTGGCCCTTGCGGCTGACTCCCTGTCCAGCCTTCTCGAGAGCAAGCGCTGGATGGAGGTGCGCCTGGAGGCCGGGGCCGTGCTGCAGCAGGAGCCTGCCAATGTCGAGGCGCATGCAGCACTGGTGGTGGCGCTGTGGCGTGGTGGCGCGCTCACCGAGGCATTGGCGGCGGCTGACCGGGCCCGGGCCGCCGGTGCCGATTCGGCGGCCCTGCGGCGTGCGCAGGCCAGCGCCCTCGCCCTGCGCGGTTCCTGGGCAGACGTGACCCGTCTGCTGGCGGCGGATGTCGTCGCACCTGCCGTTGCCCCGGAGGCCGTGCTGGTATTCGCCATTGCGCAGCGTGAGCAGGGGCGGCTGGACGACGCCCGTCAGGCCCTGTTGCGGTACACGCAACTGCAGCCGGCATCGGCCCGCGGCTGGCTGCAACTGGCCCGGGTGGAACTGCTGGCCGGCCAGCCTGCGGCCGCCCAGGCCGCCCTGAGCCGGCTGCCGGAGGCCGGACGTAGCACGGATGAGGCGTTGTATCTGACGGCTCGCGTGCAGGCGGCCGGTGGGCAGGCCCAAGCGGCGGTGGGCACCGTGACGCGGGCACTGGAGCTGGCGCCCCTGCGCGCCAGCCTGTATGCCCTGCGGGCGCGGCAGCTGGCCAATCTGCAGGCGTGGCCGGCGGCGGCGGCCGACATCCATTCCGCCCTGCTGTTGGGCGCCACGGCTGCCGAGGATTACCTGCTGGCCTGTGAGGCGGCGCGGATGCTGGACGATAACGACGCGCTGGCTGGCTATGCCCGTGCCGGCATGGCGGTGTATCCCCAGCGAGTCGAGTTTCCCCTGCAGTTGGCGCGGGCCTTGCGTGAACTGGGGCAGGCAGCCGAGGCTAGCGCCATGCTGCAGCAGCGCCTGAAGGCTTTTCCCGGCAATTCCTCACTGGTGCTGGAGCTGGCGCTGGCGCAGTCGGCCCAGGGCCGGCAGCAGGACGTGGTGAGTACGCTGGATTCCCTGTTGGCGGCACAGCCATCTGCCCAAGGCTATGCCTTGCGTGCCTATGCCCACCTGCACCTGAAGGACCTTGCCCGTGCCGGCGAGGATGCCGGCAACGCGCTGGTGCTGGAGCCCGGCCTGACCACGGCCCTGCTGGTCCAGGCGCGCGTGGCCCTGGCCCGGGGTGAGCCGGCGCGAGCCGATGCCCCTTGCCGGCAAGCGCTCTCTCGGGCGCCAGCGCTGGTTTGGGCACATACCACCTGTGGCGAAGTCGCCCTGGCCCTGGGTCAGGCGGACTCGGCACGGGCACTGGCAGAGCAGGCGCTGCAGCTTTCGCCCCAGGATGAAGAAGCCCTGCGCCTGCAGGAGCGGAGCAGAACCATGGGGGTGCGGCCATGAAGCGGATACACATCTTGTGCCTGGCCATGGGGTTGACCTGTTCCGGAGTGGCTTTGGCTGAGGGCGGCGCGGGCCTGTTTTGGGATAACTCACCCGAGGCCAAGATGCGCAGCGGCGCCGACTGGGGCACCAACGCGCCCGGCAGCAGTGCGCTTGGCCAGCTGGAGGGCATTACTGGCCAGAAGGTGGACCGGTCAGCGCCGAAGTCCGATCTGCCGGCCCGTCCGGCGCAGGTCATCAAGCGAGCCCCTTCGGCCAAGGCGCGCTCGGACGCGGCGGCGATGGAAGCGATGGCCGCCGGCATCATGGTGTTCTCACTGCTGCAGGCCATGGATGCGCAGGCCGATGCCCAGGCCCGCGCCGCTGCCGAAGCCGAGCGCCAGCGCCAGATCGAAGCCGAACGCCAACGCCAGCTACGCCTGCAGGCGGCAGCGCGCCAGCGGGCGTCATGGGAGGCGCAGGACGCTGCCGCGAGTGCCGATCTCGGCGCGGCGTTGTCGGGTACCGTCCACAGCGATTTCTTCGGTTCCGGTCCGGCCATCGACCCGGCCATGGTTGCCGGCAAGCAGCCCGGTGCCACACAGGCAGAGTTCCGGCAGGCGATGGTGCCGCCCTATGCGCCACCCCCGCCCCTGCCACCACAGGTGAACCTGCTCGACAAGGGGCGGGAGGCCGTTAAAGACGGAGCGGGCGCGCTGTTGCGCAAGGCTGTGGACGAGGCCACCCCGGAGCATTTGCGCAACGCCAAGGAAGCGGTTGAATTCGTGATGCGGCTGGATGCCTGGACCAGGAAATTGATGGATGTACTGGAGCCCCAGCACCTCACCAGCGCCCTGAGCGACCGCAATCCGGCCGGGGCCCTGCGCACGATGGCGGCACTGGAGCGTGTCTCGGCCGAGGCCGCCGACCTCTCGGGTCAGGAGCAATACCTTGATGTCGATACGCGAGAGCACCTGTTGCGCATCGGATCAGGCCGCTACCCGCCCCGCGACACGCTGCTGAGCTGGGGCAAGACCCGCCTTGACTGGGCGAAGGGGGTGCTTGGTGAGGCCGTGACCGGGGCAGCGTGGTCGGGACTGGTGGGTGATGATTGACGGGCCGCTCTGGCCGGTGTCGGCAAAATGAAAAGGGCTCCCATGGAGCCCTTTTCATTCCGGTATCTGTCTGCCTGTGATTCAGTTCAGGGAGCGCCGCGCGCGGCCACTTCCTGGCGCACCATCTGCAGCACCGCCTTGAGCACTTCGCCACGTTGGCGGTAAACCACCGCCAGTTCGCGCTGCGCATCAGGGCTCTCGCCCTTCTCGATGGCCTGCTGGGCGCGGTCGTTGGCGCGGCCCACGCGCTCGTTCAGATCCAGCAGGCTCGATTCCAGGCGCGTGATCAGGTCGCGCAACGCCGGCAAGGGCTTGGCGGCGAGCTCGGCCGCCAGCGGATCATTCTTGATCTGCAGGAGGATGTTGTTGCTCCAGCGCACCGGCGCGGCCGTTTCCGGGGTCACCGCGGGCGCGTCAATGAAGTCGGCCAGCGGTGGGGCCGCCACGGGCTGCACCACACCGCGCGCAGGCACCCCGTTTTCCAGCAGCGCCGTGGCCACCAGGGGCCGCGACGACAGCATCAGATAGTGACGCTGCACCTCCCATTCGCCCGATGCCGTGCGGCGCGCCACCGGCGCCTGCCAGGTGCTTGTGCGTACGTGGCCATCCCGCTCCTCGCGGTGTCGGAGCACCAGCAGGTACTGGTCGGGCTCACCTGCCAGGCGGGTGCCCTGTGTGAAGCCGGGCATCAATCGTGCGCTGTAGCGGCGGCCTTCGATCTCGACTTCGAAAGCGGGCTTGCCGCCCAACTGTGCCTGATAGCGGCGCAGGGCCGGCTGGTCCAGATGCGCCACCGCCGTCAGCACTGCCTTGCGAAGATTCTCCTCACTGAAGGCCGCTTGTTTAAGGTTGTAGGCACCCTCCGCCTGAGGGTTGACGACGCCCGAGAAGGTGAGCCGCTCGATGTCGGACCGCCCCGGCATGGGTAGCAGTCCCAGCGGAGACAGGCCTGTCATCCAGGCATGGTTACGTCGCGTGTAACTGATGGTTGCGGCAGACTGGATGGCTCCTCCGGCGCTCCAGGGGGTCACCTCCAGCTCCATCCGGAAACCTTCATGACCCGGAAAGGGAATGGTGGTAACGGTCAGGATCATGCCCAGAAAAAAGGGCCCAAAGCTGGACTCGGTCGTCGACTTCATTCTTACGGCCAGCGGGATGGCATCTACATCGTCATTGAAGAGGGCGGGATAGTGTTTTTGTAGCGCGGATTGCAGCTTCTCTGCGGTGTCGCTGGTGTGGGTATCCTTTCCCTCTGCCATGACGGACGCGATGCGAAACTTGAGCCCTGCCAGGGTCACTTCAGCCCGTGGGTCCGCCTCCAGCGTGGAGGTGGTGCGCATTGACAGACACCCCGTGAGGCCTATCAGGCAAAGCGAGGCGAGCAGTATCTGTAATTGGCGCATGGAGTTCCCTTCTGGGTTCAAGAGTCGACTCAGGGACCATTGGCTAAGGTCCACGTCATCCGGGGCGTTCCGGAAAAGGGTTAACAGTAGCACTGGATGCTGGCGTTTGCGGTGACAGAGGTCAATCCTGTCGGCTCCTTGTGTCATGACGCCGTTGGCTGGCCCGGGCAGACCGTGTATCGCCGCTGCACAGGCCGCGAACAAAAACGCCACACGCACACCTTCCGGCGCTGGCAGCCCTTGGCTATCCTCTGCCTCTGTATCGACGCGGCCTGGGGCCGCTTCCCCGCAGTTACTGGAGTTTGCACATGCTCAAGCGTTTTCTCGCCGTTCTTACCCTTGGTCTGGCTGCCGTCACGACGGTGCAGGCGGCGGATTATCAGGTGCTGTCCAAGCCCGGCCGTGTCGACAAGCCCGGCATGATCGAAGTGCGCGAGTTTTTCTGGTACGGCTGCCCGCATTGCTATCACCTGGAGCCTCACCTCAACGCCTGGTTGAAGACCAAGCCGGCCGATGTGCATTTCGTGCGGACACCGGCAGCACTGAATCCCAAGTGGGAGCCGAATTCGCGTGCGTATTACACGGCCGAGACGCTGGGCATTGCCGACAAGGCCCACGGGCCGCTGTTCGACGCCATCCATGCCGGTCGCAAGTCGCTGTTTGACCAGGCCTCGCTCACCCGCTTCTACGGCAGTTTCGGCGCCGATCCGGCCAATTTCGGCAACCTGTTCAATTCCTTTGCCGTGTCCGGCAAGGTGGCGCAGGGTCGTAACCTTGCCCAGCAGTACGGCCTGGACGGCGTGCCGGCGGTGGTGGTGAACGGCAAATACCTGGTCAAGGGCGCCGATGCCAATGTGATCAAGACCATCAACGAGCTGATTGCCAAGGAACGCCTGGCGAGGACGAAGAAGAAGTAATCGTCCTGTTCCCTGACGAAACGGCCGCCTTGCGGCCGTTTTTTTTGACCGGTGTCCATGACGCTGGTGATCGTGCCGGCTAGCATGGAATGATGTCACTCCATTAAGGGCTTGTTCGCATGATCTCGCGCATTACCCGCCTGCTCCCGGCCCGGCCGTTGCACAGTGCGCCACCTATTGCGCCTGAGCTCAAGCCGTGGGACAAGCCGCGTCTGCGCCTGCTCAGTTTCAACATGCAGGCCGGCATGGGTATGGATGCCGCGCATCATTACATCACCCGTAGCCTGCGCAACGTACTGCCGCACCGGCGCCAGCGCGAACAACTGGAACGCATTGCCCGCCTGATCGGCGAGTACGATGTGGTGGCCCTGCAGGAAGTGGATGGCGGCAGCCTGCGTAGCGGTTATACCCACCAGCTGGTGCACCTGGCCGAACGGGCAGGGTTCCCCTGGTGGTTCCAGCAGGTCAACCGTGACCTTGGGCATCTGGGCCAGTTCAGCAACGGGTTGCTCAGCCGACAGTCGCCGCAAGCGGTCGAGGCGCATGCCCTGCCCGGCCTCAAGGGGCGCGGCATCATCGTCAGCCGCTTCGGCGAAGGCGAACACAGCCTGCTGGTGCTGAATGTGCACCTCGCCCTGAGCGCCAAGGCACGCTTCCACCAGTTTGCCTACATCCATCGCGTCATCGAGCATGCGCCCCATGTGGTCCTGATGGGGGACCTCAACTGCACGCACGAGGAATTGCGCCGTTCGCCCATCGGGGATCGCCAGTGGCAGTGGCTGGACGAGGAGTTGCACACCTACCCCAGCTGGAAGCCGCAAAAGCAGATCGACCACATCCTGGTCAGCGACCGCCTGCATGTGCATTCGGTCGAGGTGCTGAACGAGCGCTTGTCCGATCACCGTCCCCTGGCGGTGGAGCTGGACCTGCCCCCCGGCTTGTACCTGCCGCCCGAGGGGCTTACGCTCCCGCCTGCCGGTCTTGTTTTGCCGGAGTGACGCGGGACGTTTCATGAATGCATATTCCGGGCTGCTGCTGGCAGCCCTGTTGGGAACCCTTGCCGGGGCCCTGCTGGTTTTCTTCGCGCGCCAGTCGCGTATTGCCGCCTTGATGCTGGAGCAGCAACGCCTGCAGGACGAGGCGCACGCGCGCGCCGTCAATGCCGCGCGCGAGCAGGCACGCCTGCAGCAACTGGAGCAGGAGTTGCTGGCGCTGGCCCCGCTCCGGGCCTTGCCGGCCGAGCTCGCGGCCGCCGAAGCGCGATTGGCCGCCCATCTCGCCACACAGCAGGAACAGGAGCGCCAGGGGGCGCAACGCCTGCAGCAGGGGGAGGATGAGCGTCGCCGGCTGGAAGTGCTGGTGCGCGAGCGTGACGGGCGCCTGGCCGAGCTGGAAACCCGCCTGGCGGCCGAGCGGGAGCAGCTGGCGGCACGCATGACGTTTCTCAAGGAGCAGGAACAGAATCTGCGCCTGCAGTTCGAGCAGCTCGCCACGCGCATCTTCGAAGAGAAATCGCAGAAGTTCACCGAACAGAATCGCAGCGGTCTCGACACCCTGCTCTCGCCCCTGCGCGAACAGCTCAAGGATTTCCGCGAGAAGGTGGAAACCACGTACGGGAATGAAGCGCGTGAGCGCTTTGCCCTGAAGGAGCAGCTCACCCGCCTGGAAAGCCTGAACCGGCAGATCAGTGATGACGCCAGCAACCTCACCAAGGCGCTCAAGGGCGACAAAAAGCTGCAAGGCAACTGGGGTGAGGTGATCCTGTCGCGCGTGCTGGAGGAATCCGGTCTGCGTGAGGGCCACGAGTACGTTACGCAGTTCAGTGTCACCGACGAAGACGGCCAGCGCCGTCTGCCCGATGTCATCGTGCGCCTGCCGGAGAATCGCGACATTGTGGTCGATGCCAAGGTGTCACTGGTCGATTACGAACGCTATTGCAGCAGTGACGACGAGGCGGAACGCGAGCGCGCCCTGAAGGCGCACACGAATGCCTTGCGCAATCACATCCGCTTGCTGAGCGAGAAGCGCTACGAGGACCTGCCCGGACTACGCACGCTGGATTTCGTGTTCCTGTTCATGCCGGTGGAGGCTGCGTTCATGCTGGCGGTGGAGCATGACCCGGCGCTGTTCCGCGAAGCCTTTGACAAGAAGATCATCATTGTCAGCCCTACCACCTTGCTGGCTACGCTGCGTACGGTGGAAAGCATCTGGCGTTACGAGCGGCAGAACCGCAATGCGGAAAAAATTGCGAAGGAAGCCGGCTTGCTGCACGACAAGTTTGCCACGTTGCTGGAGCACCTGGAGGCGCTGGGCAAGACGCTGGAGCGCAGCCAGGAGCAGTACCGCAAGACCGTGTCCAGCCTGAGCGGACATGGCGGCCTGGTGGGCAAGGTCGACAGCCTGAAGAAGCTGGGAGCCAAGGCCAAGAAATCCCTGCCCCTGGATAAACTGGATATTGATGCCGGCAGCGCGTCCGAGTCCGATGGTGATACGGATGTGGCAACTGATACGGAAGAAGGAGCTGCGTCATGAAACTGGTCACTTCGCTGACCAGCCCGTTTGCGCGCAAGGTGCGCATTGTGCTGGCGGAAAAAAACATTCCCTGCGAGCTGGTGGTGGACATTCCCTGGAGTGCCGACACCACCGTGCCGCAGTTCAATCCGCTGGGCAAGGTGCCGGTGTTGTTGCGCGACGATGGCAGCACGCTGTTCGATTCGCGTGTGATTGTCGAGTACCTGGAGCAGGTGAAGCCCTGGCCCATGCTGATCCCGGTGGACGAGGCACAGATGATTGCGGTGAAGCGATGGGAGGCTCTCGCCGATGGCGTAAGCGATGCGGCCGCGGCCGTCTTCATCGAGCGCCGCCGGCCGCCTGCGCAGCAGAGCCAGGAGTGGGTCGACCGCCAGCTGGGCAAGATGGAGCTTGGTTTGCGCGCCATGAATGACGAGCTGGCGCTGAAGGCTTACTGTGTCGGCAGTCAGTATTCGCTGGCCGACATCGCCGTGGGTTGTGCGCTGGGGTATCTCGATTTCCGCTTTCCGGAGCTGGGCTGGCGCGAACGGTTTCCGGGCCTGGCACGACTGGCGGAGGTGCTGGCGCAACGGGAGGCGTTTGCCGCGACCGTCCCGGTGGCCTGAGCAGGGTGCCTTCGTCATGCAATAGAAAAACCGGCGATCCAGGCCGGTTTTTTTTGCCGGGCAACGTCAGGCGAGATCGTTGACGGCAAACGGGGCAGCGGTTAGTTCTTCTGCAAAGCGCTCGCGCATGTGACGAAAGGCTTGTTCCAGATGGCGGGCCTGCTGCGTCAGGTCAAACGGTGCCGCATGGAAACGTGAGTCGTGCAGGCGCTGGCGCAGCGTGGCAAGGCGCGTACGGTCACCCCAAAGATTGACCGCCGTCTGCTCGTAGGCCGTCCAGTTTTCGCACACGAGCTCGGGCAGGTTGCAACTGTGCAGCAGGCTGCTGCCTACGCGGCTGGCGAAGGTGTCGCCCGGGCAGCTCAGTACCGGCAGTCCTGCCCACAGCGCTTCGGCGACCGACGTGTGGCCATTGCAGTGGCGCGTGTCCAGATAGAGGTCCGCTGCGCCGAGGCGGGTGCGGTGCGCCTGCGGCGTCGTGCGTGGTGCGAACAGCAGCCGGCGCGGGTCAATGCCGCGCCATTCCGCCTCCCGTTTCAGGTTGAGTACGACAGCGCTGCTGTCGCCCAGCAGCCAGAGCACGCTGTCGGCTGTTTGCTGCAGGATGCGCATCCAGACCGAGAACGTGTCTGGATCAATGCGGGAGGGTGCGTTGAGGCAGGCATAGACGAAGCGCTGGTCGGGCAAGCCGAGCGACGGGCGTGAAGGCGCCACCGGGGGCTCGGCGTCATGGCTGAACAGGAAGTAGCTGTGGGGCAGCAGGACCTCGGCTTCCGTGCACCAGCCCTCGCCCGGGCTTACGTGCGCATCGCTGATGAAGTAGTCCATCCACGGTGCGCCGCTGGTGTAGGGGGCCGCCAGCCAGGATACCTGCACCGCGGCCGGGTGCCGGGCCAGGATGCCGGGACGTGGATCGTCGTTGTAGCCACAGAGGTCGACCAGGATGTCGAGCCCAAGCTCGGCGATACGTGCTGCAGCGGTCTCGTCATCCATTTCCTGCAGGGAAATCACGCGGATGTCGCGGCGCAGGCGTGTTGCGGTATCGCTGCCATCGTCCTGGCCGAGGTCCAGCAGGTGGACCTCGACGGCCGCGGGATCATGTGCCGCCGGCAGGTCGCGGAGCAGGATGCCGGTGGCATGCTGGCCGAATCGTGAGCCCAGATAGCCGACACGCAGGCGTGCCGGCGTGGGCGTACGGGCCGGTAACCGCAAGTGGTCTGCGGCGTGTTGGGCCGCAATGGCGGTGGACAGCTGCTGTTGCTGGCTCGCGGTGATCGGGGCAGTCACGGCGCGGAACGCCAGGCTGAGTAGCTCTCCGTTGTCCGGGTGCAGGCACATTTGCCGAAAGACGTCGCCGTACAGCGTCCAGGAGGACCAGTCGCAGGCGCTCAGGTGCTCGTGCTGGCGGATCAGGAACAGCAGGCGCGGCTCCGGCCGGGTGGCGGTGCCGCCGCGGCCGTTCAGGCGGTCAAGGGCGCTTTGCCACAGTGCCGGGTCAAGTGCCCGCAGGCGCTCGAAGTAGCGGGTGCTGTCGTCAAACCGGGCGGCTGCAGCGGTGGCAATGGCGGCACTTAGCACCGCCTTGGCATTGCCGGGTTCCCGTTCAAGAACGGTTTCCAGGCTCGTCAGGGCCGCTTCATAGTGCCCCTGGCTGATCTCGATGTCGGCGAGGTTTTGCCAGGGCAGCAGACGGTTCGGGTGGAGCCGGACGAGCTCGCGGTAGTCGGCCGCGGCCTCGCCCAGTTTCATTCGGCCTGCCTGCAGAGCTGCCCGATTGTACCGGGCGCCATAATCATCGGGACGGGATGCCAGAATGTGATCGTATTGCCTGATGGCCTCGTCGATGCGACCGGTGTCGGCCAGAATGACGGCCAGATTGAATCGTACCTGGGTATCGTCCTGATGCGTGAGGAAGGCCTGTAGCAGCTCCTCTGCCCTGGACAGCCGGCCCTGGCCCGCGAGTAGCGCACCAAGGGCGGCCGCGGCACGGCCATGGCGTCCATCCGCTTGCAGGGCCAGCGCGAAATGACGGACGGCAACGGGAATCTCGTTCAGGGCATGGGCGCAAACGCCGAGCAGGAAATCCTGTTCGGCGCCGGCCAGCGGGTGCGCGCAAAGGTGTTCCCGAGCGAGGGCGGCCTCACCCTGCTGCAATAGCAGCAGGGCCGCCTGCCCGGGATCGGATGGCAATCTCAAGGCGACTTTTTGAAGGCGGCCGCGCCCTGGGTATAGGTCGAGAAATTGTCCGTGATCTTGTACGTCAGCCCGATGGATTCGGCCTGGGTACCGGCAAAGAAGCCCGACATGTCCGTACCGCAGTAGCTGAAGCAGCCATCGCCATTCTTGAATGTGGTAAGCCCGAATTCATTGAAGGTGGCCCCCAGGATTTCGATCGGCCCGGAAATCCCATAGGTCGCTCCTCCGGAGGCCACCGTCATGTCAACCAGAAGCGTGGACTGCTGGAAGCTGGCGGTCAGGGTGCCAGAGACCGAACTGCCCAGTGTTACGATCCCCGTAATGCTGTCTTTGGTTGTCGGCGTGGTGTGGCCGGCCAGCGTGTAGGTGGCCGAGCCTCCCTGGCTGAGCAGGTTCGCCATGGTGGTACCGAAGGTGGCCTGGCCGATCAGGTAGTGAATGCTCTCATTGCCGGTAAGGGTCTGGGTGGCATCGTTGATCATTACATCGCCACCGGCGAAGCGGCCCCATGACAGGGAGCCTGAGGTGCCCACATCTAGGGTGCTGGCGGACATGTTCACCAGTGCGGGTATCGATGGCGTGTTGTTTTCGTCATAGGAGCTGACCAGCGCCCCGGCGTCGTCGAAGTCGGCGAGAATCTTTTGCACGGCCGACGCCAACGTCATGTCATTTGCGTACACCAGCGTGTAGTCAGGCCCGTCCTTCAGTACTTCGAGTGGTGTGACGGGTGTGACGGGTGTGACATAGGCCGGGTTGGGAATCGGATGTCCTGATGCGTCGGTCAATGCCAGCAGTGGCGTGCCGTCCCCCTGCACCTGGTCGCCAAAGGCGGGCGTCTCGTCCTGTTCCTCTCCCGGCTCGCCGCTGTCGCGTTCGCCCTCCGGGCCGGTGGCGGGGATGTCGGCGCCTTCACGCGTGAGCAACGGTGGCTGGCTGTTGCGGGCGAGGATGTTTTGCCCTGCCCCACCGGTGATCTCGCCAAAGCCGTTCTCGACATGGACCAGGCCGCTGCCAACCGAGACCAGCGTGCGGTCATCGTCGGTGACGGCGCGATAGCCCGTGCCACGGATGCCGATGGTGGCCACCGGGGTGCGCACCTTGTAGCCCTGCTTGTTCACCTTGCCGATGGCACCGGTGACCGTCCGCATACCGCCGCGCAGCAGGCTGAAGAACAGCGAGGTTTCTTCCGGAGCCTTGTTGGCGTAGAGGTAGTTGTCCACGCCGAACACCGTGTTCGGCTGCAGCGCCACAAAGCCGCCATCGGTGAAGCGGATCTGCAGGCGGCCGTTGCGGGTCTCGATGCGGTCGCCGCCGTTGATGGCGTCGCCACGCTTGAGCGCACGGCTCTGGCCATCGGCCGTGGTGGCGGTGACGTTGCCGGTGACAAAGCTGACTTTGCCGGCGGTTTCAGCCAGCGCCTGGCCACTGGCGAGTGCCGCCATGGCACCGGCCAGCCAGGTGAGTGAACGGGGCTTGAAAGCGGAATGACGCATGATGGCAACCTCCCTGTTAGCGCTCATAGCGGATGTCCACACTGACCACGTGGCGCTGGTAATCATTGATGACAATGTTGGAGTCATTGTCGGTGTACGTGTAGTTCGGGCGGATCGACACATGCTTGCCGAGGCGGTAGGCCAGGCCCAGGCTCAGGTCGGTCTGGCGGTCGTCCCGGGCGGTCTGGAAGAGGAGATCATCGGCTTCGTACTGCCGGTCTTCCAGGCTGAGCGAGGCGTTGAGCTGGAGCGTGCCGGAGAGGGCCACCCCGCCACCCAGGCGGAGGCCTGTAAAACGGTTCTCCAGCGCACGGGAAACGGCGTCATCCAGGTTTTCCTGGCCCCCGTAGAGGCCGGCATACACCACCGGTTGCCGCCACCAGGACAGTGCTTGCGACCATGCCACGCCCAGGGTGTCACGGCGGGCATCACGCGTGGGCTACGTGTCGTAGCCGATGTCTGCCACCTGCAGGAAGGCGCTGACCTGGGTAATGTCGCTGGGGGAGTGGATGTACTGCACCATGCCGCCCAGGATCTGCCGGTAATCGTCGCCGTCGAGTTGATAGTCCTGGGCCGTGGCCTTCAGCACGACCTGGCTGGCGCCGGTGCGCCAGGCGCCCCCGGCACTGGCCTGCAGGATCAGGGAATCAAGGGCGTCGATGTCCTGGTGCTGGCGCTGGCTGACCGAGGCATCGGCCAGCAGGCTCCAGGCCGGGCTAAGGGACTGCCGGAGACTGGCGCCGGCCTCCAGCTGGGCGTAGTTGTCATCCTGCTCCCGGCTGCCCGGCAGCATGTCAAACAGCAGGTTGCCGAACAGCGGGATGGCGACCTGCCGGGCATCGGTGGCACTGTTGACGTTGCTGTCGTGTCCCAGGGCAAGTTGCGCAAAGACCTGAACCTGCCGTTCCTTCTTTTGCTCCTGGGTGGCCAGCAGCCCCATGTACTGGCTGACCAGCGCCTGTACCTCGGGCGGCGGGCTGTACTGTTCGATGGTCTTCAGCTCCAGGCGGGCCGACTCGGTTTCACCCATCAGCATGTGGGCCTGCGCCATGTTGATGCGGCAGGGGCCGTTTTTCGGGTCCACGGCCAGGCAGCGTTCAAAGGCAAAGGCGGCCTCGGTGTGGCGGCTGCTGGCCAGGGCGGCGCGGCCCAGCAGCACGTCATAGTCGGGATCGCCTGCCCGCAGGTCCTCCTGCGGCGCCAGCAAGGCATAGGCCTCGGCACCCTTCTGCTGGCTCAGGAGTTGATCGGCCTGTTGCAGCAGGTCATCGGCGTAAGCGGGGGTGGCGAGGGCGGCGGCCAGGCAAAGGGCCAGTCGTGAAAGACGGGGGCGGAGCAACGGCATGTTCGAATCCCTGAATGCGTACAAAAAACAAACACTTCAGCGCGCGATTCTAGTCATGACGCGATGACGGGCGCCATCCCTTACACTGACAGTTCGGCGGTTTTTTTTGGTGCATTAACCCGTTTCGGGACCTGTGGCGTTTAACGGGTGACATTGATCAAGGAGATTTCCCATGCGCTTGTCTCTCATTGCCCTGTTCTGGATGTGCGGGCTGCTGCTCGCGGGCTGCAGTCACCAGGAGCCGGCTGCCCCTGCGAAGGCGGCGACCACGGCAGAGGCCGCTACGGGCCAGCGGCTGTTGGCGCGCGAGGCCCTGATGCGGGAAGAACGGGTACGGATGGCGCCCAGTCCGGCCGTGATGGCGTCGGGAATGGACCAGTGGCGGCCGCTGCCGGAGCAGCGCGAGGGCTATGCCCGCATCAGCGATAATCCGGTCAAGCGCACGCAGGTTGAGCCGTTGTCCACCTTCAGCCTGGATGTCGATACCGGCAGTTACAGCAATGTGCGCCGTTTCCTCAACCAGGGTCAGCTGCCGCCGCGCGATGCCGTGCGCGTGGAAGAACTGCTCAACTATTTTTCCTACGACTACCCGGCCCCGACGGATACCCATCCCTTTGCTCTCACCACCGAACTGGCGGCCGCGCCCTGGAACCGCGATCGCTGGCTGTTGCGCGTGGGTGTAAAGGCGGTGGATGTGGAGGCGTCGGCCATGCCGTCGGCCAACCTGGTTTTTCTGGTGGACGTGTCCGGTTCCATGAACAGTCAGGACAAGCTGCCGCTGGTACAGGCGACCCTGCTGCAACTGGTGAACGAACTGCGACCGCAGGACCGCGTGGCGCTGGTGGTGTATGCCGGGCGCACGGCGGTGGAGCTGGAGTCCACGCCGGGCAGCGAAAAGGAAAAAATCCGTGCCGCCATTGCCCGCCTGCAAGCCGGGGGCTCGACGGCGGGCGAAGCAGCGATTCGCCTGGCCTACCAGCAGGCGCGCGCCGGTTTCATCAGGGGCGGCATCAACCGCATCCTGCTGGCGACCGATGGCGATTTCAACGTCGGCGTCACTGACCTGCAGCAGATCAAGGACATGGTGGCGCGCGAACGCGACGGTGGCATTTCGCTGACCACGCTGGGCTTTGGCCAGGGCAATTACCAGGAAGACCTGATGGAGCAGATTGCCGACATCGGCAACGGTAACTACAGCTATGTCGATTCGCTGGAGGAGGGCCGCAAGGTGCTGGTCGAGGAGCTGTCGGCCACCTTCAATACGGTGGCGGCCGACGTGAAGCTGCAGATGGAGTTCAACCCGGCCGTGGTGAGCGAGTGGCGTCTCATCGGTTATGAAAATCGAGTTCTGCGTGAGGAGGATTTCCGCAACGACAAGGTCGATGCGGCCGAAGTGGGAGCGGGCAAGAGCGTGACGGCGCTTTACGAGCTGACACCGGTGGGCAAGCCGGGTCTGCTGGAGCCGCGTCGTTACGAGACGGCCGCGGCGCCGGCGGGCAAGACCAGCGAGCTCGGCTTCCTGCGGGTGCGCTACAAGCAGCCGGGCCAGGCGCGAGCCGTGGAATTCGATCATGCTGTCTCCGCGCGCAGCCTGTCGTCAGCACCGAGTACGGATTTCCGCTTTGCTGCGGCCGTGGCCGGTTTTGGCCAGCTCTTGCGCGGTGGCAATTATCTCGGCGACTTTGGGTATGGCGAAGTGAAAGCGCTGGCGGTGGCCGGACGTGGCAAGGATGAGGGGGGGTACCGGCAAGCGTTTGTGAAGCTGGTGGAGCTGGCGGCCTCACTTACCCCGTCCGTTCCTGACCAGCCCCGCCCTGCCCTCCGCGATCCTGCTCCACGTGAACCAGGGATGTCCGGACACTGACATGCACGATGCTGACGATGAAACCCTGATGCTGGCGTATCGCGATGGCGATGCGTCCGCGTTTGACGTGCTCTACCAGCGCCATCGTCAGCGCCTGTTCCATTTCCTGGTGCGCAAGACGGGCAGCCGCGAGACCGGTGAGGAGCTGTACCAGGAGGCCTGGCTGCGGCTCATCCGGCATCATCGCGAGTACCAGCCCAGTGCACGGTTCACGACCTGGCTGTTCACGCTGGCGCACTCCTGCCTGATGGACCATTTCCGCAAACAGGGCCGTGTCGGCACGCACGAACTGGTGGTGGACGAGTTGCCGGATGCCCCTGCCTGCCCGTTGCAGGAGCCGGACGCGCAGATCGAGTCCTTGCAGGCGCAGCGACGCTTCCGCCTTTGCCTCGACAGCCTGCCCATGGAGCAGCGCGAAGTGTTCCTGCTGCGCGAGGAGGGCGATTTCAGCCTGCCTGACATTGCCGCCATCACCGGCCATGGTCTGGAGGCCGTGAAGAGCCGCCTGCGCTATGCCTTGAAAAAACTCCGGACCTGCCTCGGCCTGGCTGCGGACAACGGAGGTGCTGGCGCATGACGATGCCCGATGAGCGTCACGACGACCTTCGTGACGAGGAAGTGAGCCAGCGTTACCGCGCCCTCTCGCCCGCGTTGCCGCAACCCGGCACTGATGCCGCCATCCGCGCAGCGGCCCGTGCGGCCCTGGCGCACCCATCACGGCGGCTCGCACCGGGTGCGCTATATGGTGGCCTGGCCATGGCGGCTTCCGTGACGCTGATGTTGGCCATCCTCCTGCCGTCCTGGCGCACGGGGGAGTTGCAGCAAGAGGTGGCCGTACGGGCGCCTGTCGAGACGCTGTCCGGCGAGCGGCAAGTCGCGTCGGACGAGGACACCTCCGCTGCCAGTCCCGACGTCGGTGTAGAGATGACATCCTCGCCTGTCCCGGCGGCCGTTGAGGGAGCGGCTCCCTCGGCGCCGCGCGAGCAGATGGCTGCACCTGCTGCCCGGGTGCCGGTTCCGGTCGGGGCCGTCAACGAGGCGGGTGTACTGGCGGAGCTACGCCGGACCAGACCTGCCACCGTGCCTGCAGCACCAGCACCAGCACCAGGGACGGCAGTGGAGTTGGCAACGGCAGACATGGCGGAGGCGGCTTCGCCGCCTTCCCCGCTCGCCGGCAGCGCACCAGTGGCCGTGGCGCGGCCGTCCTTGCCGGCCACAGTCGGAGAGGATGCGGCAACAGCGGAGCAATGGCTGACGGACGGTCGTGTCGCGGCCCGCGAGGCGCAGAAGGCCGCGCCGGCAGCCATGGCAAAACGTGAGCGGCAGGCAGAGGTCGCGCGCCCGGCGCCGCAGGCGGGCGAGAGCCTTTCGCTGGAAGCGCTCCTGCAGGCGGATCGCTATGGCGACGCGCTGGCACTGTTGCAGGGAGATGGCCTGCGCGGGGATGCGACGCTGGCCAGTCGGCGCGACCTGCTGCGGCAACTGGTGCCGGGGCAGGACAAAGCCCTGACCTGTCGCGCCGAGGAGGGCCCGGCAGCGGCGCGTGCCCTCTGCCTGTTGCTGACCGGCCATCAGGCCGGCCGCGGGGTGCCGGCAGTCGCGCGGGACGCGCTGTACCAGGCGCTGATGGCCGAAGGCACGGACCCGGCGCCATGGCTGCGGGCGGTCTCGCGCCTGCCCTGATCCTGGCGCCGACCCTGCCCTCGGCCGGGACACACAGAGACAACACCCGGCCGGCTGCCGATGAGCCGGCCGGGTTGTTACAATCCCCCTTGCATTCCTACCTATGGCAGTCCCGACATGACCGGCGCACGTACACCGACCGTCCTCCTCATCCTTGATGGCTGGGGCCATTCCGAAGACACCCGCTACAACGCCATCGCCCAGGCCAATGTTCCGCACTTCAACCGCCTGTGGCGCGACAACCCGCACACGCTGATTTCCGGTTGCGGCATGGACGTGGGGCTGCCGCATGGCCAGATGGGTAATTCCGAAGTGGGCCACACCAACCTCGGGGCCGGTCGCGTTGTCTATCAGGACCTTACCCGCATCACCAAGGCCATTCTGGACGGCGAGTTCTTCAACAATGCCGCGTTGGTGGAAGCCGTGGGCAAGGCCGTGAAGCACGACAAGGCCGTGCATGTTTTCGGCTTGCTCTCCGACGGTGGCGTGCACAGCCACGAAGAACACATCCAGGCCATGGTGAAGATGGCGGCCGAGCGCGGCGCCAAGCACATTTACGTGCATGCGTTCCTCGATGGCCGCGACACCGCCCCGCGTTCGGCCGAGGGCTATATCCGCAATCTCGACGCCGCCATGGCGAAAATCGGCAAGGGCCGCATTGCCACATTATGCGGCCGTTATTACGCCATGGACCGCGACAACAACTGGGATCGCGTGTCACGTGCCTGGGAACTGCTCGCCCACGGCAAGCCGGAGTTCACGGCCGCCACCGCACAGGAAGGCCTCGCTGCCGCCTATGCGCGTGACGAGAACGACGAATTCGTAAAGCCCACGCAAATTGGCGCACCCGCCTTCGTGCAGGATGGCGACAGCATCATCTTCATGAATTTCCGTGCCGACCGCGCGCGCCAGATCACGCGCGCCTTTGTGGTGAAGGATTTCGACAAGTTCGATCGCGGCACCGTCCCGGCCATTGCCGATTATGTGCAGCTCACCGAATACGCTGCCGACATTCCGGCACCGGTCGCCTATCCGCCGCAGTCACTCGACAACGTGTTCGGCGAGTACATGGCCAAGCTCGGCAAGACCCAGCTGCGCATTGCCGAAACCGAAAAATACGCACACGTCACCTTCTTCTTCAATGGCGGCCGCGAAGAACCGTTTGCCGGTGAAGACCGCATCCTGATTCCGTCGCCCAAGGTGGCCACCTTTGACCTCAAGCCGGAAATGTCTGCGTTCGAAGTCACCGACAAGCTGGTCGAGGCCATCGAGAGCGGCAAGTACGATGCCATCATCTGCAACTATGCCAACGGCGACCAGGTCGGCCACACTGGCATTTTCGATGCGGCGGTGAAAGCGGTCGAGGCGGTGGATGTCTGCATCGGTCGCGTTGAGGCTGCCGTGAACAAGGTGGGTGGCGAAATGTTCATCACCGCCGACCACGGCAATGTCGAGCAGATGTTTGACGATGCCTCGCAGCAGCCGCTCACCGCGCACACCACCGATCCGGTGCCGTTCATTTATGTCGGCCCGCGCAAGGTGAAATTGCTGGAAGGCGGCATCCTGGCCGACGTGGCACCGTCCATGCTCACGCTGATGGGCCTGCCGGTCCCTGCCGAAATGCAGGGGCGTGCACTGGTGGAATTCGACTGAGTGAACATGCGTCGTCTGCTTCTGCCCGACTTTTTTCGTGGCGCCGCCCTCGTGCTGGCGCTGGCCTGTCCCACGGTGGCGTTCATGCCATCTGCCGTCATGGCGGCCAATGAGAAAACGGAGAAGCGAAGCGCCTCTTCAACCCAGAAGAAAACCACGCAGCAGAAAACGGCAACGACCAAAAAGACCGCGAACAATACCACTTCGTCATCGCGCAAGACGCCCAGTATGGGCGGCGCGCGAAAGGACCTGGCGCGGGTGCAGGACCAGATCCGTGCCTCGGAGAAGCGCATCCAGTTGACGCGCGAGCAGCGTGCGCAAAAGGAGGCCGAACTACAGAAGGCCGAGGCCGAGATTTCCGAGTTGCGCGGCAGCGTGGGCGAAGTGCAGGGCAATGTACAGGCTCGCGAACGCAAGTTGCAGGCGCTTCGCATCGAACGCTCCGAGCGCCTGCAGGACCGCGATCGTCATCTGGAGCAGATTCGTTCGGATTTGCGGCTGGCGCAGCGTCAGGGCGGTGATGACCACTACAAGCTCCTGCTCAACCAGGAAGATCCGCAAAGCGTGTCGCGCCTGATGAAGTATTACGGATATGTGCAGCAAGCGCGTGCCCAGCGCGTGGCGGCACTGAATGAAACCGTCGCGCGTCTGGAAGCCATTGAAAAGGAAGAGCAGTCGGAGCTGGCCGAACTCAAGCTGTTGCAAGGCCAGTTGCAGGACAAGCAGGCCAAACTGGCCCGTGCCCAGGAAACCCGCAACCGTACCATCAAGGAACTGAGTGCACGCATTGAATCGGAAGAAGAAAAAATTGCCCGCCTCAAGCGTGACCAGCGCAACCTGCAGGCGGTGATGGATCGCCTGGAGCGGGCTGCCCGGGAGGCCGCGGAACGCGAGGCGCGCCGCCAGCAGCAGGAACAGGAGCGTCGCGCCCGCGAAGCGGCGCTGGCGCAGGGCAAGCCGGCTCCTGCCCCCGTGCCGTCAAAGCCGGTGCCGGCCCAGGCCTGGAGCACGGAGCCGGATTACCGGCCCCAGCCCTACAGCGGCAAATGCGCCCTGCCCGCCGATGGCGGTATCCGTTCCCGCTTCGGTACGGCGCGGGCCGGCGGTTTGCGCTGGAACGGCATCGTCATTGCGGCCGCGCCTGGCAGCCCTGTGCGGGCCGTGCGCCCGGGTAAGGTGGCGTATGCTGACTTCCTGCGCGGTTACGGCTATCTCATCATCGTGGATCACGGTCGCGGCCTGATGTCGTTGTATGGCCAGAATGACAAGCTGCACAAGAAGGCCGGCGACAGTGTCGGCGGCAACGAGGTGATTGCCTCGGTGGGCAGTGGTGATGCCAGTGAGGCCGCCGGCCTGTATTTCGAGATCCGTCATCGCGGTCGTCCCAGCGACCCGGCGGCGTGGTGCAGCTTCAAATAAAAAGCCCGCGGCGTTGCATAGCCGGCTGGCAGTGCCCGGGGGCAGCCACTATGCTCCGGGTCATTCAGCGCCGGCGTGGTGCCGGACAACGGAGAGGGTTGATGCGAATCCAGAAGCAATGGCTGTTGGCAGCAGCGCTGGCGGTGGTCATGCCGGCAGCAGCGGTTGAACCAGTGCCCGGGCAGCCGCTGCCGGACACTACGGCGGGCGATGCACAGGCCAAGACGCCGGCCACGCGCCTGCCGCTGGAAGACCTGCGGGCCTTTGTGGAAGTGTTCGAGCGCATCCGTGCCTCGTATGTCGAGCCGGTCGATGACCGCACCCTGTTCGAAAATGCCATTCGCGGCATGCTGTCGTCGCTGGACCCGCATTCGGCCTACCTGGATGAAAAGGGGTTTGAAGACCTGCAGAACACCACCAGCGGCGAGTTCGGTGGCCTCGGCATCGAGGTCGGCATGGAAGACGGCCTGGTGCGCGTGGTGTCACCGATTGACGACACGCCGGCAGCGCGTGCCGGCATCCAGGCCGGTGATTACATCATCAAGCTCGACGGCAAGTCCGTGCAGGGCATGACCCTGGCCGAGGCCATCGGCCTCATGCGCGGCAAGCCCGGCAGCAAGATCGTGCTCACCATCATCCGCAAGGGGGAAGAGCCCCGTGAGGTCACGCTCACGCGGGCCCGCATCGAAATGACCAGCGTGAAAGGGCGCTTGCTGGACGATGCGTACGGGCTTATCCGCATCAGCCAGTTCCAGGTGCATACCGGTCGCGATTTCAAGCGCGAGGCGGACAAGTTGCGCGCCGAGACCAAGGGCAAGTTGCGTGGTCTGGTCCTGGATCTGCGCAACAACCCGGGGGGCGTGCTGGATGGCGCCGTCTCGGTCAGTGACGCTGTGCTCGAATCCGGCGTGATCGTGTCCACTCGCGGCCGCCAGAGCGGCAGCGGGCAGGAATTCACCGCCACCCCGGGCGACGTGCTGCAGGGGCTGCCGGTGGTAGTACTGGTGAACGGTGGCTCGGCGTCCGCGTCGGAGATCGTCGCCGGTGCCCTGCAGGACAACCGCCGTGCCCTGGTCGTGGGCACGACCACCTTCGGCAAGGGTTCGGTGCAGTCGGTGTTGCCGCTCAACGCCAGCAAGGGCATCAAGCTCACCACGGCACGGTATTACACGCCGAGTGGCCGCTCCATCCAGGCCGAGGGCATCAAGCCCGACATCGTGGTGAGTCCGGCGCGGGTGAGCGTGCTGGAGGCCGGTCTCAGCGTGCGCGAGGCCGATCTGCAGGGTCATTTGGGCAGCCAGAAGCCTGCGGCGCCTGCGGCCGACGGCAAGGGGACAGGCAAGCCAGCTGATGAGGCCGCGCAGAAGAAGGACAGCAAGGCGCTGGCCGAGCAGGATTACCAGCTTAACGAAGCGCTGAACATCCTGAAGGCAGCGGCGTGGTCGCGCGTCCCGGCCGAGGTGCCCCAGGCAAAGCCGGCGGCGGCAGCGCAGGCGGCGGGTGCGGTGGCGCCCGCGGGCTGAGGGCCGGCGCGCGGGCGCCAGCCGGGAGTCGTGCAGCCAAAGGCCGGGACATCCCGGCCTTTTTCATGGGGCGGTAGAGGGGGTTTCCTGCAGGTGCCGCTGCAGCACGCGCCGCAGCATGTCCTGGCTGTAGGGTTTGCCCAGATGGTCGGTCATGCCGGCGCGCAGGAAGTCCTCGACCAGCTCGGGTGCGGTGTGGGCTGTCAGCGCAATGATGGGCACAGGGCCTCGCCCGAGGCGCGCGTCGTAGTCGCGAATGTGTCGTGTCGCGTCGGGGCCCTTCAGTACCGGCATCTCGCAATCCATCAGTACCAGGTCGAAGCGGGCCCCGGTTGCACAATACAGCGCCACAGCCTCCGCCCCGTCGCGGGCGGTCGTGGTGACCATGCCAAACTTGCCCAGGATTTTCTCCAGGATCAGGCGGTTGGTCGGGTTGTCCTCCGCTACCAGCACATGGCGGCCGGCCAGCAGCCGGTCGTCGCTGGCATCGGGCATGGCGGCGGGGGGCGGCACCGACGCCGTGGCCCCGGCCTCGGGCAGCGTCAGGCTCACGCGGAAGCGGCTGCCCTGCCCGGGCGCACTCTCCACGCGGATGTCGCCGTCCATCAGGTCGACCAGTTGCCGGCAAATGGCCAGGCCCAGACCGGTGCCTTCCCGGCGGTGTTGCCCGGACGCCTCGAGCTGGCTGAAGGGCTGGAACAGCTTGTCGCGGTCTGCTGGCGCCATGCCGGCCCCCGTATCGCTGACCTCGATGCAGATTTCCTGCCGGTGGTCACCGGCTGGCGCCATGTCGATGGTCACGGCAATGCGTCCCTGTTCGGTGAACTTGAAGGCGTTGCCGACCAGGTTGATGAGGATCTGCCGCAGCCAGGTGGGGTCGCCCACCAGTAGCTGGGTGGTGGCGTTACCGGTCACGCTGTAGTGCAGGCCACGTTGTTCGGCCTGCAGGGCAAAGATCGAATGGATGTCGTCGGCCAGGTCGCGCAGGCTGAACACTTCCTGCCGCAGTTGCACCTTGCCCTCCGACAGCTTGGAGAAATCCAGGATGTCGTTGATGACGTCGAGCAGGTGGCGGCCGGAGTCCTGCAGGGTGGCAATGTAGCTGCGCTGCATTGGTGTCATCGGCGTGTCGCGCAGCAATTCCGCGATGCCGAGCACGCCGTTCATGGGGGTGCGCAGTTCGTGGCTCATGCGTGCCAGGAATTCGCTGCGCGCCTTGCCAAGTTCCAGCGCGGCCTGCGCGGCTGCCTCGGCGGCACGACGGGCTTCCTTTATCTGGAAGATGCGCCAGCCCAGGCTTAGCGACAGCACCAGCATCACGATACCGAAGCTGGCCCGCATGTATTCCACGGACATGTCCATGTGGTGGGCATAGCCAAGGTTGTTGATGAAGGCCAGTGCGCCCACCACGAAGAAGCCGCTGGTGCCAGCGGTGAAGATGATGGCGGGAACGTCGCGGCGCAAGGCCAGCAGGAAGCCGTGGCAGAACAGCACCGGGATCAGCAGCAGGCAGCCGGCGGCAGTCGCCAGCACATAGTGTTCGAAAGGCACCAGTAGGGACGCGGCCGCCGCCGCGGCAAACCAGAGCAGCAGTCCGCGGTAGAGATAGGCGAAGACGGCCGGCGTTGCCTTGGCCTTGAGGAACTGTTGTGCGAACAGGATGCCGAACACCCCGGCCAGCACTTCGAAATGGATGATGGCGTACTGCTGCCAGTAGGGCAGGCCGTGCCATGCCAGAAAGCCGATGCCGTCCAGGCAAAGCATCACGCCGGACATGCTGAACACCAGCAGCATGTAGTGCAGGAATACCGTCTCGCGTAACAGCAGGTAGAAGATCAGGGCTATCAGAATGACCGCGCCGCTGAAGCCGTAAAACACCCCGGAACGGATGCTCTTGCGATCATGTCTCTGCAGTAGCGCCATCGGTGACGCCACGGCGACGGGAACGCTGAGTGCGCTGCTGCTGTGAACGCGCAGAAAAAGGTCACGGGTTTCCCGTGGTGCCAGCTGTACCAGAAAGCCCGGCAGGCGGGTGGCGAGGACACGTTCATCCACGGGGATGTGGTCCCCGTTGTGTTCGCTGCGCCACTGGCCGTTGTCCCGCCAGAGCAGGCGCACGTCATCCAGTTGCGGAAAGCCGACTTCAAGGTGGGTCTGGACCGGGTCATCGGCGGGGTTGCGCAGGGTCACGCGCAGCCAGAGCGTGTCGGTGGTAAAGCCGTGGCTGATGCCGGCGGGATCGACGCGGCTAAAGCCGCCCTGGCGGCAGCTGGCGACATCCAGTTGGTCAGGGGTCTCGGCGGCAGAGGGGCTCAGGCATTCCTGCAGCCAGGGCATGAGTGACTGGTAAGGCAGCCGTGCGTCAACGGACAGTGCGGTGGCCCCTGCCGGTGCCGGCTCAAGCAGCAACAGGCCCAGCAGAAAGCCGAGCAGATGCAGGTAAGGTGCGAGGTGCAGCGGGCGAGACATGATCGGCGCAGACTCCCTGCCAGGGGTGAACCCTCCGTGCCGTCATGCTCGCCCACTTGGCGAGGGGAGGCAAGCCTGTCCGGACCAGGCCTTTACAGGCGCATTTCGATGCCGCGGTCCCGCAGGTATTGCTTGGCTTCCTGAATGGTGTATTCGCCAAAGTGGA
>JBKHWB010000019.1:0-27474 GCA_046566745.1 Gammaproteobacteria bacterium
CTGTCGTTTGAGGATTTTGCCATCAAGCCGCTGCAGTTTTTCCGGATGCGCGGCGCTGAGCTCGCCGTGGATTGGCGTCCCCTGCCCAGCCAGCGCGTGCAGCTCAACTATGCGCACCTCGACATGACGGGCGACTTGAGGAATGACAACACCAACTTTGTTCCCAAGCACTCGGGGAGCGTGGGGTGGTGGCAGGAGTATGGGGGTGGGTGGAAGTTTGGTACCACTTACTATTTTTACAACAACCTGCGTAACCAGGAAGACAAACAACGGCGTTTTTTCTTTGATCGAGTCGACGTCCGGGCGGCGCACAAGCTGGCGCTGCCCGGCCAGCAGTCGCTGGAGCTGGCAGCAGTGCTGCAGTGCAGGCTGACTGGTGAGCCCGAATTGCGCGACGAAAACATCGCCAAGCGCCATGTCGGGTGGGTGAGTCTCGACTGGCATTTCTGACAGCACCAGGACTGGCTCCGGGAATGAGCATGCAGGATGCACTGACAAGCCGGCGGAAAGCATGGCAGGGTTGCCTCGGGGCAATCCTGCTGGCAGGCTTGTTGCTCATGACGGGAGTGCTGCGCGCCGCCACCATTCATGTGGCAGGTGGCAGTGGTGTGGGGCAGGAGTCCTTCATGGCGGCTCTGGCCGGTGCGCTGGGCGATGCTCATGTGGTAATGCCTGCAGGCAGCCCGGGTCAGCCTGATGTCACGATTGCCTTGCATGAAAGCGTGCTGCCAGTGGCACGAGAGGCCGGCGGCGCAGTACTCGCTGTGTTGCCGGAGCCCGAGCGGGCTGTCGTGCGTGTCGGTGAGGGGGTCGTGTACTGGGCTCCGTCGTGGACAGACCAACTGCGCCTGACGAAACAGATATTCCCCGCCGTGCGGCGTGTCGGGCTGTTGCTGGAAAAGCCCGCCAACCCGGAGCGCGTCAGGGCCCTGCGGGAAAAGGCCCGGCGTATGGGTCTGGAGTTGGTGGTCAGGGAGGCGCAGCCTGACACGCTGGTGCGGGAGGTGGCAGATCTCGCTGGCAGCAGTGACGTCATCATAGCCCCCGCCGACAGCCGCCTGTTCACCCGTCACACCCTCAAACCCATCCTGCTTGCAGCCTATCGCCAGAATCGCGTGTTCATAGGGCCCAGTCCCGCCGTGGTCAAGGCCGGTGCCCTGGCTGCCCTGCACGTTCCGCCCGAGGTGCTTGCCAGAGAGGTGGCCGAGCGTATCCAGCGCTTCCTGAAAGAAGGGCGATGGGGAGTAACGTCGCGCATGACGAAATTCGATGTCACCACCAATCCGCAGGTGGCGCGTGCACTGGGTCTGCGCCTGGCGGACCCCGAACAGCTGACGCGTGAGTGGCGCAGTGAGGAGGGCACGTCATGGCCCTGATGAAAGACTGGAGCCTGCGCCGCAGCATGCTGGTGCTGGGCATGGTGCCGGCGCTGTTCATGCTGGTTTTGCTGCTGGGTTATCTGCTGCAGGCGCGGTTGGGCGATGCCGACCGCGAGATGTCCGCGAGCGGCCAACTGATGGCTCGGCAGCTCGCGGCGAGCGCCGATTACGCCGTGATTTCCGGCAACCTCGAGGGCTTGTCAGGACAGGTTGATGCGTTGTTGAGCCAGCCGGGCGTGGTGCGCGTTCGCATTCTTGCTGCCGATGGCTCGGTGTTGCTGGAACGGCTGGGAAAGCGTTTCGATACCGGTCTTTCCTTGCGGCGCTACTGGTCACCGATCGAGTCGGTTGGCGTCGGGGCGGAAGTCGGGGACTGGCTGGCGCCCATGGATAATGCGGCACCGCTGTTGCTCGGCAAGGTGGAGATCAGCATCAGCAATGACATGGTACTGGCGCGCGAGCGCGAGATACTGTTCACCGGCCTGATGCTGGGGTTGCTGGCGCTGGCGGCCACTTTCATGCTCACGCATGCGGTCGCGGCGCGGATGAGGCGCCCTTTGGATGCTGTGATCGGAATGGTGGATCGCCTGGAAGCCAGGGATTTTGCGGCCCGCGTCTCGCTGGAGACGGGCGGCGAGGTTGGCAAGCTTGGCTCGCATCTGAATGCGCTGGCTCGCGCGCTGGAGGAAGCTCGCGACATGCAGGCGCGTTACACCCAGGATCTGGTCGGCGCACGGGCACAGGCCGATCGCGCCAATCGCGCGAAGAGCGAATTCCTTGCCATGATGAGCCATGAGTTGCGCACGCCGCTTAATGGCGTGTCGGGTATGCTGCAGTTGCTCGAGTCCACCACGCTGGATGCCGAGCAGCAAGAATATGTGCGGCACGCCTGGCAGGCCGGGGACGACCTGTTGCGCATGGTGGACGATATTCTCGATTTTTCACGGCTGGAGCAGGGCACGCTACGCTTCGAGCGTCGTCCTTTCGATCCGGGGCAGACGTTTGCTTCATTGCTCGCCGACTTCCAGTCCGACGCGGCACAGCGCCGTTTGCAACTGGTGATGGAGCAGGATACATGGCCGGCAGGACGCTGCCTGCTGGGCGATCCGTTGCGACTGCGCCAGGTCGTCATGAAGCTGCTCGACAACGCCTTGAAGTTTACCCCCGCCGGACGTGTCAGCTTGCATGTCCGCTATGACGAGCGGCCGGGGCAGCAGGTACTGCTGACCTGCGAAGTGTGTGATACCGGGATCGGCATTGCCGCTGAGCGGCTGGCCCAGGTGTTTGAGCCTTTTACGCAAGGCGAAGGTTCGTCCAGTCGGCGCTTCGGGGGTGCCGGCATGGGCCTGTCGATTGCACGCCGCTTGGCCGAACTCATGCAGGGCAGCTTGCGCGTGGACAGTGAGCCGGGCGTGGGGTCCTGTTTCGTGTTTGAGGTGATGTTGCCGTGGCAGGTGACCGAGGCTCCTGTCTCGGGGGAAGCAGGCGAGCATGCCCTGTTGGTCGCCCGCATTCTGGTGGTCGAAGACAATCCGGCGAACCAGCGGGTAGCCGAAGGTATGTTGCGTGCCATGGGGCATGAGTCCTTCATTGCGGCTGACGGCAGGTCCGCCCTTGAGGCGCTGAGCACAAGGGCGGCCGATTTCGACCTTGTGCTGATGGACTGCGTGCTGCCTGACATGAGTGGTTTCGAGGTCACCCGGCGCTGGCGAGACATGGAAACCGGACGCCGCTTGCCCGTGCTGGCACTAACAGCCCATTCCCGCGAGAGCGTACTGGCGGAGGCCAGGCTGGCCGGCATGGATGATGTGTTGGGCAAGCCCTTCCGGCGGCAGGAGTTGCAGGCGGCTCTGCAGTCCTGGCTGGCGCTGCGCGAGGCTTCTGCAGGGCTGTGAGCCGCGGTAGCGGCCTGTTATGCTTGGCGCGGCAGGAGTGTCTGCCGATCCAACAATAAAAAGTATGCTCTCATGATTGATGCCTTGGCCGCCTTCGGGGCCCATCTGTATGCGATGCCCAATTTCTGGGGCTTTGTCACCATTCCGATTGTTGCTGCCGTCGTCACCTGGGCCCATGTCTGGGTTGCCATGAAAATGGTGTTCTATCCTCTCGAGTTTGTCGGTATCTGGAAGCCCTGGCTGGGCTGGCAGGGCATCGTGCCGCGCAAGGCCGGCAAGATGGCCGGTATCGTGGTCGACAACACGCTGGCCAAACTTGGGTCGCTGTCCGAGATTTTTCGCGAGATGGAGCCCGAGCGGATCGCGCGCCATATCAGCGAAGGCCTGGTCGACCGGATAGAGGAGCTGGTCGATGAAATCATGCACGACAAGAATCGCGTGTTCTGGGAGAACATGCCTATCAGCTTCAAGAAGCGGGTCTATGCTCGCGTGCGACGCCAGATTCCCGCGGTCATGGACGGGTTGGTGACGGATCTTGGCGAAAACATCGAAGACCTGATCGATCTGCGCGCCATGGTGGTCAGGCAAATGGAAAACGACCGTGCCTTTGTCGTGCGGGTGTTTCAGGACGTGGGTGACCGGGAAGTTGCATTTGTCGTGAACTCCAGTTTCTGGATCGGCCTGTCACTGGGTGTGGTGCAGATGGTGCTCTGGTATTTCTACCCCTACGACTGGGGCTTGCCGGTGTATGGCGCGGCACTCGGTTATGCCACCAACTGGATTGCGTTGACCATGGTG
The DNA here is from genome assembly GCA_046566745.1 of Gammaproteobacteria bacterium. Taxonomy (GTDB): domain Bacteria; phylum Pseudomonadota; class Gammaproteobacteria; order Pseudomonadales; family Moraxellaceae; genus UBA2031. Next base: position 4,073 of record JBKHWB010000019.1, read on the forward strand.
TTCCGTCCGCTCAATCCGGTGAAGATCGGTCCGTGGCGGCTGCAGGGGCTTTTTCTCAAGCGCCAGCCGGAGATCGCCGAGAAGTTTGCCGAGCTCTCTGCCCAGGAAATGGTGTCGTTGAAGCATCTTGTGAATGAAATGCTCACGGGAACCTATGCGGACAGGACGCGGGCGCTGATCCGCCGTCACATTTCGCCTTTGCTGGAAGGTGGCGTGGTGCGTACGGCCATTCAGCTGGCGGTGGGCCCGACCGGTTATGCGGCGCTCAAGCGTTCCATCGTCGACAAGGCGGCAATGCTTTCGCTGCAGCCATTGTCGAATCCACAGTTCAATCGCGATCGCGCCAAGGTCATTGCCTCGATCTTTTCGTTGCGAATGAAAGCGATGAGCGCAAAGGAGTTCCAGGACCTGCTGCGTCCCGCGTTCCAGGAAGACGAGTGGATCGTCATCGTACTGGGCGGGGTGATGGGTGCGCTGGCGGGCTGGTTGCAATGGGTCCTTGGGTTTTCCCACTGACCGGCAGCAGTTCTTCCGGGGCCAGCTGGCAGATGTGCCAGCTGGCCTTTTCATTGGTGATGACGGCCATGGCCAGTGTGTGTTCGCTGGTTCGCTGCAACCTCAGGCGCAAGTCCGCACGCGATGGGCAGACGGGGTCGTCGTCGGTACCGGGGTCAAACGCCAGACGTGACAGGTTGCCCGCCAAACCGGTTCCCAAGGCTTTGACGCCTGCCTCCTTGAGTGTCCACAGGGCCAGGAAGTCGCGTGCAGCATCTTCGTTTGTCTGGGCGAGCAGGTGGTTGTTCTCGGCGTCGGAGAAGTAACGGCGGGCAATCCGCTGCCAGTCGATGGCGCGCGGAATTTCGATGTCGATGCCGCAGGGTGCCGGGGCGGCCATTACTGCGACGTGACCGGGGCAGTGCGAGACACTGATATGCCAGCCGTTGGAGCATTGCAGGACCAGTCGCCCCGAAGGCTCCCGCGACAGCACGACGGGCGGTTCGTGGTTACCAATGACCTGGTTGAGCAGATGACGCAACAATGCACGGGACAGCAGGAAGCTTCGCGCCCGTGCCGGATGCCTGAAACGGCCGAGCTCGGACCGCTCAGCCTCGCTGAGGACGGCTGACAGTTCGGGTGGCAGCAGGGCGCCATTGTCATGCAACCAGCAGGCATGGACCTCGGTCATGGCGTGGCCGGGAGCAGCAGCAGGGGGTCAATACGGGCGTTGTTGAGGCTGACGGTCCAGTGCAGGTGAGGGCCAGTGGCGCGGCCGGTCTTCCCCACCGTACCGATGGTATCGCCCTGTTGCAGTTGCTGCCCGATACGGACGCCGATGCGGTCCAGATGGCAGAGCATGGACACCAGGCCGTTACCATGGTCGATCATCACCGTGCGGCCATTGAAGAAGTAGTCCCCGGTCTGGGCCACAACGCCAGCGGCAGGGGCGATCACCTTTTGTCCGAGTGGGGCCGCAATATCAAGCCCTGCGTGAGGCGCGCGCGGTTCGTCATTGAAGAAGCGACGCAGTCCGAAGGGGCTGCTGTAGGGGCCGCCCGTCGGGATGATGAAGGCGAGCCAATGGCCTGGCGCCGGCGTAAAGCGCCGGTATACGGCCTGTTGTTCGCTGGCCTCCTGCGCGTAGCGCGCCAGGTTCTGTTCGGACGGTGTGACATGCTCCTGGGTCGGGAGCGTGATGCGTTGCTCCGGATAGTCCTTGGCACTGATGTCGATGACGAGGGACTGGCGCAGACCTGCGCTCTCTATCGCCAGCGCCAGCGGGCCGGCAGGGACTGTCAGCGGTATCCCCACGACGGCAACATGACCCTGCTGTGCGTGGGGCGCTACCCACACCGGATGGCCCTCCAGGGTGATGCGCGCGTCGGCGGGCAGGTCTGCTGACAACGGCACCAGGGCTATGCCGCCCGGCACCCGAGATTCCCGGGGCAGTGACCAGGCTCCGGCGCTGAGCAATGACAGCATCAGGACACTCGCAAGTCTCATGGCTGACACTCCTGAACAATGGCGATCAGGGTTCCTTGCGACAACCGTGCACTGACCGTGGTGCCAGGTTGTACTTGCGAACTCTCACGTATGACACCGTCTGGCCCTTCGACGATGGCATAGCCGCGCGCCAGGATGGCCAGCGGGCTGGCCAGGTGGGCGCGTTCAGCGGCATGCGTCAGTCTTTGCCGCCGTGCCTGCAGCATCAGTTGCATGGCGCGTTGCAGCTGTTGTTGCGAGGCGGCGATACGTGTCTGCAGGGCCGGGAGTTGCCGCCCCGGGTGGCGCGACAGGAGTCGTGTCTGCAGTTGGTCCAGCCGCTGGCGGTAGCGTTGCCCGTACAGTTGCTGCGCCCGCTGGAGTCGCAGCTCCAGGCCATCAAGGCGCTGGGCCAGGTCGCGCAGGCGCTGCCCGGGATGCCGCAGCCGTGCCCGCAAGTGGGCCAGCTGCTGCCCGCGCCGGTGCAGGCTGATGCGCCAGGCGCGCACCAACAGGCCCTCGAATCGCGCCAGCGTGGCGATCAGGTCGTCGCGGTCCGGGCTGACAAGCTCGGCTGCCGCCGACGGGGTTGGCGCGCGGACATCAGCCACGAAGTCGGCAATCGTGAAGTCGGTTTCATGGCCTATGCCGCTGATCACGGGTAGCCGGCTGGCGGCAATGGCACGGGCAACGGGTTCCTCGTTGAAGGCCCACAGGTCCTCAAGCGATCCCCCCCCGCGCGCCAACAGGATGGCGTCAAAGTCCGCTTCACGATTGGCCAGTGCCAGTGCGCGCGTGATGGCGGGGGCGGCCTCGGTGCCCTGGACGGGTACCGGGATCACGGTCACCGGCAGGCCCGGGAAGCGGCGGGCCAGCACTGACAGGATGTCGCGGATGGCCGCGCCGGTTGGCGAGGTAATCACGGCAAGGTGGCGAACTGTTGCCGGGAGCGGTTGCTTGCGCTCCTGATCAAACAGTCCTTCCTGCTGCAGCTTCAGGCGCAACTGGTCGAAGGCGCGGCGCAGGGCCCCGAGGCCCGCTTCTTCCATTTGTTCGACGATAAGCTGGTAGTCGCCACGAGGGGCGTACAGGCTAAGCCTGGCCTTGACTAAAACCTGTTGGCCATTGCGCGGGGCAAAGCCGAGGAGACGGTTGTTGCCACGAAACATGGCGGCCCGGATCTGGGCTCCAGCATCTTTCAAAGTGAAGTACAGGTGGCCCGAGGAGGGTTGGGACAGGTTGGAGATCTCGCCTTCCACCCACAGGTTGGGAAAGCTGTGTTCCAGCAGGTTGCGCACCTGATCGTTGAGCAGGGTAACGGACAGGATCTGGCGACTGCCGCTCATGCGGGGCGTTCCTTTGGAGACTGATGGGCTGATTCTAGCGGCAATGCCGGTGCACCACACTGGCCCTGTTGTCTCGAATACGTATACTGTGCCCTCTTTCAAGGCATTCGTTGTGCGGGGACGTCGAGTGAGCAGGGTGGTGATGGTGCTGGTAGCAGGGGCGGCGGTGGCCGCCGGGATAGCGTGGCAGTACAGGGCCGCCCTTACGGCTCGCCTCAATCCGCCCGCCTCGGCCAGTAACCCGGCGGAGAGTCCGGACGTGCTGTATTCGTGGGTGGATGATGATGGCGTCACCCACTTCTCGGCCAAGCCGGCCAAGCAGGGCGCGACGCAGCTGGAGTTTGATGGTAGCCGTATTACGCCAGTCGACGTGGTCGAAGCCCCCGTGTTGCCGCCTGCGCCGGAACCTGGTGAGCCGGGGGCGTCCAGCGGCAATGTCCTCAAGGACTTGCGGGCCGAGATGGAGCAGAACGCCAAGCTGATGCAGGAAGCCAAGCGCGCCCGACACGACTTCTGACCGGTATCGCGGCAGGGTGGCGGTCCGGTCATGCCGCCGCCCTGCGTCCGTCGGCGGTTCCCCGAGCCGAGCCTTTGTTCTATAATCCCGCCCTTGATTTTGCCCCCTTGTCTGGTGTCCCCCCATGCTCGAGATCGTTCAGGAAGCCCTCACCTTTGATGATGTCCTCCTGCTGCCAGCCTATTCCGAGGTTCTGCCCAAGGACGTCAGCCTGAAAACCCGCCTGACCCGTGGCATCGAGCTGAATATCCCGCTGGTCTCCGCCGCCATGGATACCGTGACCGAGGCGCGCATGGCAATTGCCATGGCGCAGGAAGGCGGCATCGGCATCCTGCACAAGAACATGGATATCGCCGGGCAGGCTGCCGAAGTCCGTCGGGTGAAGAAGTATGAAGCTGGCATGGTCAAGGACCCCATCACCGTGGGGCCGGACAGCACGGTGGGGGACCTCATTGAGCTGACCAAGGCTAACCGTATATCCGGCGTGCCAGTGGTGGTGGGTAACGATCTCGTGGGTATCGTGACCGGCCGTGACGTGCGATTCGAGACCAAGCTCGACCAGCCGGTGGCCAACATCATGACGCCGAAGGAGCGTCTGGTGACGGTCAAGGAAGGCGAGTCGCACGAGCGCATCAAGGAATTGCTGCACGAGCACCGTATCGAGAAGGTGCTGGTGGTCGACGACAATTACCAGCTCAAGGGGCTGATTACCGTCAACGATTTCCGCAAGGCCGAGCTCTATCCCAATGCCTGCAAGGATGACCAGGGCCGTCTGCGCGTCGGCGCGGCTGTGGGAACCGGTGCCGAAACCGAGGCACGTGCCGAGGCTCTGATCGACGCCGGCGTCGACGTGCTGGTAGTGGATACCGCACATGGCCATAGCCGTGGCGTGATTGACCGCGTGGCCTGGATCAAGAAGAACTATCCGAACATGCAGGTCATCGGCGGCAACATCGCGACCGGTGATGCCGCGCTGGCCTTGCTGGATGCCGGCGCGGATGCGGTCAAGGTCGGTATCGGCCCGGGCTCCATCTGTACCACTCGCATCGTGGCCGGTATCGGCGTCCCGCAGATTTCTGCGATTGACCTGGTCGCCCGTGCACTGAAGAACCGTATTCCCCTGATTGCCGACGGCGGCATACGTTTCTCGGGTGACATTGCCAAGGCCATCGCGGCGGGTGCCCACGTCATCATGGTCGGTTCGCTGCTGGCAGGCACCGAAGAGGCACCGGGCGAGGTTGAGCTGTTCCAGGGGCGTTACTACAAGGCGTATCGCGGCATGGGCTCGCTGGGCGCCATGGCGCAGCGTGGCGGTGGTTCGGCCGACCGATATTTCCAGGATGCCGCTGCCGGTGTCGAGAAACTGGTGCCAGAAGGCATTGAGGGCCGCGTGCCTTACAAGGGCCCCATGAGCGGCATCGTGCACCAGATGATGGGGGGGCTGCGTTCGTCCATGGGCTACACGGGTTCGCTGGATATCGAAACCATGCGCACCAATCCCAAGTTCGTGAAGATCACCTCGGCCGGCATGAAGGAATCGCATGTGCATGACGTGACCATCACCAAGGAATCGCCGAACTACCGCATCGGTTGATGACCATGATCGAGCTGTTTCGCGAATACTGGTGGGCCGCGGTGCTGATGGCGGCGGCGGTCGTGGTGGTGACCCATGCCGGGCTCGTGAAACTGGTGGCAGTGCTGCAGGAAAGCGATCGTCGTGTCGAAGGACGAGTTGCAACACCCTCCGCGCCTGGTGCCCGCGATGATGCCGCACGGCACTGACTACGGCATGGCTGCTGCAAGCTGACAATTTTACGACCGTGACGGGGCTTTTGCCCCGTTCGCATTTTCCGGAAGACAACGATGAGCCAGCACGACATTCATGCCCACCGCATCCTTATCCTGGATTTCGGCTCCCAGTACACGCAGCTGATCGCCCGCCGTGTGCGCGAGCTCGGCGTGTATTGCGAGCTGCGTGCCTTCGACATGACCGAGGCGGAAATCCGCGCGTTCAATCCCCGGGGCATCATCCTGTCCGGCGGTCCGGAAACCGTGACGGTGGAAGGCACTCCGCGCGCGCCGGAATGTGTGTGGACGCTGGGCGTGCCAGTATTCGGCACCTGCTACGGCATGCAGACCATGGCCCAGCAGCTCGGTGGCAAGGTCGAGGCGTCGGACGTGCGCGAGTTCGGCTATGCCGAGGTCCAGCTCGAAGCGCCCAGCCGCTTTTTTGAGGGCATCGAGGATCGCGTCGACAATGACGGCAAGGCCCTGCTTGATGTCTGGATGAGCCATGGCGACAAGGTCACCGTGATTCCGGACGGCTTCAAGGTGACGGCCTCCACGCCGAGTTGCCCCGTCGCGGCCATGAGCCACGAGGAAAAGCATTTCTATGGCGTGCAGTTCCACCCGGAAGTCACCCATACCCACCAGGGTGGCCGCATGCTGGAGCGTTTCATTCGCGACATCTGCGGCTGTGACGCATTGTGGACACCGGCCAACATTGTTGCCGACTCCATCGAACGCATCCGTGCCCAGGTCGGTGACGACCAGGTGCTGCTGGGCCTTTCCGGCGGCGTCGATTCCTCCGTGGTGGCGGCCCTGTTGCACAAGGCCATCGGCGACAAGCTGACCTGCGTGTTTGTGGATAATGGCCTGCTGCGCAAGAACGAAGGCGATCAGGTCATGGCCATGTTTGCCAAGAACATGGGCGTGCGCGTGATCCGTGTCGATGCCGAAGCCGAATTCCTGGGCAAGCTGGCCGGTGAATCCGATCCGGAAAGGAAGCGCAAGATCATCGGCAACACCTTCATCGAGATCTTCGACAAGGAGTCCGCCAAGCTGGCCGCCGGCGGCGTGAACTGGTTGGCCCAGGGCACTATTTACCCGGACGTGATCGAGTCCGCGGCCAGCAAGACCGGCAAGGCGCATGTCATCAAGTCGCATCACAATGTTGGCGGCCTGCCGGAAGACATGAAGATGAAGCTGGTTGAGCCGCTGCGCGAACTGTTCAAGGACGAAGTACGCAAGATTGGCCTGGAACTCGGCCTGCCGTATGACATGGTGTATCGCCACCCCTTCCCGGGTCCGGGCCTCGGCGTGCGCATCCTCGGCGAAGTGAAGAAGGAGTACGCCGACATCCTGCGCGAAGCCGATGCCATTTTCCTGGACGAACTGCACAAGGCCGACTGGTACCACCAGACTTCGCAGGCCTTTGCGGTGTTCCTGCCGGTTAAGTCTGTCGGCGTGGTCGGCGATGGTCGTCGTTACCAGTGGGTGATTTCGCTGCGTGCCGTGCAGACCATCGATTTCATGACCGCGCACTGGGCGCATCTGCCCTACGAGCTGCTGGGCAAGGTGAGCAACCGCATCATCAACGAAATCGAGGGCGTGTCGCGTGTCGTCTACGACGTGTCCGGCAAGCCCCCGGCCACCATTGAGTGGGAATGACGCGGCAGTAGGCTGGCGCGGGATCACCACAGCATGAGTGCCGAGGAAAAAGTCCGGAATGCCGAAGCGGCCATTATGGAGCTGACGTTGTTCTTTGTCCGTCACTCGCTGCCGTTGTGGCCGGCGCGGTTGTCGCCCGTTTTGCAGCATTTGCGTGCCGGCAATGGCCAGGCCGCGCTGGAGGCGTGGGCAACGATTGCGCTGATGGGTGAATACGGCCTGATGCAGGTGCGCGTCTCTTACGATGATGGCTACCGTGCAGCCGATTTCGAGGCCGAGCAGCAGCATTTCGAACGACTCTTGCAGCAAACGCTCGACACCATCAACAACTTGCGCTTCTACCTTCGTACCGGCGTCAACAAGCCGCTGTTGGATATTTATCCTGATGTGCCGTTATGAGCGCTGACTTCACGAAACAGGATGCGGGCTTCATGCAGCGCGCCCTCATGCTGGCGCGTGCAGGCGAGCAACGGGGCGAGGTGCCGGTCGGTGCTGTTCTGGTGCGGGAGGGCGAGGTCATCGGGGAGGGGTTCAACGCCCCGATCAGCCGGCATGATCCGACCGCGCATGCGGAGGTGGTGGCCTTGCGTGAGGCGGCGGCGCGAGCCGGCAATTACCGTCTCGACAACAGTACCCTCTACGTGACGCTGGAGCCCTGCACCATGTGTGTCGGCGCGCTGGTGCATGCGCGCGTGGCACGTGTGGTGTTTGCGGCGAGCGAGCCCAAGGCCGGCTCGCTGGTGAGTGCACGGCGCCAACTCGACAGCGGCTATTACAACCATGTCTTTCAATTCCAGGGCGGGCTGCTGGCCGAAGAGGCAGGCGCCATGCTTTCCGATTTTTTCCGGCGGCGCCGTGCCGCGCAAAAGTCTGCCAGCGGCAACGAACAGCAATGAGGAATTCGCAATGAGTGAACGTGTCCGTCTGGAAATCCGTGATGCAGTGGCCTACGTCACCATGACGCGCCCAGATAAATACAATGCCCTGGACTGGGACATGCTGTGTGCACTGGTGGATGCCGCCGAGACCATCGGCAAGGACAAGTCCGTTCGTGCCGTCATCCTGCAAGGCGAGGGCAAGGCCTTTTGCAGTGGCCTCGATTTCCCGTCGTTCACCAGGCAGCCAGCCCGCATGGTGCGTGGCTTCCTCAAGTACGGCGTGAAGACCACCAACCTGTTCCAGGAAGTGGCCTGGTGCTGGCGTCGACTGCCGGTGCCCGTGATCGCTGTCATTCATGGCTATTGCTATGGCGGAGGCGTGCAGATCGCGCTCGGAGCCGACTTTCGTTACACCACGGCAGACTGCGAATTCTCGATTCTCGAAGCCAAGTGGGGCCTCGTGCCGGACATGACCGGGACCGTGACCCTGCGCGAATTGTTGCCGATGGATCAGGCCAAGCTGCTGACCATGACCGGGCGCATGTTCAGTGGGTCGGAGGCGCGTGAGCTGAACCTGGTGACGGGCGTCAGTGCGGATCCGTTGGCTGAGGCAGAAAAGCTGGTGGCCGAGATCAAGACCCGTTCACCGGATGCCGTGGCGGCCACCAAGCAGCTGTTCCATGAGACCTGGGTCGCTGGCGTGCGCCGTTCTTTCTCGAAAGAGTCGCGTATCCAGTTGGGCTTGCTCATGGGCAAGAACCAGAAGATTGCCACCCGGGCCAACTTCAATAAGGAAGCGCCGAATTTCCTGCCCAGGAAGTAAGCGACAGCACCTACGTTTGCGGACGCAAATGCTGGGCCAGAAAGCGGTCCAGTGCATTCGCAAAGGCCATCCGGTCCTGCTGGCTGAAACTGGCAGGGCCGCCCACCTGAACCCCGCTCGAGCGCAGCTCCTCCATGAAGTTGCGCATGGTCAGGCGTTGCCGGATGTTCTCGGCCGTATAAAACGTGCCGCGAGGATTCAGTGCAAAAGCGCCTTTCTCCACCACCTTTGCCGCCAGCGGGATGTCGGCAGTGATGGCCAGGTCGCCGGGCTGGATGAGCTCCACGATGCGGTCATCGGCCACGTCAAATCCGGATGGCACCTGCATCGACTTGAACCAGGGGCCTTTCGGCACCTGGATGAACTGGTTGGCGACCAGGGTACAGAGGATCTGCCGTTTTTCGGCGGCACGAAACAGGATGTCCTTGATGACGTTAGGGCAGGCATCCGCATCCACCCACAGTTGCAACTGACGATGCTCCGTCATGCCTTGCCATCTCCTTTTTGTCAGGCAAAAAAATCCCCGGCGCCCCGGGGAATGAGAGAGAAGAAGGTAATGCGTTTCAGCGGGTGATGTCGCGCTCGTTCTGGTTCATGGCCACGCGCATGTCGCTGTTGAGCGAGGTGGCCAGCTGCAAGGTGTCGTAGTAGCGCCGCACCTGTTGCACATACACCAGCGCCTGGCCGACCGGGATGCGACGGCCTTTCTTGCGTGCGTCGGCGGCCATCAGGCGCAGCTGCCGGCTGATGGTGAGCCATTTGTTGGGGTCTTCGCCCATTTCTTCGGCATTGCGACGGGCGCGGTCGATATGCGCGGGTCCCATGTTGTAAGCGGCCAGCGCCATCCAGGTGCGATCCGGCTCACGCACGGTATCCGGCAGGCGTTCCAGGATCTGTCGGTAGTAGCCCGCTCCGCCCTCGATGCTCTGGCGGGCATTGGTGCGGTCTGCCACGCCCATGTGGGAGGCGGTGCCACGAGTCAGCATCATGATGCCCTGCACGCCGGTGGGCGAGATGGCGTCCGGCTGCCAGCGGGACTCCTGGTAGGCAATGGCCGCCAGCAGTCGCCAGTCCATGCTCTGTGCATCGGCATTCTTGCGGAACAGTGATTCATAGCGCGGCAGCTTCTGGGCGATATCCCGCTGGAAGCTTCGCACGGAGTAGGGGTCGAAGGTGTCGCCCTGGCTATAGAAGGCGACGAGGCGGGCCAGGGTGCCGTCAGCCTGCTTGCGGGCAAGAAAGGCCTGGGCGGCGTGGAATAGCGTCTGGTCGCGTGTTTTCACAAAGGCCCAGCCCAGTTCGCTGTTGTCCTGAAGGTTCAGGGACACCCCGAGGTTCGGGAAGAGGGCGCGGCGGGCATCGAATTCGCTGGAATTCATGGCGACATAGTCCAGCTCGCCCGAGGCTACCTGGTCAAGCAGCAGCAGCGGATCAGTCTCCCCGAACTCGATGACGGCCAGATCGGGCCGCCAGCGTGTCATGGCCTTAAGGCGTTCCGCTTCGGTCGAGCCGGCAACCACGCCGATGCGGGCCATTTCCAGATCATCGAAACGGGCCGGAATCGGTTTGTCGAGGCGCTGGATGAGCTGCTCACTGACGGCCATGTAAGGTTCGGCGACGCGCAGGCGCTTCAGGCGGGGGTCGTCGGTGGCCAGGCCCGTGATGGCAATGTCGGCCTTGTTGCGACGAATCGCGTTGAGCACGCCGGTGCTGTCGGGGGTGTCATCCAGCACCAGATCCACACCCAGCTCCTCGGCAAAGAGGCGGGCCAGTTCGTACTGGAAGCCGCGCGCGCCGTCAGCCGTTTCCTGGAAGGTGGTCGGGCCGCTGGTGCCGGCCAGCACGAGCGTGCCACGCTGCTGCACCTGTTGCAGGGCCGTGGTGACCGGCTTCAGGTGGAACAGCGTAAAGAGCAGCGCACTGAAGAACATGCCACGCAGCAGGACCTTGAGGGCCCGGGCGGGGTGGGGCAGTTGGTTTCGTAGCGCCTGGAAGCCGCTAGACATCCTTAGTACCTCGTTCGGTTTACCGTTTATGCCAGTTGCCGCATCCTCTGCAGTTCAACCGTCGTCGCGTTTACCCTAGGGGGTGTTTCGGTAGCCAGTGGGCTCACCAAAGCGCGTTGCCGATCCTGCCGGAGCAGGGCCTCAACGCGAGGTCGGGCGAAATCTATCGACCAGTTCACACTATGTCTAGACCTTGACAGCACAATTCGCCAGAGATTGTCTGACAATGTTGGCGCAATCTGACCGGCCGGCGCAGCCTCCGGGTGTCCTGAAACCCGCGATTCCAGTATGATTGCGAGCCTTCCCGGCCTGCTTTTGCCGTTTGTCGCGTGACCCGCCGTTCAGCGACTGGCCCCGGGAATAACCCCCTTTCTGCTGCTTTCCGAGAGACCGACATGCTCATCCTGCCTGGTTCCCTGGCGCTTTCCGCTTTCCGACAGAACCGACTGCTGCGCGACCTCCAGGCCTTGTTGCCAAGGGTGACGGCGGTGCACGCCCGCTTCGTGCATCTGGTGGACGGCCAGCCGGATGCCGAAGGGCATCGCCGGCTCGAGGAGCTGCTGACTTACGGAGAATCGTTTGCCGGCGCGGACACGGGTGAGCTGTTCCTGGTGGTGCCTCGTCCCGGAACGATTTCACCGTGGTCGTCGAAGGCGACCGATATCGCACACAATTGTGGTGTAGGTGGTGTGCATCGCATCGAGCGTGCGACAGCCTTCTATATAGAAGGAGGTCCGTTCAGCGCTGATGAGCGCCGGCAGCTTTCCGCCCGCTTGCATGACCGCATGACGCAAGCGGTATGCGGTGACATGGCCGAGGCAGCCATCCTGTTTCGTGCGGAAGAACCGCGCCCGCTGTCGACGGTCGACATCCTGGGAGGCGGCCGTGCCGCGCTGGAGCAGGCCAATCGCGTGCAGGGTTTTGCACTGTCCGATGATGAAATCGATTATCTGGTCGAGAACTTCCGGGTGCTGGGTCGCAACCCGACGGACGTGGAGCTGATGATGTTCGCGCAGGCGAACTCGGAGCACTGTCGCCACAAGATTTTCAATGCCGAATGGACCATCGACGGACAGAAGCAGGACCGTTCGCTGTTCCAGATGATCAAGAATACCTATGCCGAAGCGCCTGACAATATCCTGTCAGCCTACAAGGACAATGCAGCGGTCATCACCGGTCATCATGCCGCCCGCTTCTACCCTGAGCCGTCTTCGCACCAGTACCGTTTCAGTGATGAGGATGTGCATATCCTCATGAAGGTGGAGACCCACAATCACCCAACGGCCATTTCACCGTTCCCGGGGGCCTCTACCGGTTCCGGCGGGGAAATCCGTGACGAGGGAGCGACCGGCCGGGGCGGCAAGCCCAAGGCCGGTCTCACCGGCTTTACAGTGTCCAACCTGAAAATCCCCGGCTTCGTGCAGCCGTGGGAGCAGGATTACGGCAAGCCTGAGCGCATCGTGACCGCCCTCGACATCATGATCGAGGGCCCGCTTGGCGGGGCCGCGTTCAACAACGAGTTCGGCCGCCCGGCGCTGTGCGGCTATTTCCGCAGCTTCGAGATGACCGTGAACGGGCTCAATGGTCCGGAAGTGCGCGGCTATCACAAGCCGATCATGATTGCCGGTGGTTACGGCAACATTCGCGGCGACCATGTACAGAAGAACCCCATCCAGCCGGGTGACCAGCTGATTGTGCTGGGCGGCCCGGCCCTGCTCATCGGTCTGGGAGGCGGCGCGGCCTCCTCGGTGGCCAGTGGTGCCAGCGCCGAGAATCTCGATTTCGCCTCGGTGCAGCGTGACAATCCGGAAATGGAGCGTCGCTGCCAGGAAGTTATCGACGTGTGCTGGGCCATGGGTGACAACAATCCCATCGTTTCCGTGCATGATGTCGGCGCGGGCGGTTTGTCCAATGCCATGCCCGAGCTGGTGCACGAGCATGGCCTGGGGGCCTCGCTGAACCTGCGTGCCATTCCGAACCTGGAACCGGGCATGCGCCCGATGGAAATCTGGAGCAACGAGGCCCAGGAGCGTTATGTGCTGGCCGTGTCGCCGGCGCGCCTGGCCGAGTTCGAAGCCATCTGCGAGCGCGAGCGTTGCCCGTTCGCCGTGCTTGGCGAGGCAACCCGGGTGCAGGAGCTCAAGGTGGCCGATCCCCACTTCGGCAACCATCCGGTCGACATGCCCATGCAGGTCTTGCTGGGCAAGGCACCACGCATGCTGCGCACGGTCGAGCGCAAGGTGCTGGAGCAGGCGGCGCTGGAACTGGCCGGCATTGATGTGAAGGAAGCCGCGTTGCGCGTCTTGCGGCTGCCGTCCGTGGCCAGCAAGTCTTTCCTCATCACCATCGGGGACCGTTCCATCACCGGTCTGGTCGCCCGCGAGCAGATGGTGGGCCCCTGGCAGGTGCCGGTGGCCGACTGTGCCGTTACCGCCACCGGTTTCAATACCTACGCCGGCGAAGCCATGGCCATGGGCGAGCGTACACCGCTGGCCCTCATTGATGCCGCGGCGAGTGCCCGCATGGCGGTGGGTGAGGCCCTCACCAACCTGGCGGCGGCCTCGGTGGCAGCCATTGGTGACATCAAGCTGTCGGCCAACTGGATGGCGGCAGCCGGTTATGGCAAGGAAGACGAAAACCTGTTTGATGCCGTGAAGGCCGTCGGCATGGAGATCTGCCCGCAGCTCGGCATCGCCATTCCGGTGGGCAAGGATTCACTGTCCATGCGCACGGTGTGGGAAGACAAGGGCGAGAAGAAGTCGGTGACGGCGCCCTTGTCGCTGATCATCACGGCCTTTGCGCCGGTGACGGATGTGCGCAAGACGCTGACGCCGCAACTGCGCACCGACAAGGGCGACAGCGTGCTGTTGCTGGTGGATCTCGGTGCCGGGCGGAACCGTCTTGGCGGCTCGGCACTGGCCCAGGTCTATGGCCAGGTCGGCAATCAGTCCCCGGATGCGGATGATGCCGGTCGCCTGAAAGCCTTTTTCACAACGATGCAAACGCTCAATGCCAATGACCGCTTGCTGGCGTATCACGACCGCAGCGACGGCGGCCTGTTTGCGGCTGTCACGGAGATGGCTTTTGCTGGTCGTACCGGCGTTTCGCTGGACATCACCGGCGACCTGCTGCCGGTGTTGTTCAATGAAGAGTTGGGGGCGGTTATGCAGGTGGCGGCAAGCGATGCTGCCATCGTGCTGGAGTCTTTCGTGGCTGCAGGCGTCCCGGTGCAGAAGATCGGCACCCTGAACGCAGCAGATGCGGTGCAGATTCGTCATGACGGCGCCATGGTGTTCGACATGGCCCGCAGCGAACTGCAGCGCCTTTGGGGCGAGACCAGTTTCCGCATCCAGTCGCTGCGCGACAATGCCGATTGTGCCCGCCAGGAATTTGATCGAGTCCTGGAGACGGCCGACCCCGGCCTGCACGTGGCCCTGACCTATGACGTCAACGACAATGTGGCGGCGCCCTACATCAGCACGGGCGTCCGGCCGAAGGTGGCGGTGTTGCGTGAGCAGGGGGTGAACGGCCAGATCGAAATGGCGGCAGCCTTCGACCGTGCCGGCTTCAATGCCGTTGATGTACACATGAGCGACATCATCAATGGCCGCATCAGTCTTGCCGACTTCAAGGGCCTGGTAGCCTGTGGCGGCTTTTCCTATGGCGATGTGCTGGGCGCGGGCGGTGGCTGGGCGCGCTCGGCACTCTACAATCCGCGGGCACGCGACGAGTTTGCCGGCTTCTTTGATCGCAATGAAACGTTCACGCTGGGCGTTTGCAATGGCTGCCAGATGATGTCGCAGCTCAAGGACCTGATTCCGGGCGCAGCCCATTGGCCGCGCTTCATGCGCAATACCAGTGAGCAGTTCGAGGCCCGCACGGTCATGGTGGAGGTGAAGGAGTCGCCGTCGGTGTTGCTGGCCGGCATGGCCGGGTCGCGCATGCCGATTGCCGTGGCGCATGGTGAAGGTCGTGTCAGTGATTCCGCCGAGCGCGTGGCGGCACTTGCCGGAAGCGGTCTGGTAGCGCTGGGCTATGTCGACAACCACGGGCGCCCGACGGAAGTTTATCCGCTGAATCCCAACGGCTCGCTGGCCGGCATCACTGGCGTCACCAGTCGTGATGGCCGCGCGACCATCATGATGCCGCACCCCGAACGCGTGTTTCGAGCAGTGCAGCACAGTTGGCGTCCGGATGGGTGGAAGGAGGACGGTTCCTGGATGCGCTTGTTCCGCAACGCACGCGTGTTCGTCGGCTGAGGAGCGCCGGGAATGTACAAGATCACCTTCTATGTTCCCGAGTCCCATCTGGATGCCGTCAAGGCCGCTCTGTTCGCCGCCGGGGCAGGGCGCCTGGGGGCCTATGATTGCTGCGCCTGGCAGGTGAAAGGGCAGGGCCAGTTCCGTCCCTTGGCAGGCAGTAATCCGTTTATCGGCCGGCAGGATCTTCTGGAGACTGTCGATGAGTACAAGGTCGAACTGGTGTGTGACGACGCCAGTATCAGGGCGGCCGTGGCTGCGCTCAGGCAGACTCACCCTTACGAGGAGCCTGCCTATGACGTGGTTCTGCTGCAGGACCTGTGACAGGGTGTTGTCATTGCGGTATCGTGACGCCGGGGTTGTTGTACCGCTGAAAGGAAAGTAGGGATGGCTGAACGTACCGACGCGCACATCATGCTGCGCCTGATCTATCAGGCGATGCTGAATGCCCGGCTGCCTGCCGAGGCAGTGCTGGCACGCGCGGGCGTGGCCTTGCAGCGCCTGGATGACTCGGCTGCGCGCACGCCGAATGCGGCGCAGGCGCTGTTCTGGCTGGCGGCCGAAGAGGTGTCGCGGGATCCGCACATCGGCCTGCATCTCGGGGAGCATCTGCCCTTGTATCGTGGCCAGGTGCTGGAGTACCTGTTCACCTCCAGCCCCACCTTTGGCGACGGCCTGAAACGCGCGATGGCGTTTCATCGCCTGCTCAGTGACGTGGTCTCCGGGCAGCTAGTGGTCGACGGTGCGCATTGCTACCTGGTCGGCATGGCGGGTCCCAAGGCCAATCGGCATTTTGCCGAGTGCCTCGCCGCCGGTCTCATCCAGTTTTTCCGTTTCGTTACCGACAACCGTTTCCAGCCGCTGGGTGTTCACTTCGAGCACGCCGAAGGTGCGCCCAAGGAAGAGTACGAGCGCGTGTATGGCTGCCCGGCTACCCTGGGGTGCGCGGAGTATCGCCTGTATTTCAATCGGGAGGTGCTGGACCACCGGATCTGGCAAGCGGAGTCCCGCCTGCTGCGATTGCACGAGCAACTGGCCAACGAGCAGTTGGCTGAACTGGAGCGCCATGACCTGGTAGCAGAAGTCAAACGTGCGATTGGCGAAATGCTGGAGAGTGGCGAGACCAGCCTGGAGGCCGTGGCCAGGCGCCTGGGACTGCCGCCCCGCCGCCTGCGCAGCCAGCTGGCCGAAGCCAATACCAGTTTCAACCAGATCCTGGCGGATTACCGTTCGCGCCTGTCGCGTCGCCTGCTGGCCAAGACGGATGAACCCATCGAGCAGATCGTCTACCTCACCGGCTTTTCCGAGCCGAGCACCTTTTATCGCGCCTTCAAGCGCTGGACCAACGAGACGCCGGTCGAATACCGCAAGCGCAAACGGGAGCAGGCGGTCGCCCGGCGCTGATCAGTCCTGCGAGACCGTTTGTCCGTCGCCATTTCGCGACTCCTTGGCCGGCCAGAAGAAGAGTCGTGGCTGCTTCAGGAAGCGTTTGGTGATGAGTACGGCCAGCGGCCACCACTGGCGATAGCGTACCCGTCGCGACTTCAATGCCACCATCAGCGCCAGCGAGAAACTCACGATCAGGTTGGTCATGCCAATGGCGGCAACGCCGGCCAGGCTGATGAGAATGGTCTGCACTGGCAGTTGGTGGTCCGATCCCACCAGTGCAAAGGAAAAGTAGGCAGACGAGAACGTGATATGGCGAATATCCAGCGGCAGCCCGAGGATGAAGCCGATCGTGCCCATGCTGCCCAGCATCAGGCCAAAATAGAAGTTGCCCGCCAGTGCCCCCAGGTTGTTGCCGATATAGCCACTGAAGCGGACCAGTCGCTCCTGGCCTAGTAGTCGCTGCAGCAGCGGTCGTTGCTGCAGGCGCTCCGGGATACGGTTATACAGGCACTTGTTGTCGTAATAGCCTGATATCAGGCCGGACAGGAACAGGCAGACACCGGCGATGGCCGCATGGAAGATGGCAAGGCTCTCGATCGGACTCAGCTCGTGGACCAACAGGTTGACCTTGTCGGGGCTGGCAAGATGTTCGCCGGTCGACCAGAGCCATACCCATGCAATCGCGTAGGCGGTGGGAATGGAGAGCGCCACATTGCCGATGATGGCAATGAATTGTGTGCGAAAGACATTCACGCAAAGATCTGCCAGGCCGTCCAGGCTCTGCTCCTTGCCCTTTTGCGTCTCGCTGATACTGGCGGCAATCCGGGATGCCGTCATGGCCGGTTGCTTGGTGGCAATGGTGAAGTGCAGCACGTGTACCAGCATGAAACCGAGTGAATAATTCATGCTGTAAACGAAGGCTGCCGCCAGGGGAGCCAGCGAGAGCTTGCCGGCCAGCACTTTGAGCATGGCCATGAAGCCGACGATCAGGCCGGCGCCCATGCCCGAGCGCAACATGCCAAAGTATTCCTTGCGGGTGGTGGTGACGTAATGCTCTCCGGTATGTCCCGCGTTTTCCGTGACGAGGAGCGCCAGCAACTCGGTATGAGTCGAGAAAAGGTCGCGCAGGCTGTATTTGCGGTTGTCGGCGGTGACCAGCTCCTTGAAGAGTTGAACAATGGCTTGATGCCGGGTGTCGCCGACGGATTCCAGCAGGGTCAGTAGCCGTTCAATGCGGGCGAGCATTTGCCGGATGCGTACCAGCAGTTGCGTCAGGCTGATGCTGACGCCGGTGTTTGCCGCATGCTTTCGCACGTTCTGCAGCGTGTCGCGGCATTGTGCGATCAGTACCAGTGCCTGCTTTTCATCGCTGCGTTCGCTGCGTTGTCCCATCAGGAGGGCGTGGTATTCCCTGACGTAGGTGGCTATTTCTTCGTTGAGCCCGAGAAAGGGAGACCCGTGCTGTTCGATGGCGGGGTGGATGCGGGTCAGTTCGTTCTCCAGTCCCAGGCCGGTCATGCGGTGAGACAGGGTAGTGAGGGCCTCCAGGATTTCCAGCACCGGCTTTTGCAGGATGGACGTATCGGTCAGTTCGTCGAAGTGCAGGGCCTGCAGCAGCCGTATCCATGCAGAGTCGTCCAGTCCGCCAATCCATTCCCAGTCGTCGCGCCGGGGGAACAGAAGCCCGAACACGTCCTTGAGGTAGCCGTCGTTGATGGCGGGCGGCAGGACTTTCCAGGCCAGGCGCTGCTTGGCCTCGGCCATGAACTCGGTGCCGGGAAAGATGCCAGTGTCGGCATACAAGTGGGACTGCTTGCGGGCGGCAATGATGCGCAGCAGATAGCTCCGCAGGCTGGCACGCAGCGACGGGTGCTGCTCCAGCAAGTAGCACAGGGCCAGCAGGTTGTTGCCGGCCTGATCCAGGTCCTCGCTGTCGTCGGGGCGGATGTCGCTGATCAGCCGGGCCAGCAGGGAGACGTCGGCATCATCGCTGGCCGCAATGCGGACAAGCAGGTCTTCCATCGAGAGGTCCTTTCATGGCGATTCCGGGAGTATGGAGCGGATGGAAACGCCGGTGCCATAAAAATCACGTGACAGGATGTGACCGTGAGTGGAGAACGGACAAGCGGCGGCGTGAAACAGGGGAGTAGTGATGTGCAACATAAAGTGGTCGGGGTGAGAGGATTCGAACCTCCGGCCTCTACGTCCCGAACGTAGCGCTCTACCAGGCTAAGCTACACCCCGTACCATCCCGCGCCATTGCGGCGGCGAGGCGCGCATTGTATAGAAGCCGGCCGGTGATGAAAAGCACCGGCCGGACAAAAAATGCCGTGTCAGCTGTTGCGGGCCAGCGCCAGCCGGGTGAGGTCTTCCAGGGCTTGTCGCCAGGGGGAGGCGGGCACATCAACCAAGGCCGCCAACGCCAGGTCGGACTCCGCTCGGGCCCGCGCCAGGGTGTAGTCGAGGGCTCCGCTGTCCCGCACCAGGGTCAGGATGCGGTCGAGGTGTTGCAGTCCGCCGGTACGGATTGCGTCGCGGATCAGTTCGGCATCGGCAGCGGGCAGCAGCTTCATGGCCTGGATGAGGGGCAGGGTTGGCTTGCCCTCGGCCAGGTCGTCACCCACGTTCTTGCCCATGACTTCTGCGGAGCTGGTGTAGTCCAGCACGTCGTCAATGATCTGGAAGGCGGCACCCAGGTGGCGGGCATAGGCGGCAAAGGCTGGCTGCTGGGCCGGATTGCCCAGGCTCGCTCCGGCTTCGGCAGCGCACTCGAACAATTTGGCGGTCTTGCCGTAGATGACGTCCATGTAGCGCTCTTCGGTGGTGGCCGGGTCACGCTGGTTGATCAGTTGCAGGACCTCGCCCTCTGCAATCACGCAGGTGCCTTGCGACATGATGTCCATTACGGTCAGGTTGCGCAGGCCCACGACCAGCTGGAAGGCCTGGGAGATCAGGTAGTCCCCGACCAGGACGGCTGTCGGGTTGTCCCAGCGCGCGTTGGCGGTAGCGCGACCGCGCCGCAGGCCGGATTCGTCCACCACGTCATCGTGCAGCAGCGTGGCGGTATGCAGCAGTTCGATGATGCCGGCCACCTGGATATGGTGGTCGCCATCCCGATAGCCACAGGCCCGTGCGGCCAGCAGGCAAACCAGTGGCCGCAGGCGCTTGCCGCCGCCCCGGACAATGTACTGGCCCACTTCGTTGACCAGCGGAACCCGTGAGCGCAGGCTGCCGGTGATGAAGGTGTCTACTGCCGCGAAGTCGTCGGCGACAACGGAAACGATGCTGTTGAAGTCCATGCGCGTTAGGCTCAGTCCTGCCGCTCTGGCAGGTGGTGGTTCCGGGTCTGGAGGGGCGCGCGGGAATACCGGCACCGAATGGGCGCGAATGCTAGCAGCCCCGGGCCGTCGGGGCCACCCGCAGGCGCCCGTCCGTGCGTTGGGAGAGGGGCAGGGGGCAGGATGGCGAGACTTGCACAGCACGGGGCTTTTCCGTAGAATTGCGCGCCTTGCGAATTACCTTTCCCGGGTCGGCACCAAACTGGGCTTCCGTACGCACGGAAACCGGCCGTATCCGGCACAAATCCTCATGGAGTTGTTTATGTACGCGGTTATCAAGAGCGGTGGCAAGCAGCATCGCGTAATTCAGGGTGAGACGCTGAAAGTCGAGCTGCTGAAGCATGAAGTGGGTCAGACGATTACGTTTGATGACGTCCTGATGGTTGTTGATGGCGACGCTATCAAGATCGGTGCGCCGGTTGTTGAAGGCGCCAAGGTGCTGGCTGAAGTGATCAGCCATGGCCGTCACGACAAGATCCGTATCGTCAAGTTCCGTCGCCGTAAGCACTATCGCAAGCAGGCCGGTCATCGCCAGTATTACACTGAGCTGAAGATCACCGGTATCAGCCTCTAATTCGCAGGAGTAATCGAACATGGCACATAAAAAGGCTGGCGGTTCCACCCGCAACGGTCGCGACTCAGAAGCCAAACGACTGGGCGTAAAGGTGTATGGTAGCCAGCAGATCCAGGCCGGCGCCATCATCGTTCGTCAGCGTGGCACCCAGTATCATCCGGGCGAGAACGTCGGCATTGGTCGCGATCACACCCTGTTTGCCAAGGCAGATGGCGTGGTCCGTTTCGTGACCAAGGGCCCGTTCCAGCGCCAGTACGTCGTGGTCGAAACCGCGGCCTGAGCGTTGTGAAGGCAAAAAGCCCCGCTAGCCGGGGCTTTTTTGTTTTCGAGCTAGACTGACATCATTTGAGGGGCTTTCCCGTTGGGGAGAGTCCAGAGGCGGAAACCCATGCGTTTTGTCGACGAAGCCGTAATCAAGATCGAGGCCGGGGCCGGGGGCAACGGCTGCATGAGTTTCCGTCGCGAAAAATTCGTGCCCTATGGCGGCCCCGACGGCGGTGACGGCGGGCATGGCGGCAGTATCTGGATCGAAGCTGATCCCAATGCCAATACGCTGGTGGATTACCGCTATACGCGCCAGTTCAAGGCGGTCCGTGGCCAGAACGGCATGGGGGCCAACTGTACCGGCCGCAGTGGCGAGGATGTCGTGCTGAAGGTGCCGGTCGGCACCACCATTCTGGATGAGTCCACGGACGAGGTGCTGGCCGACCTGGTCGAGCCCCACCAGCGCGTGATGGTGGCGCGCGGCGGTCGCGGCGGGCTGGGCAACATCAACTTCAAGAGCTCCACCAACCGCTCCCCGCGCAAGACGACCGAAGGCCAGGCGGGCGAATCGCGCCAGTTGCGCCTTGAGTTGAAGGTGCTGGCCGATGTCGGCCTGCTGGGCCTGCCCAATGCCGGCAAATCCACTTTCATTCGTGCCGTGTCGGCGGCCAAGCCCAAGGTGGCGGACTATCCCTTCACGACGCTGGTGCCCAATCTCGGTGTTGTCGACGTGGATCGTCACCGTTCCTTTGTCATGGCTGACATTCCTGGTCTGATCGAGGGTGCCTCAGAGGGCGCTGGCCTGGGTATCCGTTTCCTCAAGCATCTGGCCCGCACCCGTTTCCTGCTGCATCTGGTGGATGTGGCGCCGTATGACGACACCGACCCGGTCGAGAGTGTGCGGGCCATTGCCGGCGAGCTGGAGAAGTACTCGCCCACGCTGGCATCGTTGCCGCGCTGGCTGGTACTGAACAAGATTGATCTTGTGCCGGCTGATCTGGTGGATGATCTGTGCAATGACATCGTCAAGCAGCTGGGCTGGACAGGTCCGGTGTTCCGCACCTCCGGCCTCACCGGCGAGAACGCCAAGACGGTCTGCTACCGCCTGATGGAAGCGATTGAAGAGCAGCGCGAGCTGGAAGCAGAAAATCCCGAGCTGGCAGAGAAAGAGGCGCAGAAACGTCGTCGGCTGGAAGACGAGGGGCGCCGCAAGATTCTTGAGCTGGCAGAAAAGCGCAAGGCGGCACGCCGTGCGGCGCAGGAAGCCGGTCAGGAACTGGATGATGATGACTGGAACGAAGACGATTACGACGTCGAGTACGAATACCGTCCCTGAGTCTTGCTGACGGGGCCGGTACTTGTGCAGCAGCGGCTTTTGTTGCTGCTGCCGTCTTTCCGCTGGTTTGTATTCTCGCCTACACTCGCACTCTCAATTTCCTGATGTGATTTCTCCATGAGCAACCATCGCCATCGCCTTGCCCAGGGTCAACGCTGGGTCGTGAAAATCGGTTCGGCCTTGCTGACTGCTGATGGTCAGGGTCTGGATCAGGTGGCCATGAAGGCATGGGTGCAACAGATGGTCGAGTTGCAGCGTGCCGGTGTGGATCTGGTACTGGTGTCGTCCGGGGCTGTGGCGGAGGGCATGGTGCGCATGGGGCTCAAGTCGCGTCCCGACTCCGTGCATGAACTGCAGGCTTGTGCGGCCATTGGCCAGATGGGTCTGGTGCAGGCATATGAGTGGTTCTTTCGCGAGCATGGCGTAAAGACGGCGCAGGTTTTGCTGACCCATGACGATCTGGCGGATCGTCAGCGCTATCTCAATGCCAGCAGCACATTGCGCACGCTGATCGAGTGGCAGGTACTGCCCGTCATCAATGAGAACGACACGGTTGCCACGGATGAAATCCGTTTCGGTGACAACGACACGCTGGGTGCGCTGGTGGCCAATCTGGTCGAGGCCGACATGCTGATCATCCTGACGGATCAGGAGGGCATGTTTGATCGCGATCCGCGTCATGACCCCGATGCGGTGTTGTTGCCGGAAGTGCAGGCCATGGATGATCGCCTGCTGGCAATGGCGGGTGGTGGTGGCGCACTGGGTCGAGGCGGCATGCTGACCAAGGTGCGGGCGGCGAGGCTGGCATCCCGTTCCGGCTGTGCGACGGTCATTGCCAGTGGTCGTGGCGACAATATCCTTGTGCGCCTGCGTGCCGGTGAGGTGCTGGGCACGTTGCTCCTGCCTGAGCAGGATCGCCTGGTGGCGCGCAAGCAGTGGCTGGCGGCGCACCTGCAGCATGCGGGTCGGGTCGTGCTGGATGCCGGTGCCATTCGTGCGTTGCGTGACGGTGGCAAAAGCCTGCTGCCCGTTGGCGTGAAAAAAGTCGAAGGCAATTTCACGCGCGGTGAAGTGGTGGCCTGTGTCGACGAGCACGGCGTGCAGGTGGCGGTCGGCATCGTCAATTACAGCGCGGCCGAGACGGAACGGATTGCCGGCCTGAGCTCGGAGAAAATCGAGAAACTGCTCGGTTATGTCGATGCCGACGAGTTGATGCACCGCGACAATCTCGTGGTGCTCTGA
>JBKHWB010000020.1:0-27058 GCA_046566745.1 Gammaproteobacteria bacterium
AGCGCCTGGCGGAGGGCGTGCTCGAATTCGTCGTTGTCCGGCAGCGTGCGCAACAATGCATCCGCCTGCTGTTCGAGCAGGGCACGCAGGCCGGGATCACGGTGCCGTATCGGCAGGGTCAGGTAGCCTGCGGAAAAGGTCACCGTCGTCCTGTCGTGGCCGAAACTCACCGGGCACTGGAAGAAGTCCTCATAGGGGGTGATGTCGCCGGGTGGGGCATTCACGAACTCCACGCGTCGCGCGGAGACCGGCGCATCAACCAGCATGCGGGTCAGGGTAGCGAAAGCCGCAATAGCGGTTTCGTCCGCCAACTGTCCGGGGCGGCCGTGGACGATACCCCAACTGATGCGAACCTCCTCCGGGGAGAGGTCGAGCTGGATCGGATTGCCGTCGTAAACCAGGCGGTGATAGCGCTCGAAGCGCAGCAAGGCCTCTCCCACTGTATCGCAGGAAAGACCCAGATAGCCCATGACCCCCGCGTGGCGCGGCTGGATGCGCTGGCCGATGGCAAGGCCCAGTGCCGGGCGAGGATCGGCGGCCGCAATCAGGTCCAGCAGGGCAATCCACTCGGCCAGCGGCATGCGGCTGTCCGGCGGCCAGGACATCAGGCGCTGCCGGCATTGGGCGGCCTCCAGGCCCTGACTGTCCAGATAGTCCAGTAATAACCCTGTGAGGGCACCACTGACGTACAGGCCACCAAACATGGGTTGTGTTCCGGAAGATAACGATGGCCCTATCTTATTGGCGTGAAATGTCAAAAACAACGGCGCCAGCAGTCAAGAACCCAACCGCCGTGAGCGGCACCATCCTGATTGTCGATGACTACAAGAAGAGAGCCCGACCATGCTTGGTTTCCCTGTTGCCCTGCTGTTTGCCAACGGCTTCGAGTGGTATGCCCACAAGCACCTGCTGCACGGTACCCCGCGCAAGGGGCAGCCCCGCTACAGCCCGACACCGACCAACATGAAAAGTCATTGGGCGCACCACAAGATCGTGCGTACGACGGCGTATGGTGATGACGGCTATCGCGAAGGCTTCAAGAACTGGCGTGTACGTAACGAAGTGAAATCATTGCTGGTGCTGACGGCTGGGACGACCTTGCTGTTCCCGGTGGCCCCGTTCTTCACGCTGGGCACGTACTACGCCGCCGGCCGTTATTACTACGTTCACCGCCGCTCGCATCTCGATCCGGAGTGGGGCAAGAGGGCGATCCCCTGGCACTATGACCACCACATGAATTCCAACCAGGATGCCAACTGGTGTGTCACGCGTCCCTGGTTTGATTACCTCATGGGGACGCGGGTGATATCGAGTGCGGATCTGATGGAAAGCAATCCGCTGGGGATCAAGCTGCCTGCCGTGGTGGAGAAGCCGCTCAACAAACTGGCTCGCCGCCTGTTGCCAAAGACGTTCGAGCGACTGGAAGAGAATCGGGTGCTGGAGGCCATCAGCAAGGCCAAGGGCGTTGACCTGCCGATGCCGGATGTGGATGCCGCTACACAGCCGGCCTGAAGTCTGGCAGGCAGCAGGAAAAATGAAAAAGGCCGGCAATTTGCCGGCCTTTTTCATTACACATGGCGCTTACTTCGCATGAGCCATGACAGAGGCTTCGGCAACGGTCAGCGCCGTCATGTTGATGATGCGTCGCACCGTGGCAGAGGCGGTCAGGATGTGCACCGGCTTGTTGGCGCCCAGCAGGATCGGGCCGATGGTAACGCCATTGCTCGACACCACTTTCAGCAGGTTGAAGGCAATGTTGGCGGCATCCAGTGTCGGCATGATCAGCAGGTTGGCAGCTCCCTTGAGGCGGCTATTCGGGAAAGCTTGCTGACGAATTGCCTCGTCCAGTGCGGCGTCGCCATGCATTTCGCCTTCCACTTCCAGATCAGGGGCCATGTCCTGCAGCAACTGCCATGCCTTGCGCATTTTCTGGGCACTGGCAGTGTTTTCGCTACCGAAGCTGGAGTGCGATAGCAGCGCGACCTTTGGCGTGAGGCCGAAGTTTTTAACTTCCTCAGCGGCCAGCAGCGTCATTTCGGCAATCTGCTCTGCAGTCGGATCCGGATTCACGTAGGTGTCGCAAATGAACAACGTACGGTTGTCCCGCATCAGTACGTTCATGGCGGCAAAATTGCTGATTCCCGGCTTCTTCGGAATGATGCGGTTGATGTAGCGCAGGTGCAGGTCGTAATTGGCGAATGTGCCGCAGATCATGCCGTCGGCATCACCGAAGTGCACCAGCAGCGAGCCGATCAGCGTGGCGCGACGGCGCACTTCCTTCTGCGCCAGCTCCGGCGATACACCGCGACGCTCCATCAGCTTGTGATAGTAGGTCCAGTAATCCTTGAAGCGGGGATCCTCGTCCTGGTTGACCAGCTCGAAATCCTTGCCGGCACGGATTCGAAGGCCCAGCTTCTCGATGCGCTTCTCGATGACCGCAGGGCGTCCTATCAGGATGGGCTTGGCCAGTCCTTCATCCACCACTTCCTGCACAGCCCTCAGTACGCGTTCGTCCTCGCCTTCTGCATAGGCGATGCGCTTGGGATTAGCCTTGGCGGCGGCGAACACCGGCTTCATGATGAAAGCCGAGTTGTACACGAACTCCGAGAGGCGCTGGCGATAGGCGGCAAAATCCCCAATGGGACGTGCGGCAATGCCGCTATCCATGGCTGCCTTGGCTACTGCCGGCGCAATTTCCAGGATCAGGCGCGGATCCAGTGGCTTCGGGATGAGGTATTCGCGGCCAAAAGACTGGCTGCTGTCAGTCCCGTAGCCACTGGTTGCTTCGGACTGCTCGACCATGGCCAGCTTGGCGATGGCATACACGCAGGCAAGCTTCATGGCTTCGTTGATCGTGGTGGCACCGACGTCCAGCGCTCCGCGGAAAATGTACGGGAAGCAAAGGGCGTTGTTCACCTGGTTCGGATAGTCCGAACGGCCGGTGGCAATGATGGCGTCCGGACGGGCCGCCTTGGCAGCTTCCGGCATGATTTCCGGGGTCGGGTTGGCCAGTGCGAAGATGATCGGATCCTTGGCCATGTCCTTGAGCATTTCCGGCTTCAGTACGCCTGCGGTGGAAAGGCCGAGGAACATGTCGGCACCGGGCAGCGCGTCAGCGAGCACGCGTGCCGAAGTGTTCTGGGCGTACTTGGCCTTGCTTTCGTCCATGCCCGGACGGCCTTCATAGCAGATGCCCTTGGAGTCGGCGACCAGGATGTTCTCGCGCTTGGCACCGAGTGACACCAGGATGTCCAGACAGGCGATGGCGGCAGCACCGGCGCCCGAGCAGACGATACGGATATCTTCGATCTTCTTGCCCACGATTTTCAGGGCGTTGAGCAGACCGGAGCCCACGATGATGGAAGTGCCGTGCTGGTCATCATGGAAGACCGGAATTTTCATGCGTTCGCGCAGCTTCTTCTCGATGTAGAAGCACTCGGGTGCCTTGATGTCTTCCAGGTTGATGCCGCCGAAAGTGGGCTCCAGCGATGCCACGATCTCGACGATCTTGTCCGGATCCTTCTCGTCGATCTCGATATCGAACACGTCGACGCCGGCAAATTTCTTGAACAGCACGCCCTTGCCTTCCATCACGGGCTTGGAGGCCAGCGGGCCGATGTCACCCAGGCCCAGCACGGCGGTGCCGTTGGAGATCACGGCGACCAGGTTGCCGCGGGCGGTGTACTTGGCCGCCGTGGACGGGTCACGTTCGATTTCTTCACAAGGAGCAGCGACGCCAGGCGAGTAGGCCAGCGCCAGGTCGCGCTGGTTGACCATGGCCTTGGTGGGCGTGACGCTGATTTTTCCGGGCTCCGGAAACTCGTGATAGTCGAGTGCGGCTTTGCGCAGTGCCTCATCCATTTGTCGATCTCGCTTGCGTGAATAGCCTGATCAGGCCCGCGGGCAGGCGGGGAGGTCAGTCGGGGGAATTAAGCGGCGTATCATAGCAAATCACCGGGCTATTAGGGCAGTCC
The DNA here is from genome assembly GCA_046566745.1 of Gammaproteobacteria bacterium. Taxonomy (GTDB): domain Bacteria; phylum Pseudomonadota; class Gammaproteobacteria; order Pseudomonadales; family Moraxellaceae; genus UBA2031. The sequence goes on from JBKHWB010000020.1 coordinate 3,975, forward strand.
GGAAGACGGACTGGCCGGTACTACAAGCACAGGACAAATGCTAAAACAGTGCGCCAGGATGCAAAAAGGGACGCCTTAGCGTCCCTTGTTTGTCATGGACAGGCAGGATGATTACTTTTTCTCCTCGCGGGCGACCGCGCGATACCCGATGTCGCTGCGGTGGTACTCGCCTTCCCAGCTGACCGCCTGCGCCAGGGCATAGGCATTGGCCTGCGCCTCGGAGACCGTCTGTCCGAGCGCGGTGGCACACAGGACGCGGCCGCCGCTGGTAACAACCTTGCCATCCTTCAGTGTGGTACCGGCATGGAAGACCTTGCCAGGCAGTGCCGCTGCCTTGTCGAGACCATGGATCTCGTCTCCCTTGCGCACATCAGCGGGATAGCCGCCGGCGGCCATGACCACCCCCAGGGAGGCGCGTGGGTCCCACTGGGCCGAGGTTTCGCCCAGCTTCTGCTCCAGGCCTCGCTCCACCAGCTCCACCAGCGAACTCTGCAGGCGCACCATGATGGGCTGGGTTTCCGGGTCGCCGAAGCGGCAGTTGAACTCGATCACGCGCGGCGCACCGCTGGCGTCGATCATCAGGCCTGCGTAGAGGAAGCCGGTGTAGGGGTGGCCTTCGGCCGCCATGCCGGCGACAGTCGGTTCGATCACTTCACGCATGACGCGGGCATGGACCTCCGGTGTTACCACCGGGGCAGGGGAGTAGGCGCCCATGCCGCCCGTGTTGGGACCGGTATCGGCATCACCGATGCGCTTGTGATCCTGGCTGGTCGCCATGGGCAGGGCTTTCTTGCCGTCGACCATGACGATGAAGCTGGCTTCCTCGCCTTCGAGGAACTGCTCCACCACCACACGCGAACCGGCGCTGCCGAAGGCATTGCCCGACAGCATGTCGGTGATGGCATCTTCGGCTTCCTGCAGCGTCATCGCCACGATCACGCCCTTGCCGGCGGCCAGGCCATCGGCCTTGATGACGATGGGAGCACCTTTCTCGCGTACATAGGCCAGCGCGGCATCCGTGTCGGTGAACACCTTGTAGAAGGCGGTAGGAATGTTGTGGCGAGCGAGGAAGTCCTTGGCAAACGCCTTGGAGCCTTCCAGTTGGGCCGCATACTGTGTCGGTCCCCAGATCTTGAGGCCAGCGGCGGTGAAGGCATTCACCACCCCGTTCACCAGCGGCGCTTCCGGGCCGACGATGGTCAGGTTGATGCCCTTGTCCTTCGCGAACTGTACCAACTGGTCGTTGTTCAGGATGTCCAGTGCCACGTTCTCGCACTTGGGCTCAGTGGCAGAGCCGGCATTGCCTGGCGCCACAAACACGGTTTCCACGCGCGGGTCCTGGGCACATTTCCATGCCAGCGCGTGTTCGCGACCACCAGAACCCAGAAGAAGAATTTTCATGTCCGACGTTCTCTCGATTGTCTGTCGACTAGATGCAACCAGAGGTCGCGATCAAGTAGTTAGATGCAAGGCGCGAAGAGGCGAGACAAGCGGAGTTTACATGAACGTAAATGAGCATTGGCTCGCCTCTTTGCAACGCAGCAGATGGCTGCTTGAGCGTGACCGACTTAGTGCCTGAAGTGGCGCATGCCGGTGAACACCATCGCCATGCCGTGCTCGTCGGCGGCCGCAATCACTTCAGCATCACGCATGGATCCGCCCGGCTGGATGATGGCGGCAATACCCACCTTGGCGGCATTGTCGATGCCGTCGCGGAACGGGAAGAAGGCGTCCGACGCCATCACCGCGCCGGCCACCGGCAGGCCGGCATGCTCGGCCTTGATGGCGGCAATGCGGGCAGAGTTCACGCGGCTCATCTGTCCGGCGCCGACACCAATGGTCTGGCGGCCCTTGGCATAGACGATGGCATTGGACTTCACGTACTTGGCGACCTTCCAGGCGAAGATCAGGTCGTGGATCTCGGCTTCGGTGGGGGCACGTTTCGTGACGATCTTCAGGTCAGTGTCCTTGATCATGCCCAGGTCCTGGTCCTGCACCAGCAGGCCGCCGGTCACGCGCTTGAAGTCCCACTGCGCGGCACGGGCGTCGATGGCGGGGAGGGCACCGCATTCCAGCACGCGCACGTTCTGCTTGGCGGCAGTGATCTCCAGCGCGGCCTTGCTGATGGACGGGGCGATGATCACTTCCACGAACTGGCGGTCGACGATGGCCTTGGCGGTCTCCGCATCCAGCTCGCGGTTGAAGGCGATGATGCCGCCGAAGGCGGATTCGGGGTCGGTGGCATAGGCCAGGTCATAGGCCTTGCGAATGCCGCCTTCGTTGTCCGGCACTACAGACACGCCGCAGGGATTGGCATGCTTGACGATGACGCAGGCCGGCTTGGCAAAGGACTTCACGCATTCCAGGGCAGCATCGGTGTCGGCGATGTTGTTGTAGGAGAGTTCCTTGCCCTGCAGCTGGCGTGCCGTCGCGACGGAGGCCTCTTTGGGCGCCGCTTCGGTGTAGAAGGCCGCACGCTGGTGCGGATTCTCCCCATAGCGCAGTTCCTGCGCCTTGAAGAACTGGGTATTGAAGGTGCGAGGAAAAACCTCGCGGAACGACAGGTCGCCCTTCTTTTCACCCTCTTTACTGGAAACCAGACCGCCCAGATAGTTGGCGATCATGCCGTCGTAGCCGGCGGTGTGTTCAAAGGCTTTTACGGCGAGGTCAAAACGGGTCTCGTAAGACAGGCCGCCGGTCGCCTTGATCTCGGCCAGCACCGTGCCGTAGTCGGCGGCATTCACCACGATGCCGACATGGGCGTGGTTCTTGGCAGCCGAGCGCACCATGGTCGGGCCGCCGATGTCGATGTTCTCGATGGCATCGGGCAGGGTGCAGTCTGCCTTGGCCACGGTGGCGGCAAACGGGTAGAGGTTCACCACGACCAGATCAATGCCGCTGATGCCGTGCTCGGCCATCACGGCATCGTCCTGACCTCGACGGCCCAGGATGCCGCCGTGGATTTTCGGGTGCAGCGTCTTCACGCGGCCATCCATCATCTCCGGGAAGCCGGTATGGTCGGAGACTTCGGTGACCGGAATGCCGTTGTCCTTGAGCAGCTTGTAGGTGCCGCCGGTGGAGAGCAGTTTCACGCCGGCCTGGCTGAGGTCACGGGCGAAGTCGACGATGCCGGTCTTGTCGGAGACGGAAATCAGGGCCTGTTTGACGGTCTGGGTCATGATGCACTCGTTTGCACAATGAGGGGATTCGGGTCTTGCGTCCTGCCATTCCGGGGAGGGGCTCCGCGAGCGGAAGCACTCCCCAAATAAAAAAGGGCGTTCATCGCCCTTTTTTTGATCAGCCTGACTTACATCAGGCCGTGGTCTTTCAGTTTCTTGCGCAGCGTACCGCGGTTCAGTCCGAGGATTTCGGACGCACGGGTCTGGTTGCCGCGGGTGTATTCGAGCACCACTTCCAGCAGCGGGCCTTCGATTTCAGCCAATACCATGTCGTACACGTTCGTGACCTGTTCGCCATTGAGGTTGGCGAAGTAGTTGCGCATGGCGTACTCGACGTGGTCGCGCAGGGTTTTCTGCGACTGACCGGAGGAAAACTGATGTTTCAATGTAGAAATGTCCATGCCGTTACTGCTGAGTTCACCGAGAAGCGACGGGTCCATGTTCAAGCTGTTCATGCCGCTCTTACCTCTCCATTTGCAAGGCGCCCGAAATAGTCACGGGCAAAGGCCAGTTGCTGGGCCGACGATTCCAGTTTGTTGAAAAGACGCGATGTTGCAGCACCATCGGGCAGGTACTCCGCGTACCAGCTCATGTGCTTGCGGGCAAATCGCAAACCCTGGAATTCACCGTAAAACGTATAGAGATCTTCCAGATGACCCAGAATGGTCGCCCGTACCTCATCCGGTGATGGCGGAGGCAGGTGTTCCCGGGTTCGAAGGAAATGAATGATCTCGCGAAAAATCCACGGCCGCCCATGGGCGCCGCGGCCGATCATAATACCATCGCAGCCGGTGTGAACAAGCACCATTTCGGCCTTTTGCGCCGAGTCGATATCACCATTTGCGAATACGGGAATGTGCACGGCCTGCTTGACAGCAGCGATGGTGTCGTATTCGGCGGCCCCCATGTATTTGTCTGCCCGGGTGCGCCCGTGCATCACCAGTAGCTGGATGCCGCAGTCTTCGGCAATGCGCGCAATGCGCACGCCGTTGCGGTTGTCTGGGTTCCAGCCGGTGCGGGTTTTCAGTGTCACCGGGACGTCAACAGCGTTCACCACGGCACTCAGGATATCCGCGACCAGGCCTTCGTCCTGCAGCAGTGCAGAGCCGGCCAGCCGGTTGCAGACCTTCTTGGCCGGGCAGCCCATGTTGATGTCGACGATCTGTGCCCCGAGGTCGACGCAGGCGCGGGCAGCGTCGGCCATCATCCGGGCATCGTAGCCGACGATCTGGACGGTCCGGGGGGCTGGCTCTCCCGTGTAGTCTAGGCGTGTCGACGATTTCCGGCTGTTCCAGAGACGGGTATCCGAGGCCACCATCTCGGAGACGACGTGGCCCGCTCCCCAGCGCCGGCAGAGTTGCCGGAACGGGCGGTCGGTCACGCCCGCCATGGGAGCCAGGGCGACAGGCGTGTCGAGAACGTAGGGGCCGACAGTGACGGGATTGAGCATGGCGCCGACTCGGTAGCGAGGGCGCGGATGATAGCGCTCCGGCGGCGTGCCGGAAAGGCGGGCGGCCGTGCCGCCCGACGGATCAGTGCAGGGCGGTCAGCGAGTAGCTCACGGCATCCTTGCCGGGATCGACAATGCTCACCGAGATCCGGATGGGTGTTTCCGGGGGCATGCGCCGCATGAACGCGGCCTCACCTGCCAGGAACTCGCTGGGGCGCAGGACACGACTCGCTACGACCTCATCCTGACTGTTGGTAAATCGCAGTTGCAGCGCCGGGAAGGGTTGGGCAAACGGTGCCTCGTTCTTGAGAATGGCGTCCACCTGCAGCGCCTCAGCAGCCTTGGGATGCTTGCGGACGACCAGGTCCTTGATGACGAGACGGGTCGGGTCCGGGATGTCCGGCAGCCTGCAGCCCTGGATACGGGAGCAGACTCTCTCCATGACCGGTCGGGTCTTGGGGCTGACCGCCATGGTTTCAAAGTTGAAATAGACATACTGGGCGGCAAACATCGCGACTGCGATCAGGCACAGGAAGCCCCAGGTCAGCAGGCGTCCCCAGTTGATGGGCTCTCGCCGCGGCTTGATGACCACCGGCGCATCGACATGCGCCAGGGGGCGTTCCAGCGAGAAGGGATTGGGGGCAACCGGTGCTGCAGGTCGTCCGGCCGGAGAGCCGCTGAGGTCGTCTTCATCCAGGAAGCCGAGTACGTCGCGGTCGTCGCCGAGGAAGTCATCGGTGGGACGGGTGGCGGCCGGCTTGTTGCGCGAGACGGCGCCCAGGGCGGTGAATACGTCTTCTTCCACATTGGGCTTGTGGCCCATGGCGGCAGCCAGCTTTGGGTTCTTGGGCGCCGGCTTGCCCTTGTCATCCACCAGCTCCATGCCGTACTTCTGGCTGCTCTGCTTTTCTTCGTCGGCCAGCTCCGACAGCATGTCCTTGGCCCACGACTCGTCGGCACTTTCGTTCAGGCGATGAGTCTTGTCGTCCTCGCCCAGTGGCAGCCCCTGGCCGGCATCTTCCAGCAGGTCACTCAATTCATCATCAAAGCGCAATCCCTTGGACGCGGCGGGGGCGGCGGCCGGCGTGCCGCTGTCGATGAAGGCATCGACCTCGTCGTCACTGAAGCCAAACTGGTCGTCGGTGTCCGGGCCGGTGTCTGCTGCCTTGCCGTCTTCCCCGATCAGGTCAAGTGCCCAGGACTCGTCCTGGCCCTTGTTTTTGGGCTTGGCAGCGGGCGCCGGGGCCGGAGTGGCCGGTGCCGGGGCACCCACCAGATGAAGGTCGGCGCGGAACACCTGCAGACAGGAGCCGCAGCGCACACTGCCGCCCTTGGCCGCCAGCTGGGCGTCACTGATACGGAAAGTGCTGCTGCAATGCGGGCATTTTGTCTGCTTGGCTTCAGTCATCTTGGTGTCCTTGTCCCTTCGAGCTGAATGGTCTTGCTCGTCAAATCTACTGCCTGGCAGCGGCTTTTGACAGTCACCGCGCGCCATATCGCTGGCTCAGGCGCGTCGCACGCCGGAAAGCCGGCACCAGTCTTCTTCTTTTATGGCCAGTCCGTCCATATCGAACCACTCGCTGTACACCTCCCTCAGTTCCTCCACCTGGGGGCGGATGATGCCGGAAAGGGCAATACGGGATCCGGGGTGGCTATGCGAGGCCATGATGGGCGCCAGCATGGCCAGCGGACCGGCCAGGATGTTGGCCACGATAACATCTGCCTGCTGGGCCGGCATGTCATCCGGCATGAAAACGTGAACGCGCTCACCCACCCCGTTGTGCTCGGCGTTGTTGCGGGTGGCGGTCAACGCCTGCGGATCGTTGTCGACACACCAGGCTTCCCGCGCGCCGAGCAACAGGGCGGCAACGGCCAGGATGCCCGAGCCGCACCCGTAGTCGATGATTGTCTTGTCCTTCAGGTCGAGGCTGTCCAGCCATTCCAGACAGAGTGCGGTGGTCGGGTGCGTGCCGGTGCCGAACGCCAGGCCGGGATCGAGCAGCAGGTTGACGGCATCCGGCTGGGGCGGCGGCGTCCAGCTGGGGACTACCCACAGGCGGTCGCCGAAGCGCATGGGATGGTAATGATCCATCCAGGCCCTGACCCAGTCCTTGTCCTCCAGGACTTCGACCCGATGGGGAGGCAGCGGTTCGCCCAGTTGCGCTTCAAGGAACTCGACAATGGCGTCCACCTCGGAGTCCACCGTAAACACTCCGATCACCCGTGTGGCGTCCCACAGCGGGGTGGCACCAGGCGGCGGCTCCAGCAGGGGCTGGTCGGCGGAGTCTTCCATCAGCACGGCGGCAGCGCCCAGCGTTTCCAGTAACTCTTCCAGGACGGGGGCCTGGGCCTTGGTGGTATCGATTTTCAGTTGCAGCCAGCTCATTGCATGATTCCGGAACCAATGGAAGCGAAGGCGAAGGGTGTTGCCGGCACTCCGCCCGGGAAAGGTGGCGAAATGGTGCCGGGTCAGAGCCCGAGCTTCTTCTCGAGATAGTGGATGTCCACTCCGCCTCGGGCAAAGTTTGCATCGCGCATGATCTCGTCGCGGTGCAGCGGGATGTTGCTGCGAATGCCTTCCACCACGATTTCGTCGAGGGCGTTGCGCATGCGGGCAAACGCCACGTCACGACTTGGCCCGTAGGCGATGAGCTTGCCGATCAGGGAATCGTAGTTGGGGGGCACGCTGTAGCCGGAGTAGATGTGCGTGTCCATGCGGATGCCGGGGCCGCCGGGCGCATGGAAGTAGTTGATCTTGCCGGGGCAGGGCATGAAGGTTTTCGGGTCTTCCGCGTTGATGCGGCACTCGATGGCATGGCCTTGAATGCGAATATCCTTCTGCGCTAGCGACAGGCCGAGCCCCGACGCAACGCGCAGTTGCTCCTTGATGATGTCCACGCCGGTCACCATTTCCGTGACGGGGTGCTCCACCTGAACGCGCGTGTTCATTTCGATGAAGTAGAACTGTTCGTTCTCGTACAGGAATTCGAAGGTGCCGGCACCGCGATACTTCATGTGCTCGCAGGCCTTCACGCAGGCTTCAGCCACCTGGGTGCGGATTTTTTCCGGAATGCCGGGGGCGGGGGCTTCCTCCACTACCTTCTGGTGGCGGCGCTGCAGTGAGCAGTCGCGGTCGCCCAGGTGGATGGCCCGGCCTTCGCCGTCACCCAGTACCTGGATTTCCACGTGGCGCGGGTGTTCCAGGAACTTCTCCATGTACACCGTGTCGTCACTGAAGGCTGCCTTGGCTTCCGAGCGCGTCACGAACAGGGAGTTCAGCAAGGCGGATTCGGTGTGTACCACTCGCATGCCGCGGCCACCGCCACCGGCGGCGGCCTTGATGATGATGGGATAGCCGATGCGCTTGGCCACGGCAATGGCGTTTTCTTCCGTTACGGCACCATCCGATCCGGGCACCGTGGGGACGCCGGCTTTCTTCATTGCCTCGATAGCCGATACCTTGTTGCCCATCAGCCGAATGCTTTCCGCGCGAGGGCCGATGAAGGTGAAGCCCGAACTCTCCACGGCATCGGCAAAGTCGGCATTTTCGGCCAGAAAACCGTAGCCGGGATGGATGCCCTGGGCATCGGTGACTTCGGCGGCCGAGATGATGGCCGGAATGTTGAGGTAGCTTTCCCGGGAGGAGGCCGGGCCGATGCACACGGCTTCGTCCGCCAGGCGCACGTGCAACAGGTCCCGGTCTGCCTTGGAGTAGACGGCAACCGTACGGATGCCCATTTCCTTGCAGGCGCGCAGGATGCGCAGCGCAATTTCGCCGCGATTGGCGATGACAACCTTATCCAGCATGATGGCAGGCCTGCGTCAGACGATGGTAAAGAGCGGTTGGTCGAATTCGACGGCCTGGCCGTTCTCCACCAGGATGCTTTCGATGACGCCGCTCTGTTCAGCCTCGATCTGGTTCATCATTTTCATGGCTTCGAGGATGCAGACCACATCGCCTTTCTTGACCGTCTGTCCCACCTCTACGAAATACGCGGCACCTGGCGAGGCGGCGCGGTAAAAGGTGCCCACCATGGGCGAGCGCTGCACAAAGCCCCGGGTGGCCGGTTCGACGGCGGCTGGCGCCGGTCCCTGGCTGGCATCGGCGGCGGTTGATGCGGCGATGGGCGCAGGTGCCGCGGCGGCAGGCGGGGCCGCTACCACTTGGGTCGTGGTGGCGGGGCGATGGCGGCAGATGCGTACCGACTCCTCGCCTTCGGTGATCTCCAGTTCATCAATGCCGGACTCTTCCAGCAGTTCGATGAGTTTCTTGACCTTGCGAATATCCATAGGGTGTCTCTCGGATTGACTGTTGCAGGCTGTCAGGCCGTCTGGAGCAGGCGTTTGAGGGCAAACTCAAGGCCCAGGGCATAGCCTTGGGGGCCCAGCCCGCAGATCACGCCGACGGCGACATCGGAAAAATAGGAATGCTGCCGGAAGCTTTCGCGGGCATGCACGTTGGAAAGATGGATCTCGACAAACGGAATCTGGACGGCCAGCAGCGCATCGCGCAGTGCGACGGAGGTGTGGGTGAAAGCACCCGGATTGATGAGGATGAAGCGGGTGCCATCCACGCGAGCGGCATGTATCCGGTCTACCAGTATGCCTTCGTGGTTGCTCTGCAATGCGTCCAGGCTCATGCCGGCCTGAATGGTCCGGGCGCTCAGGTCTGCAGTGATGCTGTCCAGTGTGTCGGCACCATAGATGGCCGGTTCGCGGGTGCCCAGCAGGTTCAGGTTGGGGCCGTTCAGGACGAGGATCTGTGACATGGTGTGTGATGGCTTCCCTGACGGTTCTTGTTTCGCGCTCTCCGGTCGGACTGGCAACGGGCGGAAGCGGACCGGGCGCAAGGCCTGAATCTGCGCCAATTGCCGTGATCTTGCGCGAAACTGCCCGAAAGATACCCAATGGCGGCGAGCATGGCAATGACGGAATCTTTACAGTAATGCCTTCAATCGGGTGTCCGTCCAGCGTCTGAAGTCATCCGCGCTCATCTCCCCCATCAGGCGCAAGTCGGTGCGTTCGCTCCCCTGACGGTCAAAGACCAGGATGGCTGGAAGGCCGGGAATGTTGTGGCGCTGCAGCAGCGCCTGTACCTCGGGACTCATGTCGGTGGCATCGATGCGGAGCAGCGTGACCGGTTTGAGGCGCTGCCGGATGTCCTGCTGGCTGAATACGTCGGCTTCCCAGCGGAGGCAGGACGGGCACCAGTCCGCATGAAAGTCCAGCAGGACGGGGGTGCCCCGGGCGGACGCCAGCACATCGGCCAGGCGAGTGGCGGGGATGGTCTGGAACTGGCCGCTGCCCGTCTGCAGCGCGATGGCGGGGGGTGTCTCCTGCCATGACCGTATGCCGATATAGCCGCTGGCGGTTGCCAGCAGCAGCAGGCAAAGGCCCGGTACTTGTCGCGACAGTCGGTGGTGCCTGAGCAGGAGGATGCCGGGCACCGCACAGGCCAGGCAAAGCAGCAGCAGGGCAATCGGCAGAAGGTTCATGAGCGGGGATGCTAAGGTGCTTTAACCGATTCATCCAGTGGGGATGGGGCGGTGAATCTCCTGGCGGGTCGCACGGATGATGCCAGGGAATGCGCCGAATGGTTAGAATGGCGCGGGTTGAGGGTGGATGGGGGCTTGTTGCCGGTTGCTGGCATGGCCTCCTGTTCGTCGCAGGCTCCTGTTTGCAGGGTTCCCCAATTAGATGCTGGATCGGTCGGTAATGGATGTGTGGCGCGACAAGCTGCTAGAGCGTTGGGATGTGTTTCAGGAGCGCTGGGCGACCTGGGATGCGGGACCCCTGCTGACGGTGGCCGTTTTCCTGCTGGTGCTGGTGCTGGCCGGCCTGGGCTGGTTCTGGTCGCGCGAGCCCGTTGTGCTGGTGCTGTCGCCCGAGTCATCGGCCAAGCGCGGCGTAGTGCTGTCGCGTGCCCTTGCCGATGTAAGTGCGGTGCTGGTGGACAAGCCGGGTGGCTATCTTCGCAATGACCTTCTGCCACCGGGTCTGCTGCTGGACAACATGCCGGCATGGGAGCTTGGTGTCCTGCGGCAGGTGCGCGACCTGTCCCGGTCGCTGCATCGTGACATGGGGCTTTCGCATGCGGCCTTTGTCGAGGACAGCGATCTGGCGGCGGCCGAGGAGGCCTTCAGCACTCCTCCGGACGGATGGATGTTTCCCGCAGCGGAGAGTGGTATTGGCAAGGGAGGGGAGGCGGTCGGCCGCTATGTGGCACGTCTGCAGCGCGGTGAAGCGGTGTTCCAGGCGCGTGAGGCCTATCTCCTGCGCTGGCTGGCGGATGTGGATGCCAGCCTGGGTATGCTGTCTACTCGCCTGAACGCAGCCTTGCCTGATCCTGCAGTGGTGTCGCCGGTGCAAGGAACGCCTGCCGAACTGGCCGAGACCTCCTGGTGGCGGATTGACGATGTGTTCTATGAGGCCAGGGGCAGTGCCTGGGCCTTGCTGTATCTGCTGAAAGCCGTGGAAGTGGAGTTCGGGCCGGAATTGACGCAGCGTCAGGCGTTGCTGAGCCTGCGTGCCGCCATTCACGAGCTGGAGGCCACGCAGCAGACGCTGTGGAGTCCGCTGGTGCTGAATGGTTCGGGCTTCGGCCTGTTCGCCAATCATTCCCTGGTCATGGCCAATTATCTCAACCGGGCACAGACCGACCTGTCGGATGTTCGTGCTCTGCTGACAGATACCCCTTAAGCCGCTATTTGCTTTCATGCCTCAGGCATCTTGTCTTGTGCTGGACTTGCACCGGCGCGCTGTCGTGCGCGCATCAGGGCGTGTGGCCGTAGTGTGTGCCAGTTCGCAAATTTGGCATGGATCATTGCAGCGGCAAAAAATGCCGGGAAACTTTCGGCGGGCGTATAGACATCATGGCGAGCTGTCAATACATTACGTGTGATGGCGGAAGTGTACCTGTTGAGCGAACAGCTCGCGGAGAGGTGTTCCGCGAGCGGTGTGGCCGGCGGGTCGTTGCTGTCATGGATCTGACGTTTGAGGCGTTGCCGTTCTGCGGATTCGCGGGGTGGGGCACCCGGTTGGTTTCAGGGAATCCGAAGCGGCACCGGTTCTGGTGGTTGACGGGGGCCGGCGTCTAATAACAAGAACAAGGGCCTGCCAGCGGCGGGCCCGTCCTGCACAAGGGGAGTAGGTGCATGCGGTCATCTCAAGTCCTCCGCTATGGCATGGCGCTGTTGGCCATGTTTGCGGCGTCCTCCGTTTTTGCTACCCAGCTCGACATGACACCCGGTGTCACAGAGATCAGCCAGCAGGTCTTCGAGCTGCACAGGTTGATGCTCTACATCTGCTGCGCGATTGGTGCCGGCGTGTTTGCCGTCATGTTTTATTCCATCTTCAAGCATCGCAAGTCCAAGGGCGTCAAGCCCGCCGACTTTCACGAGAGCACGTTGGTGGAGGTCATCTGGACCATCATCCCCTTCATCATTCTCATCGTCATGGCCGTGCCCGCCACGCGCGTGCTGATTGCCATGAATGACTCCAGTGAAGCCGATCTCACCGTGCGCGTTACGGGATCGCAGTGGAAGTGGCACTACGAGTACTTGTCGTACGGCAAGGAAAAGGATGTCGGACTGGGTTTTCTCTCCGTGTTGTCCACGCCACGTGACCAGTATGAGCGGCAGGGCAAGGGCTTCAGTGGCAGCAACGTGCCCGATTTCGAGAAGCATCCCAACTATCTGGTGGAAGTCGACAAGCCACTGGTCATTCCGACCGGCAAGAAAGTGCGCTTCCTGGTGACCTCTGATGACGTGATCCACGCCTGGTGGGTGCCGGATTTTGCCGTGAAGAAGGACGCCATCCCGGGCTTCATCAACGAAGTGTGGACCAACGTTCCGGAAGGCAAGGAAGGGATTTATCGTGGTCGCTGTGCCGAACTGTGTGGCAAGGACCATGCGTTCATGCCGATCGTGGTGGAAGCCAAGTCGCAGACGGATTTCGACAAGTGGCTGGTGGAGGCCAAGGTGAGGGCCGAAGAAGAGGCGAAAGCGGCGGCGAGTTCGGTGGATTACAAGTTCGCGGACATCGCCGAGGCCAGCAAGCTGGGTGAGGAGGTTTACAACAGCAAGTGTGCTGCCTGTCATCAGGTGACCGGTGTCGGCCTGCCCCCGATGTTTCCGGCGCTCGCCGGCTCGAAGATCGTCGCCGTCAAGGACCAGCTTCCGGCGCAGATCGATATCCTGAACAACGGAAAGAACGCCATGCCGGCCTGGAAGGGCGTGCTGACGGCCAAGGAAATCGCCGCCGTCATCACCTACACGCGCAATGCCTGGGGCAACAGTACGGGTGATCTCGTGCAACCGTCCGACACCGTGGCCAAGTAATCAGGGGAAAGAATAAAAATGAGTCACGCTGCTTCCCACGACCATCACGATCATCACCACGAGCTTCCGCCGTTCTGGAAGCGCATGTTCACGACGTCGAACCACAAGGATATCGGTTCGATGTACCTGATCTTCGCGTTCACCATGCTGTTGTGCGGTGGTGCCGCTGCCATGGTGATCCGTGCCGAGCTGATGTACCCGGGCCTGCAACTCGTCCAGCCCGACTTCTTTAACCAGATGACGACCGTGCATGGCCTCATCATGGTGTTCGGCGCCATCATGCCCGCCTTCACGGGCTTCGCGAACTGGATGGTTCCGATGATGATCGGCGCCCCCGACATGGCGCTGCCGCGACTGAATCTGTTCAGTTTCTGGTTGCTGCCGTTCGCATTTGCCTTGCTGATCGGCTCCGTCGTCATGTCGATCATGGGCATGGGGCCGGCGCCCAATTTCGGCTGGACGTTCTACGCGCCGCTGTCGACCACCTACGGTCCTCCCAGCACCGACCTGTTCATCTTCTCGGTGCACCTGATGGGCATTTCCTCCATCCTGGGCGCCATCAACGTGGTGGTCACCATCTTTAATCTGCGCGCTCCCGGCATGACGCTGATGAAGATGCCCCTGTTCGTCTGGACCTGGCTCATCACGGCGTTCCTGCTGATTGCCGTGATGCCCGTGCTGGCGGGTGCGGTCACCATGATGCTGACGGATCGCCACTTCGGTACCAGCTTCTTCAATGCCGCCGGTGGTGGTGACCCGGTGATGTTCCAGCACATCTTCTGGTTCTTCGGTCACCCCGAGGTGTACATCATGATCCTGCCGTCCTTCGGCATCATCTCGGCAGTAATTCCGACCTTCGCGCGCAAGCCGCTGTTCGGCTATGCCTCGATGGTATACGCGACGGCCTCGATTGCCTTGCTGTCCTTCGTGGTGTGGGCGCATCACATGTTCACGACCGGCCTGCCGCTGGCGGGTTCGCTGTTCTACATGTACATGACCATGCTGATTTCAGTGCCGACGGGCGTGAAGGTGTTCAACTGGGTTGCTACCATGTGGCGCGGCTCCATGTCCTTTGAAGTGCCCATGCTGTTTGCCATTGCCTTCGTGGTGCTGTTTACCATTGGTGGTTTCTCCGGCCTCATGCTTGCCATCGTGCCGGCAGACTACCAGTACCAGGATGCCTATTTCGTGGTGGCGCACTTCCACTATGTGCTGGTATCCGGCGCGCTGTTTTCCATGTTTGCGGGGGCCTATTACTGGCTGCCGAAGTGGACCGGCCACATGTACAACGAAACGCTGGCCAAGTGGCATTTCTGGAACTCGCTGCTGTCGGTGAACCTGCTGTTCTTCCCGATGCACTTCGTGGGGCTGGCCGGTATGCCGCGCCGCTATGCCGACTATTCGCAGCAGTTTGCCGATCTCAATTGGTGGATTTCCATTGGCGGCTTCTGGTTTGGTTTGTCGCAGTTGATCTTCCTGGCAGTGCTGTTGACCGCCAAGAAGGGCCCGAAGGCGGAGGACAAGCCGTGGGAGGGGGCCGAGGGCCTCGAATGGACTGTGCCGAGCCCCGCGCCTTACCACACGTTTGAAGTGCCACCAGTCGTGAAGTGATGGCCAAGGCAGACGGCAGGGGGGTTGCCTGAATGAGTGAGCGTCCCGTAACGGACGAAGCGGTTGCCGTACGGAACCAGCGTCTGCTGGTCCGGTTGGGGGCGGTTGTCGTCGGGATGTTCCTCTTTGCCGTGTTCGTGATGCCGCCGATTTACGAGGTGTTTTGCGAGCTGACCGGTCTTAATGGCAAGACCTCGGGGCGTGCTGCGGCAGCGCCGGTGGTGGCGGATACCAACCGTCGTGTCACGGTGCAGTTTCTGGTCGATACGGACAGCCAGCTGCCGTGGGATTTCTCCCGTGATGTTGCCTCGATGGAGGTGCATCCGGGCGAGATTGCCAAGACGGTGTTTCATGTAAGGAACCGCGATACGGGGCAGGTGACAGGACGGGCCATACCGTCGGTCTCCCCCAATGAAGCGGCGCAGTACTTGCGGAAAACGGAGTGCTTCTGTTTCGAGGAGCAGACACTGGTCGGTCGTGCCGAGAAGTCCATGCCCATGATTTTCTACATCGATCCGGGCCTTCCCGCGCACATCAGGACGGTGACGCTTTCGTACAAATTTTATAACCAGACACATCAGGCCATGGCGGCAGCCCGCTGAGCCTGAGGCAAGCAAGGAGACACAGGTATGTCTGCACAACACGGTACTGCTGTTCAGGGACAAAAGCCGACGAACTATTACGTACCGGCGTCCAGCAAGTGGCCTTTCCTCAGTTCGCTGGTGTTGTTCATCCTGGTGTTGGGCGCGGCCAATTTCATCCAGAGCCATGGCGTCACGGACTTGTCGCGTGGAATGGGCAACAAGGGTACGCTGAACTTCCTGCTGCCGATCGGGCTGGTTGGCATCCTGCTCATGATGTTCCTCTGGTTCCGCGATACCGCGCGCGAGTCCATGGCGAACATGAATTCCGCCCAGATGGACCGTTCGTACCGGCAGGGCATGACCTGGTTCATTTTTTCCGAAGTCATGTTTTTCGCGGCGTTCTTTGGGGCGCTGTTCTACGCTCGTTGGCTGGTCGTGCCGTGGCTGGGCGGCGAAGGCAAGGGTGTCATGACGCATGAGTTGCTGTGGCCGGAATTTCAGGCCATGTGGCCTCTGGTTAAGACGCCGGGAGGGACGGTCACCGAGGCCATGAGTCCCTGGGGTCTGCCCTTCTTCAATACCGTGCTGCTGGTGACGTCGTCCGTTACCCTGACCATCGCGCATCATGCCCTGCTGGTGGGCAACCGTGCCCGGCAGATCAAGTTTCTTGCAGTCACCTGCCTGCTCGGGCTGGCCTTCCTTGGCCTGCAAGTGGAGGAATACATCCACGCCTACACTGAGATGGGGCTGACGCTGAAGTCCGGCATTTACGGTTCAACCTTTTTCATGCTGACCGGCTTCCACGGAATGCACGTCACCATCGGCACCATCATGCTGATCGTCATGCTGGTGCGTTCCATCAAGGACCATTTCACGCCAGACAACCATTTTGCTTTTGAGGCGGCCGCCTGGTACTGGCATTTCGTGGATGTGGTGTGGTTGTTCCTGTTCGTGGCGGTGTATTGGTTCTGAGTCCGCCGTGGTTCCGGAAAAAAGCCCGGCATGCCGGGCTTTTTTGATGCGGGGGTGAGTTTACGGCGAGGTGCTGGTGGATTGGCCCGTAGCCGGTTTCGGCAGCCCGTGCGGTGCAATCAATCCGAAGAACGAAGCGGCATAAAGGCCGACGATGATGGCGATCGACAGTGCCAGCCGCCAGACAAGGGCGCGAAGCACTTTTTCCGAACTGGCCTTGTCGCCACCACGCACAAGGTGCGACAGTGCCCTGAACAAGCTGAAGAGCACGGCCAGCATGGCAAACAGGACAATGATCTTTACCCACATGGTGCGTTTCCCCTTTCCGATATCCGGTCAAGTGTAAAGGATGGCTCGCTGGCTCACTAACCAATTGTGTCTGCCGCTCGGGTTCGGCCGGCAATGGTCGCCGCCGCTGTGGGGCTTGCTGCTCGCAGGGGCGGGGATTGCGCTCTTTTGTGTGCTGGGTACCTGGCAGTTGGGAAGGGCAGAGCAAAAGACGCTCATGGCGGCGCGGTACGAGGCCAATGCCGCCTTGCCGGTGCAGCCCCTGGCCGAGGCCATGACGCATGACGACATCGAGGACCGGCGGGTGCAGGTCGCAGGGCAGTGGCGCAAGGATCTTCAGGTGTTCCTGGATCACCAGATGCGGGGTCCGGTGGCCGGCTTCCATGTCCACACGGTATTTGTCCCGGCGCAGGGCGGTCCCGCCGTGCTGGTCAATCGTGGCTGGATGGCGGCGGCTGCCGACATGCAGGCATTGCCGGTGGCAGCACCGCCCAGCGGCAACGTAGTTGTTGGCTCGCTGGCCTTTCCCTCGGAATTTTTCACCGTGGGCGAGCCCGACTACGGCCGGCGTCCCTTGCGCGTGGCGCGCCTCGACATGCCGCAACTCTCGCGTGCGCTTGGTATAAGATTGCATCCGTTCGTGGTGCGGCTGGAGAGCGCCGCTGACGATGGGCTGGTGCGTGAGTGGTCACCGTCAAGTCGGCTGGCCATGCCGCCCGAGAAGCACCGCGGCTATGCCTTCCAGTGGTTCAGCCTTGCGCTTGCGGTGCTGGTGGTGGCGGTAGTAGTGAATGTTCGGAATACGGGTGATACGGAATCATGACTGAGCCAACGGCGGTGTCGCCGTCGCAACTGAAAAAGAATCGTCTGCTGTTGTTGCTGATCCTGGCGTCGTTCGTGTTGCCCTTTGTGGTCGGGGACATGGCCTACAAACTGGGGTGGTACCAGGGCGGGCAGACCAATCACGGACAACTAATTGATCCGCCCGTCGCATTTGCCGACTTCCAGGCCCACCTGGCTGATGGCAGCGCGGCCGGTAGCGGATTCGTCCGGCCCAACTGGTGGCTGGTGTACGTGGTACCGGAACATTGCGACGCGGCGTGTCGCAACCGCCTGTTCCAGATGCGGCAAGTGCGCAAGGCGTTGGGACGGGAGGCGGAGCGCGTACAGCCGCTGCTCGTGGTCACGTCGGCACTGTCTGCCGAGACCGAAAACCTGCTGGAGAAGGAGTTCCCCGGCATTGTGCGTGTGCAGGCGGACGCTGCCCGTGTCAACAGGGCGCTGGAGAGGCTGATGCCGGAGGCGTCTTCGGCGGGCAACTTGTTCATCATGGACCCGATGGGCTGGCTCATGCTCACCTATGGTCCGGAAGCTGATGAAGAGACCTCGGTCATCAAGGCCGAAGACATCCTGAATGATCTCAAGAAACTACTGAAGGCATCCCGAATTGGCTGACTCCATTTCTTCTGCGCGTCTCTGGTTGACGCGGTTCGCCGTCGTTGGCGTCCTGGTTACGGCACTGGTGGTGGCGCTGGGTGCCTGGACCCGCCTGGAAGACGCCGGGCTCGGCTGCCCCGATTGGCCGACGTGCTATGGCTCGATCACGGTGCCGTTGTCCGAACAGGCGATCGAGCGTGGCCAGGCGCTGTACCCTGATAGTCCTTTTGCCGCGGAGAAGGCATGGCCGGAGATGATTCACCGGCATTTTGCCAAGGCCATCGGCGCCCTCTGCATCATCATGGCAGGATTGGCGCTGTGGATGGCGCGCCGCGAGCAGGACGTCCCGGTTCGTCATGCGGTGTTCCTGCTGTTCATGGTGTGCCTGCAGGGCGCCTTTGGTGCCTGGACCGTCACGATGAAGCTGTTTCCGCCGGTGGTGACGGGGCACTTGTTGTTCGGCTTTGCCACTTTTTCCACGCTGGTGTTGCTGGTGGCCCGCCTGTCCCCTTTTCTTCGGTCAACGTGCAATGCGGCGGCGGCCGGTTTGCTGCCGCTGGCGGTGCTCTGTCTGCTGGTGCTGGTGCTGCAGATAGCGTTGGGCGGCTGGACGGCCTCCAATTATGCCGCGACCGTGTGCACGACGCTGCCGGTTTGCCAGGACGGATGGCGTGACGTGCTGAGTCTCCCGGAGGCTTTTGCCATCCACACCTATGCTGGCACCACCTACGAGTTTGCGCCTCATCTGGGGGCAGCCGAGAAGATCACGATTCATGTGGCCCACCGCATCGGCGCCTGGACGACGACAGCCCTGCTGGCCCTGATGGGCGTATTGTTATGGTTCAAGGCGGGTGGTGAGCGCTATCGCCGCTTCAGCGCGTGGCTGCTTGGTGTGCTGGTCGTGCAGGTGCTGCTGGGGGTGTCCAACGTGCTGTTCGGGCTGCCACTGGCTGTGGCCGTGGCGCACAACGTGGTCGCGCTGCTGCTGTTGCAGGTGCTCGTGCTGCTGGTATTCAGTCTGGTCAGGGAAAAAAGGGCATGACTGTGGCAATGTTGGATGAAAAGGCTTCGGCCCCGCTGTGGAGGGCCTACTGGGAACTGACCAAGCCAGGCGTAGTGGCGCTGCTCATGGTGACGGCGGTCATCGGCATGTTCCTGTCGACACCCGGCATGGTGCCGTGGCGGGTGCTGGTATTGGGGTCGCTTGGCATGGCCCTGGCCATGATGTCCTCGGCCGTGATCAACCAGGTCATGGACCAGCGTATTGATGCCATCATGGCTCGTACGCACCGCCGCCCGCTGGTTCAGGGGCGGGTCAATACCCGTGCAGCACTGGCTTTTGCCGTGCTGCTGGGTGTACTGTCACTGGTCATTCTTGATGTATTCATCAACCGGCTGACGGCGGTGCTGACGTTTTTTGGCATCATCGGTTATGCCTTCATCTACACGATGTGGCTGAAGCGGGCCACGCCGCAGAACATCGTGATCGGAGGGTTGGCCGGTGCCATTCCGCCCCTGCTGGGATGGACGGCCGTGACTGGGGAGGTGCATCCCCACGCACTGTTGCTGGTGCTGATCATCTTCGCGTGGACGCCTCCCCACTTCTGGGCGCTGGCCATCCATCGCCGCGAGGAATATGCCAAGGCCGACATCCCCATGCTGCCGGTCACGCATGGCCTGGAGTTCACCAAGACCTCCGTGTTGCTGTACACGGTCATCCTCTTCCTGACGGCCCTGTTGCCCTATCTGACCGGCATGAGCGGCCTGATCTATCTGGCCGGGGCAACGGTACTGAGTGGAATGTTCCTGGTCTATGCCTTCCGCCTGAAGTTCCGTGATGATCCCCGGGTGCCGATGAAAACGTTCGGGTTTTCCATTACCTACCTGTTCCTGTTGTTTGCCGTGTTGCTGGTAGACCACTACTTTTCTTTTCGTCTGGTGTGAACAGGGCGAGGGTGCCGTTCTGTGAGCAGGGTACTGTTCCGGAGGGTGTCGCACTGCTAATGTTGTTGCACAGGGTCCCCGTCAGGGGCGCATGACTATAGGGAGAAAGCGTAATGGGACTGTTGCTGTTCCTGGGCGTACTGGTGCTGATCGCACTGTTTTTTGTCGGTGTGTTCAATCGGCTGGTAACACACCGCAACCGTTTCAAGAATGCCTTTGCGCAGATTGACGTGCAGCTGCAGCGGCGCTACGAACTCATCCCCAACCTGGTGGAAACGGCCAAGGCCTACCTGGCGCACGAGAAGGAAACCCTGACCAACGTCATTGCTGCCCGCAATCAGGCAGTATCGGCCGAACGCGCCGTGGCCGGCGCCATCGGCGATCCGCAGAAGATGGCGGTGCTGGCGCAGGCCGAGGGTATGCTGGGCGCCTCATTGGGGCGACTGCTGGCGGTAGCGGAGAACTACCCCGATCTCAAGGCCAACGAGACCATGCAGCAGCTGATGGAAGAACTGGCCTCCACCGAGAACCGCGTGGGATTCGCCCGGCAGGCCTTCAATGATGCCGTGATGGAGTACAACATCCATCGCGAGAAGTTTCCCAACTTTTTTGTGGCGGGAGCGTTCGGTTTTCCGCAGGCGTCGCAATTGCAGATTCCGAACGTTGAGGCCCGGCAGCCCGTCCGCGTTGGCTTCTGACGGGCGCATCGTCCTCCATGGATTTTTTTGAACATCAGGCCAGCGCCCGGCGACAGACCGGGCGTTTGCTTTTCTACTTCTGTGCGGCGGTGGTACTCATCATTCTTGCCGTGAACGTGGTGCTGTTCATTCCGGTGCGCTGGATGGGTATCGACCCTGACGGCTCCCTCTTGTGGCATGACTGGACCTGGCAGGCGATAGCCGGTTCGCTGTTGCTGATTGGCGGGGGCAGCCTGCTGGAATACCTCAAGCTGCGGGGAGGCGGGCGGGCGCTGGCCGACATGGTAGGCGCGCGCCGGGTGGATTTTGCGACCACTGATGCCGACGAACGTCGCCTGCTCAATGTGGTGGACGAAATGGCGATTGCGTCCGGCGTCCGTGCACCACTGGTGTATGTCATGGACCGGGAGCCCGGAATTAATGCCTTTGTCGCCGGACTGAGCCTGGACGATACCGTCATGGTGGTGACCCGCGGGGCGCTGGAGGCCTTCGATCGCGACGAGATGCAGGCGGTGGCCGGCCACGAGTTCAGCCACATCCTGAACGGCGACACAAGGTTGAATGTGCGGCTGATGGCGCTGCTGGCCGGCATTCTTGCCATCGGGCAGATGGGCAGCTTCCTCATGCGCTTGTCATGGAGCTCACCAACACGCTCGTTCCGGCGCTCGAATCGCAGAGGAGGCGTGATCCACCTGTTCGTGTTCGGTCTGTTGCTGTGGCTGGTGGGTTACATCGGTCTGTTTTTCGGGCGCCTGATCAAGGCGGCCATCTCCCGCCAGCGCGAGTTTCTGGCCGATGCTTCCAGCGTGCAGTTCACGCGTAACCCGGCGGCCCTCGCCAATGCCTTGCTGAAAATCATGTATGCCTCGGAGCGCTCGTGGTTGCGCAACCTGCATGCCGAGGACATGAGCCATCTCTGCTTTGGCGAGACCTTGCATTTCTCGTCGTTGCTGGCGACACATCCGCCGCTGGAAGAGCGCATTCGGCTGCTGGGTGCGGAGTACTTGGTGAGGGGACGTGCCCGGCAACGCGCCTTGCGACAACAGCAGGAGCGGGTGGCCGACAGGGTCGGCGAGGGGGTGCCGGCGGTGGCGACGGGCCTGGCGGCAGGCCCGGTAGAGCTGCCCGTGATTCCCTATGTGCCCCCGGTGGCAGGCCGGGCGACG
Source organism: Gammaproteobacteria bacterium (assembly GCA_046566745.1). Lineage (GTDB taxonomy): Bacteria > Pseudomonadota > Gammaproteobacteria > Pseudomonadales > Moraxellaceae > UBA2031. The sequence continues at coordinate 25,643 of JBKHWB010000020.1, forward strand.
CCAGCGCTTGCTGGCACCGGCGAGGCGGCGGCCGGTCAGGCCGTCACCCTGTTGTCGCGCGCGGGTACGGTGAATCCGGCGGAGCTGGCGTCGGCTGCCGAGCTCTACCGGCGTTTGCCGGATGGCGTGAAGAATGCGTTGCAAACCAGTACGGGCGCCAGCAGCCTGCTGTTTGCACTGGTGTCCCGGCAGAATGCATTGCCGGTTCCGGAGCTGGTGTCCTTTCTGAAAGCCCGCATGGCCAGCCAGGAGGCGGAAGTGCTCCGGCTGTATGCGCAGCTGGAGGGCCTGGAGATCCGGTTTGCCTTGCCGCTCACGGAGTTGGCCCTGCCGCGCCTGCAGGTGTTGTCGGTGCAGGAACAGAAGGCAGTGTTTGCACGCTTGCAGTTGCTGTCCCGTCTGGATCGCCGTATCAGCACTTTCGAGTTTGCCCTGCTGATGCTGATGCGCAAACAGTTGCTGCCTCCGGTGCGTCCTCGCCACGTGTCGCTGGAGGGCTGTGTGGAGGTGGTGTCACTGGTCGTGGCCATCCTCTTGCATGCGGGCACTCTGGATGATGAGGGCAGGAAACGGACGCATGGTCGTCTGATGCGGATTGTGTCGCCCGTCGTGGTGGCCATGCCAGTGGTAGGTGCTTCCCGCTTTTCGCATCTGGCCCGTGAGGCGCAGAAACTGGCGGGGCTGTCGATCCATGATCGCCGGCTGGTGCTCGAGCTCGCTGCAACGGCCGTTCTGGCGGATGCCGAGGTGGGGCTGGAGGAGTACGAATTGCTGCGTGTCGTGGCGGCTTTGCTGGACTGTCCGATGCCATTGCTGGTTGTCTGAATGAGGTGTGCCAGCGTTGAAAAACGCAGCTTGTCCGCACGATGGGAGGCTTCATCCGGGATGATTGCAAGGTTAATGCAATCCGTGTCTAATCGGGTCGTTCCGTTGAATCTTCATCACGAACCGGTGTTCATGGACAAGCGGTCGCAGTGGATGCAGCTCCAGCGGTGGGTTTGGTTTTAGAGTCTGAGGTTTTGCAACATGTCCAATCGTGAACAGGGCACCGTGAAGTGGTTCAATGATGCCAAGGGGTTCGGCTTTATCCAGCGTCCGGGTGGCGAAGATGTGTTTGTGCACTTCCGCGCCATTCGTGGTGATGGCCACCGCTCCCTCAAGGATGGTCAGAAGGTCGAGTTCACTGTCGTGAAAGGCCAGAAGGGCTTCCAGGCGGAAGACGTTCAGCCAATCGACTGAGTGTCAGGAAAGGCCCCGCTAGCGGGGCTTTTTTTATTGTGATGTCTCGGTGATGCCCGGGCAGGTGCCCTGCCGGGCCTGTCTCTGTTTGGCGTGATCCCGTCATCAGCCTGCCATGCGCATCTCCCTCTGCTGTCTTCTCCCTTCCGGGCATCTGTTGTCCTGGCGTTGCGTGAG
>JBKHWB010000021.1:0-26944 GCA_046566745.1 Gammaproteobacteria bacterium
CAACAGTTGGCAGCTTTACTCGCAGATGCAACAGATGCAGGAAGAAGTGGCCCAGTTGCGCGGCATGGTGGAAGAACAGGGACACCTCATCGAACGCCTGCAGAACGACCTGCGAACCCGTTACACAGACCTGGACCAGCGCCTGCAGGTACAGCAGGATCGCCTGCAAACACCGCCGGCCGCCGATGTTGCCGCGACCGGGACAGGCAAGGCCGCCACGTCCTCCGTGGAAGAGGAAAAAAAGGCCTATCTGGCCGCCTATGACACGTTCCGCAGCGGGGGCGCCGACAAGGCCATCGCTCCCATGCTGGCGTTCGTAAAACAGTACCCCGACTCCAGCCTGACGCCGGGGGCACACTACTGGCTGGGCGAGTTCTACCTGAATGCCTCCCGGCCGGACCAGGTAAAGGCCCGCCAGCAGTTCGATACCGTGCTGGCCGAGTATCCTGACAACAGCAAAGCGCCGGCGGCGCTGTACAAGATCGCCAGCATTCTTGACCTGCAGGGCAAGCCCGACGAGGCCCGGCAGAAAATGCAGGAACTCATGAAACGGTACCCCAAGAGCCCCGAGGCCAGCCTGGCGGACACCTGGCTAAAGACGCTGCAGGCTGCACAAGCCCCCGCCAAGCCTGCCGCCAGACCGGTATCCGCCAAGCCGGCCGCAAACAAGCGGTAGTCGCTGGCCGGTTGCGGTAGAATGGCGGCTTGACCAGCCAGCCTGCCGCAACCGTGACCGAACTTCGCATCACCGAAATCTTCCATTCCTTGCAAGGCGAAGCCCGAACCGTGGGTCGTCCCACTGTGTTCGTGCGCCTGACGGGTTGCCCCCTGCGCTGCGTCTGGTGCGACACGCCCTACTCGTTCAGCGGTGGCACCATCATGACGCTGGATACCGTCCTGGACACCGTCGCCAGCCATGGCGTGAATCATGTCTGCGTGACCGGTGGTGAGCCCCTGGCACAACCAGAGTGCCTGCCCCTGCTCACCGCCCTCTGCGATGCGGGGCTGGAGGTGTCGCTGGAAACCGGTGGCGCCATGGATATCAGCCAGGTCGATGCCCGCGTCAGCAAGGTGATGGACCTGAAGGCACCCGACTCCGGCGAGGCCCACCGCAACCGGTATGAAAACATTGCCCACCTCACCCCGCACGACCAGGTGAAGTTCGTGATCGCCTCGCGCAAGGACTACGAATGGGCCCGCTTCAAGTGTGACGAATACCACCTGACGCAACGCGTGGCGGATGTACTGTTTTCGCCCGTGCATGGCGCGTTGGAGCCCCGCGAACTGGCCGAGTGGATACTGGCCGACCGCTTGCACGTGCGCATGCAGGTACAGTTGCACAAATACCTCTGGAACAACGAGCCGGGTCACTGACCGGCCCCTCCCTCCCGGCACCCGATCATGACCGTGAAACCCAACGCTATCGTTCTTCTGTCCGGCGGACTCGACTCGGCCACCTGCCTGGCCATTGCCCGCCAGCAAGGCTTTGAGCCTGTCGCCCTGAGTTTTGACTACGGCCAGCGCCACAATGCCGAACTGGCGGCCGCCCGTCGCGTGGCCGACGCCTTTGCCGTGCGTGACCACCGCGTGGTGCGCCTGGACCTGGGCGCCATCGGCGGCTCGGCCCTCACCGACACGTCGATTGACGTGCCAACCGAAGCCAGTGAGGGCATTCCGGTCACCTATGTGCCCGCCCGCAATACCGTCTTCCTGTCGTTCGCGCTGGGGCTGGCCGAGGTCACCGGCGCCGATGCCGTCTTCATCGGCGTGAACGCCGTGGACTACTCGGGCTACCCGGACTGCCGGCCGGAATTCATCGCGGCCTTCGAGACCATGGCCAACCTGGCCACCAAGGCCGGGGTGGAAGGACACCTCATGAAGATCCATACACCGCTAATGCGCCTGTCCAAGGCCGAGATCGTGCAGACCGGCATGGCGCTGGGCGTGGATTATGCCCTGACGGTCTCCTGCTACCAGGCCGACCTGGACGGCCGTGCCTGCGGGCTATGTGACTCCTGCCGCCTGCGCCGCAAGGGTTTCGAGGAAGCCGGCATCGCCGATCCGACCCGCTACCAAGCGGCTTAAAACTGCCACGGCCCGGTGCTACACTCCGGCTCACGCGGCAGTCGCTGTGCTGCCTGATCGCCAATCACAGGATGCTTCATGGAACACTTCCTCGTTCTTTCCGCGCTGGGCGCCGACCGCACCGGCATTGTTGACGAACTGGCTCGTGCCGCCTCGGATTCCCGCTGCAACATCGCCGACTCCCGCATGATCGTGATGGGTCAGGAATTTGCCCTGATCATGATGCTGTCCGGCACCTGGGATGCCATTGCCAAGCTGGAAGCGCAGCTGCCCAACCTGGGCAAGCGCCTGAACCTGGCCATCACCTTCAAACGCACCGAGCCTCGCGCCATCCAGGCCGATGCCATGCCCTACAACGTGCATGTCATCGCCCTCGACAACCCCGGCATCGTGCACGAGATTGCCAACTTCTTTGCCATCCAGGGCATCAATATCGAAGCCATGGAAACCAGCACCTATGCGGCCCCGCATACCGGTTCGCCGATGTTCGCGCTAAGCATGACCGTCAACATCCCCGCCCGCGTGCACGTCGCCAGCCTGCGTGAGAATTTCATGCTGTTTTGCGATGACCGCAATCTGGATGCCATCATCGAGCCATTCAAGAACTGAGCGACGACGACCCTGTGCACTTGGCACGGGGGGCGTTTCTGGCTAGCGTTCCGGTCTCTGCTGTTTTTGTCTGCCACAAGGAAATTGTCATGACTCTTGCGATTGGTGACGCCGTTCCCGATTTTCACCTGCCTGCCACCAGCAACAAGGACGTCAAGCTGTCTGCCCTCAAGGGCTGGCATGTCATCCTCTATTTTTATCCGAAGGATTCGACACCGGGTTGCACGCTGGAAGGCCAGCAGTTCCGTGACATGATCGACGAGTTCACTGCCGAGAAATGCATGGTGTTGGGCGTCTCACGCGACAGCATCAAGTCGCATGAAAACTTCAAGAGCAAGGAGTGCTTTCCGTTCGAGCTGATCAGCGACGAGCAGGAAGAACTCTGCCGTCTGTTCGATGTCATCCGCATGAAGAACATGTACGGCAAGCAGGTGCAAGGCGTGGAGCGAAGCACCTTCCTGATCGACAGGAACGGCATCCTGCGCAACGAATGGCGCAAGGTGAAGGTTGAGGGCCACGCCGAGGCGGTGCTCTTCGCCGTGAAGCAGCTCAACAAGTAATCCGCTGCCCGCTGAAGAAGGCCGCCTGTGCGGCCTTTTTTCATGGTCGGGCGGCGGCGCGCCTTATGCCTGCTTGCGGATGCGGAAGAAAAACTCGGCTTCCCCCTGTCTCATGTCCTGCAGCTCGTGACCGCCCTGGCGCAGGAATGCCTGGAAATCCCTGACGGAACCACCATCCGTGGTCACCACCTCGATCACCTCGCCCGCTGCCATGCCATGCAGGGCCTGCTTGAGCTTGAGCAGAGGCATGGGACAGCGCATGCCCCGTGCATCGAGGGTCCGGACTGCGTCATTCATTTGTAAATACCCCGCGACAACGGATGCAGGAATCCCGGGCATCCGACAGAATAGGTGCATCATATCGCATCCGGAACGGGACGCACCGATGAAGCCGGTTATCACTTCGCTGGCCTCAGGCCTCTTGCTGCTGGGCCTGCTGGCGCCGGCACAGGCCGAGAACGAGCTGCCCGAGCTGGGAGACAATACCTCGTCGATTGTCAGCCCCGAGCAGGAGTACCGCCTGGGTCGCGCCTGGATCCGCAAGCTGCGCGGATCGACCGCCACCATCAACGACCCCATCCTGCAGTCCTACCTTGAGCGCCACAGTTATCGCCTTGCCTTCAACAGCCCGCTCGAACATCCCGACCTGACGCTGATCATCATCAACAACCGGCAGATCAATGCCTTCGCTGTTCCTGGCGGGGTCATCGGCATCAACGCCGGACTGCTGTTGCATGCCGAAACGGAATCGGAGTTTTCATCGGTGCTGGCCCACGAACTGGGCCACCTGAGTCAGCGCCACTTTGCGCGCATGCTGGCGGACAACCAGCGCAACCAGTGGGTGTACCTGGGCGCGATGCTGGCGAGCATCGCCGTCGCTGCCGCCGGCGAGGGCCAAGGGGCGCTGGCACTGGGCACGGGCGTCCAGGCGGCGGCCATCCAGAACCGCCTGAGCTACAGCCGGCTCAATGAACAGGAGGCCGACCGCATCGGCATGCAGACACTGGTCAATGCCGGCCTTGACCCCCATGCCATGCCCCGCTTCTTCCAGCGCATGGAACGACAATCGCGACAGGTGGGCACCGTCCCCGAGTTCGTGCTGACCCACCCGCTCACGCAATCCCGCATTGCCGATACGTTCAATCGTGCCAACCAGTTCCCGCGCAAGCTGGCCGAAGACGGGCTCGACTACCAGTTGGCGCGCGTGCGCATGCTGGTGCACTTCATGGAAAGCACCGGTCGTGCCTCCTCGCATTTCCGGCAACAGTTGAAGCAGGCAGATACCCTGACAGATGCCACCCGCATCAATCGCTTGGGCCTGACGCTGGCGCTACTGAAGGAGCGCCAACCAACCGAGGCGCGCGAGGCGCTCGCCCCCCTGCTGGCGGATGATCCGCACCGCGTTGACTACATTGTGGCCGCCGCCGAAATTGCTCTGTCGGAGCGTCGCTACGAAGAGGCCGTCACTCTGCTCGATAACGAACTTCGCCTGAATCCGGACAGCTACCCACTGCTGATGTACAGCGCCAAGATACACCTGATGAATGACGATGCCCCCTCCGTCATCGGACGACTCGAGGCCGCCAGCCGCGAACGCAGCGACGATGCGCAGCTCTGGCGACTGCTCGTGGATGCCTATACCGGGGCGCGCAACCCGATGGGCGTGCACCGCGCCAGGGCCGAAGTCCTTTTCCTGAACGGACAGGAGGACAAGGCGCTCGAACAGCTGAAGCTGGCGGCCAATGAAGCCCGTGAGGACTATCCGATGACCGCCAAGATTCAGAAGCGCATGCGGGAGATCGAGCAGAGCAAGCAGGATCTCAAGCTCTAGGCAGGCATCAACCGGCCAGAGCAGCCCTGACGTCTGCCGGTAACGCAAACTTCTGCAGCGTTGCGCCATCCATCAGCACGTAAACCGTTTCCGATGTCGCTAGCAGATCGTCCTCCCCCGCCCGACGGAACTCTGCCCGCAGCGTGAATGAGGTGGTTCCCAGCACGGCCGGGCTGATGGTAATGGCCAGCTGGTCATCAAAGCGTGCCGGCGCACGCCACTCCGTGGTCTGCCGGACCACTTGGTAATCCAGCTCGCCATTCAGAAATCGCGCCCCCATGGGCAGCGAACGCATGAACTCGAGCACGGCGACGTCCACGTAATCGCCATAACGTGCGTTGAACACCACTTTCTGCGCATCACATTCGCCGTAACGAACGCGAAGATGATGGGTGAACGACACCATGACCCTACTTGGCCGCCATCTTGAGCTTGTGCGTGAAGTCGAGCATGCGCTGCAGGGGGATGATGGCCTGCCGGCCCAACCCGGGATCAACATGGATCTCCTGGCTGCCGGTCTCCAGCACATGGGCAAGGTTGTCCAAGGCATTCATGGCCATCCACGGGCAGTGCGCGCAGGAGCGACAGGTGGCACCGCTACCAGCCGTGGGGGCCTCGATGAATTCCTTGCCAGGCGCCGCCTGCTTCATCTTGTAGAAAATGCCCTTGTCCGTGGCCACGATGAACTGCGGGTTGGGCAAGTGATGAGCGGCCGCAATCAGTTGCGAGGTAGAGCCAACCGCATCGGCAATTTCCACCACCGACGCCGGCGATTCCGGATGCACTAGCACGGCCGCATCGGGATACACCTTCTTCAGGTCGAGAATGCCGCGCGCCTTGAACTCTTCGTGCACGATGCAGGAACCATCCCACAGCAGCATGTCGGCACCGGTGATTTTTTCCACATAGGCGCCGAGATACTTGTCCGGCGCCCAGATGATCTTTTCACCCTGGTCGGCAAGGTGCTGCACGATATCCACCGCACAGCTCGACGTCACCACCCAATCAGCCCGTGCCTTCACCGCCGCCGACGTATTGGCATAGACCACTACCTTGTAATCCGGATGGGCATCACAGAAGGCCGTGAACTCGTCGGCCGGGCACCCGATGTCCAGTGAGCACGTCGCCTCCAGCGTGGGCATCAGGATGCGCTTTTCGGGATTGAGGATCTTGGCCGTCTCTCCCATGAACTTCACGCCCGCCACCACGATGGTGCTGGCCGGATGCTTGGAACCGAACCGGGCCATTTCGAGCGAATCAGAAACGAAACCGCCGGTTTCCTCAGCCAGCGCCTGCAGTTCGGGATCCACATAATAGTGCGCGACCAGCACGGCATTTTCGCGCACGAGCAATTGTTTGATGCGCTCGCGCAGGGCCTGCTTTTGCGCCGGCGAGAGGTTGTCCTGGTGTTCGTGCAGGTGATCAAGGTGCTCCTTGACCACGAGCTTGGCGGCATTGTCGATCAACTGGCTCATGTCGGACTCGGATGACCATGTGAATGGCCCTAAGTGTAACCGACCCGGACCGGAATGAGACGGGTTTTGCAGGAGACCGGGTGATCGTTTCCGTCCGCCGCCCACGCTACTTGGCGCGCCAGACGGCCACTTTCCGGCTTGCCCGTCCGTTCCGGTGGCAGCGGGCTTTGCCGGAAGCCCCACACCATGCTCCGCCCGTGTGCCAGCCGCCACACAGACCGGGAAGGGACTCAACCAAACTCCAACAGTCTGTCCGTTAAAGTGAGGCGACTTGCCCCGGAATTTCCGTACACTCGGCCTGTAACCGGTACGATTTGCAGATCGTATGCCCCTCAGGATTGAGCATTGAGACCCGCACCATGAAGCACCTGCTCGTTCCCGCCATCCTCGGCTTGTCATTACATGCCCCTGTCAGTGCACTGGATGACCATGCCCCCCACCAGCATGGCGTCGCCCACCTGACCGTGGTACTGGAGGCACAGACCCTGGTCATCGAACTGACGTCGCCCGCCGACAATGTGGTCGGATTTGAGCATGTGCCGCGCAAGGCAGGCGAAAAGGCGGCGGTTGCCGCCGGTACGGCACTTCTCAAGCGCTCGGCCCTGCTGGTTCCCAACCCCGAAGCCGGCTGCCGCCATGACAAGGCACACGCCGACAACCCCTTCGCGTCGGGTGACACCCGGAGTCACCGGGATTTCGATGCCCGCCACACATTCACCTGCCGGCAGCCCGGCAAGCTGGTCCTGATTGACGCGTCCACCCTGTTCAGGGAACTGCCCCGACTGAAGACGTTGAAGACCGACTACGCCCTGCCGGGCACCCAAGGCAGCGTCGAATTGTCCCCGGCCAGCCCCCGCCTGAAGCTGGAGCGTCGATGAGTCTGGTCGACATCAACGGGCTGCGCTTTGCCTGGAAAGGGCAACCCGCGCTGCTGGACATTCCCCGCCTGAGCCTTGAGGCCGGCGAAAAGGTATTCCTGCATGGCCCCTCCGGCAGCGGCAAGAGCACCCTGCTGGCCCTGCTGGCCGGCGTGTTGCTGCCATCGGCCGGCACCATCCGCCTGGATGGTGAAGACGTTTCCCACATGAGCGCAGCCCGTCGTGACGCCTGGCGCGCCGACCATCTGGGCTTCGTGTTCCAGCAGTTCAACCTGTTGCCCTGGCTGTCGGTCATGGACAACGTGCTGTTGCCACTCCGGTTTTCCGCCGAACGGCGTCAACGCCTGCAGGACGCACCTGCCAGCGAAGTCGGCCGCCTGCTGCAGGATCTTGGCCTGGCACCGGCACTCTGGCAGCAACGTGCCGCGGCACTGAGCATCGGACAGCAGCAGCGTGTGGCCGTGGCACGGGCATTGTTGGGCCGCCCGCCATTGCTGATCGCCGACGAGCCCACGTCCGCCCTGGATGCGGATACCCAGCAGGCCTTCCTGCAACTGATGTTCAGCGAATGTGCCCAGCATGGGAGCGCGGTCCTGTTCGTAAGCCACGACTTGCGGCTCAGCAGCAACTTTGACCGCGTGCTGGCCCTTGCCGACATCAATCAGGCCGGCATCGCGAAGCAGCCAACAGGAGACACTGCATGAGTCTCTGGCAGCTGGCCTGGAAAAGCCTGTGGAATCGCCGACTGAGCGTCGGGCTAACCGTGTTTGCCATTGCAGTCAGTGTGGCGCTGCTGGTGGCCGTGGAACGCATTCGGACAGAATCAAAAACCAGCTTTGCGCAAACCGTCAGCGGCGTCGACCTCATCGTGGGCGCCCGGGGCGGCAGCTCGCAACTCCTGCTCTACTCCGTCTTTCGCCTGGGTGAAGCGACCGGCAACTTTTCCTGGACGAACTTCGAGCGCCTCCGCAGCCATCCGAAAGTGGCATGGGCCATCCCGGTGTCGCTGGGCGACTCGCACCGGGGGTACCGCGTGCTGGCGACCGACAACAGTTATTTCCGCCACTACCGGTACGGGGAGCGCCAACCGCTGGAATTTGCCGCTGGCAAGGCCGAGGGTTTCACGGGCCTGTTTGATGTCGTGCTGGGCAGCGAGGTCGCACGCAAGCTGGGTTACTCACTGAACGACCGCATCACCCTGAGCCACGGCATTGCCGAGCAGGCCCTCACGGATCACGACGACAAGCCCTTTACGGTCACCGGAATCCTGAAGCCTACCGGCACACCGGTCGATCGCACCGTTCACATCACGCTGGGCGGCATGGAGGCCCTCCATGTCGACTGGCAGAACGGTGCGCCCCCGCTGGGACCAGGCATACCGGCCGACGCTATCCAACAGATGAACCTGACTCCGGTCAGCATCACGGCCGCCATGGTAGGACTGAAGAGCCGGCTGGCGGTGTTCCAGTTGCAGCGCGGCATCAACAACTATTCCGGTGAGCCGCTCATGGCCATCCTGCCCGGCGTGGCCCTTGCCGAACTCTGGCAAAGTTTTGCCCTGATGGAAAAAGTACTGCTGCTGGTGTCAGCCTGCGTGGCGCTGGCCGGCTTGCTGGGCCTGATGGCGGTGATGCTGACCAGCCTGAATGAACGGCGACGGGAACTTGCCGTTCTGCGGGCATTGGGCGCACGGCCCCGCCATGTGTTTGGGCTGCTGATGTTTGAAAGCGGACTCGTCGGGCTTGCCGGTGTCATCACCGGTCTTCTGCTGTTCCACGCGGCCCTGCTGGGGCTGCGTCCCTGGCTCGCATCGGAATTCGGCTTGTTCCTGCCCCTGCGCCTGCCGGGCATGAGCGAAGGCCTCATCCTGCTTACCGTGATTTCTGCCGCGTTTGTCACCGGGCTATTGCCAGCCTTGCGCGCCTACCGCAACCTGTTGGCGGATGGCCTGTCGCCCCGTTTGTGAGTGTGTTCATGAAAAAAGTGCTTGTCATGTGCCTGCTGCCGCTGCTGCCCTTTGCCTCTGCACTGCAGGCCGCGGAGAAAAAAGTCACGGCAACCGCCACCAAGGGCGTGACCACGGTCGGCTGGCCCCAGCTGGTACCGGACAGCGAGCGCGCCAGGCTGGTCAATCCCGGCTCGATCGACCACAGCCAGGGGCAGGAACGCCCGCGCAGCAACCCCCTGACCAGTGACGATGTCTTCAATGCCCTGGAGGGCGGCCACGAAAGACCGGTCTACACGCCGGTCAAGACCTGGCACAACAAGCGCATCAGGATTCCGGGCTATGTTGTTCCGGTGGACTACAACTCCAAGGGAGCCATTACCAGCTTCTTCCTGGTGCCGTACTTCGGGGCCTGCATCCATGTTCCGCCCCCACCGCCCAACCAGATCATCTACGTACGCTACCCCTCCGGCTTTTCCATTCAGGCGCTGTATGAACCCTTCTGGGTAACGGGCACGCTCAAAGTGGAGACCATGCAAAGCGAAATCGCAGAGTCGCTCTACACGCTGCAGGGAACCGCCATCGACGCCTACATGCGGCAGTGATTCACACCTTGGCCCGGTGCCCGGCACGATTGCCCGTCACTTCTGCGCTGCCGTCGATGCCGGCGGCAAACCGCCAACAGTCACGCCCGAGGTTTTTGGCCTCGTAAAGGGCATCGTCTGCTGCGCAGATCAACTCTTCGGCTTCGAGCATGCAACGGCCCGGCACCGTGACCGCCACCCCAACACTGACGGAAACATAGTCCCGCGGAAGCCCCGGCGCCTGCGGAATGCCCGCATCACGGAAGGCCTGTACGAGGCGTTCGGCATTGGCACAGGCCTCCTCACGTGTCGCGCCCGGATACAGCAACAGGAACTCTTCACCGCCGTAGCGCACCGCAAGATCGCCGGGACGGCGTGCCTGGTGCGCAATAATCTCGGCGGTCTTGCGCAAACAGCCGTCGCCTTTCACATGTCCCATCTTGTCATTGTAGTGCTTGAAGTGGTCCACATCGATCATGAGGACCGCCAGGGGCTGCTCCGCACGAATGGCGCGCCGCCACTCCTGCTCAAGGACATCGTTGAAATGGCGGCGATTGGCCAGGCCGGTCAACGCATCCTGTCGTGACAGCAGGTCGAGCTGCTGGGCATAGGATTCGGCTTTTTCGTGGGCCGCGCGCAACAAGCGCGACTGGATGAACAGGTCCCGGTCGCGACGCTCGGCAAAATACGCAATGAACATGCCGAGCAGGCTGCTGCCGGTATACGTACGGTGCAACAGGTCCCAGTTGACGGCACCGTCCAGGCTCCACGCGAGCAGCGTGCCAGCGATACCCCCGATCCATCCGGCATACGTGGCCTGCAGGAACGTAAGGCCGACCACGCTGTAAATGATCACGATGGCATACATGATGGCGACTTGCGTGAGCTGGCCGGCGACGGAATCCACCACCACGCCGGTCACGGCGACCGACAAGGCCACGGCAGCGCTGCTCCCGAATCCCGCATACCAGTGGAACCAGTCATCCAGGGCGCTGATGCGCGAGAAAAGCCCAGCAAACACGATGATGACGCCAACGCCACCGTACAGGGAGATCCAGCGTGCGACATCGCCTTCCGGCATGAACATGTAAATGCCGGAACTCAGCAAGGCATACAGAATGAAAATGAAGACGGAGCTGTTGCGAAAGGCTTCGACCGCGCGATGGCGGTGATCGTTCTGGTAATCCTTCTCCAGCCGGCCGACAAACGCCAGCCGCCAGCCATTATGACGTAATGGCACATCCATGTTTCAACACTCACCATCCTGTTGTGACATGCCTTTCCCCCAGAGAAAGAAGAGAAAGAGCCGATTTTTATTCCGTTTTGCGATATGGGATTTCTCTTCACTTTGTCAGTCTAGATCAGACCCCGGGACTTGCTTTAAACCAGCCTATCCACTCGTCCGTTTCGCCTGCCACTCGTCCCTTGCCACGGATTGCTTGATTGGCGTAAGGTGATTTTCAAACAAGGCAAAGGGGAATTGCCGTGAGCGAAAAAAACGAAAAATCACGCTATGGCCACGTTGTATGCACCCCCCATTCAGGGTGGTCCCAGGACTTCTGGGACAAACTGGTTCCACTCAAGGATCGCATTGCGCACCACCCGCTTTTTGAAGAGATGGCGTCAGGGACACTGTCGTTGAACAGGTTCCGGCATGCCCTGCTGAACTTCTATCCGCTGGTGGGCAATTTTCCGCACTACATGAGCCTGACGCTGGCCAAGGCCAACCACACGCACCTGCCAGGCATGCTGATCGCACGGGACTGGCTCATCAACAACATCATGGTGGAGCAGCGGCATCTCTACTGGTATCGCGACTGGGCGAAGGGATTCGGCATTAGCGACCATGCACTGGATACCGTGACGCCCCCCCCGGCGATGGACGCGATCAACCACTTCCTGTGGCATATCAACCAGCGCGGAACGGTTGCCGAAGGCATTGCGGCCACCAATCTGGCCATTGAGTGGGCAACAGGCGACTGGACCATCGCGGTCGTGAAGGGCATGCGGGCGTATGCCGAACGCGGAGAAGCTACCATCGACAAACGCTCGATGGCGTGGCTGCGGGCACATGCGCATTACGACGATGCGCATCCGCATGAAGCGATGGAGCTGATCAAGGGTCTGTGCATGGACGAGAAGGCACGCCAGCAGGCGTTTGCGGCAGCGATGCGTGGCATGGAGTATTACCTGCTGGCACTGGATGACTGTTACGCGCACGCGCCCATGATCGACATGCACCACATGCTCAACAGGGACGTGAACGTCGCGCTCTGACGCTCACGCCCCTGCTGCATCAGACTTCCTCTGCCAGGCAGCAGCCTGCGACATGACGGGATGACAGCGCCGCCACGCTGGTGGGCTGCTTTTGCCCCGCCAGCAGGCCGGGCTGCTCTCGCAGCGTGATGGCCGCTCTCACCATGGCGGCCAATGCGTCGCGCGTTTCCGGCCATCCCCGTGTCTTCAGTCCGCAATCAGGATTCACCCACAAACGCTCCACCGGCACCTGAGACACCGCCACGCGTAACAGTTGGACCATGGACGCCTCCGTTGGCACCCGAGGCGAGTGGATGTCGTAGACGCCAGGCCCGATTGCATTCGGATACTCGAAACGCTCGAATGCACGTAGCAACTCCATGGCCGACCGCGCCGTCTCGATCGTGATGACATCAGCATCCATCGCGGCAATGTGGTCGATGCAGTCGTTGAATTCCGAATAGCACATATGCGTGTGAACCTGCGTGGCATCTTCCACGCCAGACGATGCCACGCGGAAGGCACGCACGGCCCAGCGCCAATAATCCGACTGGTCGCACTTGCGCAGCGGCAGGCCTTCACGGAACGCCGGCTCGTCGATCTGGATGATGCGGATGCCGGCCTTTTCCAGATCCGCCACTTCGTCACGTACGGCAAGCGCAATCTGCAAGGCCACCGTCTCGCGCGGCACATCATCACGCACGAAGGACCAGCACAGGATGGTGACCGGGCCCGTCAGCATGCCCTTCATGTAGCGCTCGGTCAGCGACTGGGCATACGCCGCCCATTTCACGGTCATGGCATGCGGACGGCTCACGTCACCGACAATGATGGGCGGCTTCACGCAACGGCTACCGTAGCTTTGCACCCAACCGTTCTGCGTGAATGCAAATCCTGCGAGCTGCTCGCCGAAATACTCGACCATGTCATTGCGCTCGGCCTCGCCGTGCACCAGAACATCGAGACCCAACGCCTCCTGTTCACGCACGGCGTTGGCTATCTCTGCCTGCATGGCCTTCTCGTAACCGGCCGCATCCAGATGGCCGGCCTTGAATGCCGCGCGCGCCTGGCGAATCTCCGCGGTTTGAGGAAACGAACCGATGGTAGTGGTCGGCAGTAAAGGCAGTTTCAGCGCATCCTGCTGGGCCCGCGCACGAACGTCATAGGGATGCACGCGTGTTGCGTCGGTCGGCGTGAGCGAGGCCACGCGTTCGGCCACACGCGGATTCTTCCAGGCAGTCGTTTCCGCGCGGGATCTGGCGGCGAGATCCGACCCCCGCAACGCGGCCATGACATGAGCATCGTCCGGATCCGCCACGGCGGCCTTCAGGATGGCCACCTCCCCCACTTTCTGCAGGGCAAACGACAACCATGAGCGCAAGTCAGTGGACAGGTGACGCTCCTGATCGAGATCAACCGGCACATGCTGCAGCGAACAACCGGACGACAC
This sequence comes from Gammaproteobacteria bacterium, assembly GCA_046566745.1. Taxonomy (GTDB): domain Bacteria; phylum Pseudomonadota; class Gammaproteobacteria; order Pseudomonadales; family Moraxellaceae; genus UBA2031. Next base: position 13,674 of record JBKHWB010000021.1, read on the forward strand.
CCACAGGCGCTCTCCCAGTCGTTCACGGGCCTCCTTGAGGATATCCAGCTTTTCACGCAGATTGGCGCGCCAGATGTTGCGGCCATCAATCACGCCCAGCGACAGCACCTTGTACTCCGGCAGGCGGTCCACTACCTGCTGCCACTCGCTTCCCGAACGGGTGACATCAATGTGCAGCCCAGCCACCGGCAGATGACAGGCCAGCCAGAGATTGTCCGCCAGTGCCCCGAAGTAGTTGGCAATCAGGATGTTGATGTCCCGACGCTGCAGGCGGTTGTAGGCAAACTCGAACGCTGCCTGCCATGCCACCGGCAGGTCCAGCGACAGGATGGGCTCGTCGATCTGCACCCACTCCACGCCTTGCGCCGCCAGTCGGCTCAGGATGTCGGCATACACCGGCAGCAACTGCGGCAGCAGGTCGAGCCGGGAAAATTCTCCGCCACTGCACTTGGCCACCCACAGGTAAGTCAGCGGGCCGATGAGCACCGCTTTCACACGGTGCCCCTGCGCTTGCGCCTCTGTCACTTCTTCAAACAGTCGCGAGCTGCCGATGCGGAAAGCCTGCTCCTGCGTCAGCTCCGGCACGAGATAGTGGTAATTGGTGTCAAACCACTTCGTCATTTCCAGTGCCACTGCATCGTCCCCCGTCGGGGCACGACCGCGCGCCATGCGGAACTGCGTGTCCAGGTCAACGTCGCCCTCGATCGAGCCGAACCGCGACGGCACCACGCCGAGCAACGCCGACGTCGACAGCACCTGGTCGTAAAAGGAGAAGTCGCCCACGGTCACCAGATCCAGCCCGGCCTCGGCCTGCTGTGCCCAGTGGCGCGCCCGCAGGTCTCGCCCGGTCTGCTCCAGTACGTTGTGGTCGGTTTTGCCGCTCCAATACGACTCCAGGGCCTTTTTCAGTTCACGGTCGGCTCCGATACGGGGGAACCCCACGATGTGCGCTTTCATTCCATGTCTCCTGCTTGAATGGCGCTCATTGTGGATTGGGCTTTACATGAATCAAAATCAATTATCTAATCCTGAAATTGAATTTCCCTCATGGAAGTACGCCCCATGATCGACATCCGTCATCTACGCACCCTGGCCGCCATCCGTGATACCGGCTCGCTGGCTGAAGCCGCCGAGCGCCTGCACCTCACCCAGTCCGCACTCTCCCATCAGCTCAAGGGACTGGAGGAAGGCCTGGGCTTGAGCCTGTTTGCACGCAAGACCTACCCACCCCGCTTCACACGGGCGGGTGAACGCCTGCTGGAGCTGGCGGATCTGGCGCTGCCGGCCATTCGCGCAGCCGAACGCGATATCGGCAAGCTGAAAACCGGTCGGGCCGGGCGCCTGGTCATGGCCATCGAGTGCCACAGCTGTTTCGAATGGCTGATGCCCGCCCTGAACCGCTACCGCGAGGACTGGCCGGAGGTGGAGCTGGACTTTGTGAGCGGCTTTCATGGCGATGCACAGGAAGCCCTGACGCGGCGGGAGCTGGACCTGGTCGTGACGTCCAACCCCGACCTGCAACGCACGGACCTGACATTTGTGCCGCTGTTCGACTACGAAGCCTTGCTGGTGGTGGGGCTGTCGCATGCCCTGGCGGCACAGGCGTTCACCACCCCGCAGGCACTGGCAGGCGAAACGCTGATTACCTACCCTGTCGATGAAGACCGGCTGGATGTGTTCACGCACTTCCTGCACACGGCCGGCGTAAGGCCCGCACGCCTGCGCACAAGCGAGCTGACGCTGATGATGGTACAGCTGGTGGCGAGTGGCCGCGGGGTCTGCGCCCTGCCCTCCTGGGCCGCCCAGGAATACGTGCAGCGCGGCTGGGTGAAAACGCTGGCGCTGGGCGAGCACGGCATCTGGCGCACGCTGTATGCGGCAATTCGCGAGGAGGATGCCGAGCTGGCATTCGTGCAGGACTTCCTGCTGACAGCACGTACCGTCAGCGAAGCAACCCTGTCAGGAATTCGCCCGGTCAAAAAATGAGGCGCTGTCACGCGACCGCGCCGACAATCGGTCACGCCGGAGATGGCCATGGCGTTACACCTGCCCGACGACCTGATGCATCCGTCTGTATTTCCGCATCCGGCACCCGACGTCGGCTGCATAGAGACACACATTTCCTGGGTGATTCTGGCCGGGGAGCACGCCTACAAGATCAAGAAGCCGCTCAATTTCGGCTTTCTGGATTTCCGTACGCTGGCGCAGCGACGTGCCGCCTGCGAAGAGGAGCTGCGCATCAATCGGCGCACTGCCCCACAGCTGTATGAGGCGCTGGTTCGCATTGGCGGCAATCCGGTCGCGCTCGACGATGACTCGCAGCCTGTGGCGGAATACGCCGTCCGCATGCGACGGTTTCCACAATCAGCACTGCTCGCCAATGTTCTGGAGCAACACGACAATCCCCTGCAACTGATGGACGCATTGGCAGACCACATTGCCGGTTTTCATGCACATGCAGAAATGGCTGACAGCACGCATTCATGGGGCTCTCCCGGCAGTGTCCTGCAACCGGCAGAAGAGAATGTCCGGCAGTTGCGCGATCACGTTGGCGATGCAGGCGTACTGGAGGATGTGAATGCCGTCGGGCAATGGATGCAGGCCACCTTCGCACGCCTGAAAACCGTGTTTGCGGCACGTCAGTGCAATGGGCATGTTCGCGAATGCCATGGCGACCTGCACCTCGGCAACATCATCGTGCTGGATAACCAGCCCTTGCTGTTTGACGCCCTCGAATTCAACGCATCATTGCGCTGGATAGACGTGATGTCCGACATCGCGTTTCTGGTGATGGACCTGCAGGCCCGTGGACGCGCTGGCGAAAGCTGGCACTTGCTGAATGCATGGCTGGAGCACACCGGGGATTACGACGGCCTGCAAGTGCTGCCGTGGTACCTCTGCTACCGCGCCATGGTGCGCGCGAAAGTGGCCGCCCTGCGTCTGCCCCAGCTGCCACTGGAAGCACAAGCCGCGGCACTGGACGAATGCCGGCGTTATGCCGCACTGGCGCGTCGCTACACCACCACGCGAGATGTCGCCTTGTTCTTCACGCATGGCATCTCGGGTTCGGGCAAGACCACCCATTCGCAACCACTGGCCGATCACTTCGGCCTTGTCCGGATTCGTGCCGATGTGGAACGGAAACGGCTGTTCGGCCTGTCCGCCACAGCCTCCAGCCAGGGCATCGCGGGCGGCATTTATCACGACCAGGCCAACCGGCAGACGCAGGAGCGACTGGAGCACCTCGCCCGCCTCGTACTGGCAGCCGGTTATCCGGTACTGGTCGATGCGACCTTCATCCGGCGCGCGCCGCGTGACCGCATGAAAGCCGTGGCAACAGCAATGCAGGTGCCCTGGTTCGTACTGGCCTTCACCGCGATACCCGATGTCATGCGTGAGCGTGCCCGCCAACGGAGTGCTCTGGCACAGGATGCCTCCGAAGCCGATGCCAACGTTGTAGACCTGCAATTGGCCGCGCTGGAGCCTCTGACCCACGAAGAGCAGGCACGGGCCATTACCGTTGCCACTGACACGCCGCCGGACTGGTCAAGCCTGTTTCCGGTCTTTCTCACCAAAACCCGACTCAGATCAATTTCCCCCTGAGTGCCGGCTTTCCACCGTGGTTATCCGGCTTTTCACAACTGGTTCGCCCGTGAATTCGCTCCCATGATGCCATCATCCGATGTCAACTACGGTTCAGGTGACCCAGACAATGAATGCCAAGACCCCCGATGAGCTCCTGCAGGACGCCAGCCAGAAAAAGGGCAAGTGGAAGGATCCCAAGCGCTACAAGTGGCTGCTGAGCCCGGCCCTGCCCGTGATCGGCATTGCTGCCATGTCTGCCTATGCGATTGCGCCGAAGAAGCTGCGTGCTCTGGCGTGGACCGGCCCGGCCCTCGTTCATGGCGTGATCCCCGCCCTGGACCGCATGATCGGCGAGGACACCAGCAACCCGCCCGAAGATGCCATCGCGGATCTTGAAAACGATCCGTACTACAACATCATCAGCAAGGCCTTCATTCCGTCGCAGTACCTCATGACGATGCTGGGCTGCTATCTGGCCACCCGGGACAACGTGCCGATGGCCGACCGCATCGGCCTGACGGTGTCCGTCGGCGCCCTCAACGGCATCGCCATCGTCACGGGCCACGAACTGGGCCACAAGCATGAGCGCCATAACCGCATCGGTGCCATGCTGGCGCTGGCTCCGACCTACTACACGCACTTCGCCGTTGAACACAACTTCGGCCACCACAAGCGCGTCTCTACGCCGGAGGACCCCGCTTCCTCCCGTATGGGCGAATCCTTCTGGAAGTTCCTGCCACGGACCGTGATCGGTGGTTTCAAGTCGGCCATCGAGATCGAGACCAAGCGTCTGGAGCGCAAGGGCAAGAGCTTCTGGTGCCTGGAAAACGAGCTGCTGCAAGGCTGGGCCATCAGTGCCGCCTTCACTGCCGCCAATGTGGTGGTCAGCGGCCCGCGCGCCGTCCCCTTCCTGCTGGCCCAGGGCGCCTACGGTGCCAGCCTGCTGGAAGTGATCAACTACATCGAACATTACGGCCTGCTGCGCCAGAAGGACGAGAACGGCAAGTACGAGCGCACCCAGCCCGAGCACAGCTGGAACTCCAACTACGTCGTGACCAACCTCGTGCTGTACCAGCTGCAGCGCCACTCCGACCACCACGCCTACCCGGCACGTTCCTTCCAGGCCCTGCGTGACTTCCCCGAAGCCCCGCAACTGCCGGGCGGTTACGCCAGCATGCTGCTGCCGGCCTACATTCCGGGCTGGTGGTCGAAGATCATGGACGAGAAGGTCATCCGCCACTACAAGGGCGACCTCGACAAGATCAACTGGGACCCGGAGCGCAAGGACGAGCTGAAGGCGCAGTACAAGGAACTGGCCGAGAAGATTGCGGCCGAGTACAAGGACGGCACCATTGATGCCCTGGTGGCCGGCGAGACGCCTGCCGCCGTGCCGGTGAAACTTCCCGCGAAGACAGCCGCCAAAGCCCCTGCAAAGGCACGTCGCAAGCCGTCGGCAGCCTGACCGGGAGCGCGCTTCCCCGTCTCGCCCTGCGATCCGGCATCACCGCCGGATCGCAGGTGCCGGGGCGATACAGCCTCCCCTTCGTGCGGGTGAAAGCCCTGCTCACCTGCCGTTTTCCGGCTTCCCGCATAGCTTTGCCGGTTTTTCACAACTGGTTTCCCTCTGTCATCTGCAGCAACATGACATTGACTAATGTCAATAATGACGCAGGTGCACACCATGAATGCAAAAACCCCCGACGCGTTGCTGCAGGAAGCGAGCAATCAGGCTGGAGCGGACTGGAAGGATCCCAAGCGTTATCTCTGGATGCTGAGTCCGGCCATCCCCCTGATCGGCCTGGGCGCCCTCACCGCCTATGCCATCGCCCCGAAAAAGCTGCGCGCCCTGGCCTGGACTGGTCCGGCCCTGGTACATGGTGTCATCCCCGCGCTGGATCGGCTGATCGGTGACGACACCACCAACCCGCCGGAAGCTGCCATCAACCGCCTCGAGAACGACAAGTACTACGAGTGGATCGTCCGGGCCTTCATTCCGGCCCAGTACGCCGCCACCTTCCTGGGTGCCTGGGTGGCCGGCCGCCGCGACATTCCGGTATCCGACTACATCGGCCTGACCTTGAGCGTTGGCGCCATCAACGGCATTGCCATCAACACTGGTCACGAACTGAGCCACAAGCATGGTCGCGCCGAGCGCATCATGTCCATGCTGGCACTGGCACCGACCGCTTACACGCACTTCGCCGTTGAGCACCCCTTCGGCCATCACAAGCGCGTGGCCACCCCGGAAGACCCCGCCTCTTCCCGCATGGGCGAATCTTTCTGGAAATTCCTGCCGCGCACCGTGATCGGCGGCTTCAAGTCGGCCGTGAAGATCGAAAAGGAGCGCCTGGCACGCAAGGGCAAGAGCTTCTGGAGCAAGGACAACGAATTGCTGCAGGGCTGGGCCATTTCGGGTGCCGTGCTGGGTGCCGCGGCCGTCGTCGGTGGCCGTCGCTCCCTGCCGTTCCTGGCCGGTCAGGCTGCCTACGGCGCCAGCCTGCTGGAAGTCATCAACTACATCGAGCATTACGGCCTGATGCGCCAGAAAGATGCGAACGGCAAATACGAACGCACCCTGCCCGAGCACAGCTGGAACAGCAACCAGGTCGTGACCAACCTGGTGCTCTACCAACTGCAGCGCCACAGCGACCACCATGCCAATCCGACTCGCAGCTTCCAGGCCCTGCGTCACTTCGAGGACGCCCCGCAGTTGCCGGGTGGCTATGCTTCGATGCTGATTCCGGCCTACATCCCGAGCTGGTGGTACAAGATCATGGATGAGCGCGTGATTCGCCACTACAAGGGTGCGCTGGACAAGATCAACATGGATCCGGATGCCCGCGACAGCCTGATGAAACAGTATGCCCAGCTGGCGGCCGATATTGCAGCCACGACGGCTGAGGCCGTGATGGCGCCGGAAGACGACAAGACCGCCGCCTGAGCTCACGGGGCTGCATGAAAAACCCGCCATCAGGCGGGTTTTTCATTTTACCTGCAACGCCAGAACAAACCGGCACCGGAACGATCACAAACTGCCAGCCAATCAGTACTTGATACGGCGCCACTGACCCATCGTGGACGAACGCGATGATGGCTGCACTTGCAGCAGCAAGCGTGCCGCCCGCAAGGCACTCAAGCTGATTTGTGACTCGTGATAGAAGAGCAACAGCATGTCCAGGGTGTCCGACAGCAAACCGGCCACAATCCCGTTCTTTTCGGCCTGTTGCCGGTCGGCGGGCTGACAGGTTTTGATTTCAACCAGCAAGTCACGCAACACGTGACGGGCCTTGCAGTGACGACCTTCCCTGATCAGTGATTCCACTTCATCAATGCGATGGATATTGATCATGTGCCATACCTTGTGCAGCAACTTCGGCAGCGCGCATGAGACCACAATTAAATGTCACTGCAATGAACACAGATCAAAAAATGGCGGAGTAAATCTGACAAATATCACGAATCGCGGTTACCGCCCATCCATACACCCCACTGGTGGACCCCAACAAAAACTCCCGCACCAGTCGGGATTTTTCATAAAGCGGAACCTTCATCAGCCGCGCGTCCTGCGCTCACCGGAAAGGGTATCGATCCCGACACTTTTGCGACCACCCACGAGTGCAGCCAGATCTTCCGGCACCGGCATCGGCATGAAAGCACTGACGTTGGCACCCCCGGTATTGCCCACCGGCACCCACAGCCGGGAAAACAGCAAGGCGGCCGGAATTCGGAACACCTGCCCCACAACCTCGTTCGCCCTGCGCTCCGCCCAGCCCACGCGCAACATCCACACATGGGACTCCACATGCCGCCAGGTATGACGCTGGCCCAGAATGTGGGCCCGCTCCAGATGACGGAACGCCTCCTCGAACTCTCCGCGAGCGAAACGCGTCCTGGCCTCGCGCATCTCATGCGCATAAGCCTGATCAACTGCCGTGCTCATGAGGCGGCCTCCTCCTGCAATTCATGCCGGGCCTGCCGGATCACTTGCCAGGCCCCACTCAGCGCCAGTGCCGCCATGCCGAACGCCACCAGCAAATCGGGCCACGCGCGTCCCGTCAGGCCGACCGCCAGGGCCGCCCCGATCACGGCCACGTTGCCGATGGCATCGTTACGACTGCAGATCCAGACCGACTGCATGTTGCTGTCACCATCGCGGTAGCGATAGAGCAGAAATGCCACCGTGACGTTGGCCACCAAGGCCAAACCGCCGACCACCCCCATCGTGACGGCCTCCGGAGGGACGCCGCTCCACAGGTCATGCACGCTACTGCCCAGCACCCACAGCCCGAACAGCCCCATGGTCATGCCTTTGACAAGAGCGGCACGGGCGCGCCACACCACGGCCATCCCAAGCACATACAGGCTGATGCCGTAGTTGGCGGCATCCCCCATGAAATCCAGTGCATCCGCCAGCAGCGCATTGGAGCCCGCGGCCGTTCCCGCCGCCACCTCCACGCCAAACATGGCCGCATTGATGATCAAGGCAATCACCAGGATCCGCCGGTACTGCGGATCCACCACGGGCGCCTGGCGACTACAGAAATCGTCATCACAACACGCCATTTCCTTTCCCCCTTCTTCAGTCAACCGCGTCGACAGGACAGGACTGCCGGCGTATGGTTCCCATTGAAAACCCTGAACCCGCTACAAGGTCAAGCGATGAAAATCGGAGAGCTGGCCACCGCCACCGGCGTAGACACGCAAACGCTGAGGTACTACGAGCGCATCGGCCTGCTGCCTGCCCCCGTGCGTGAAAGCAATGGCTACCGCCGCTATTCCGAACAGGCACTGGAGCGCGTCCGCTTTATCCGCCACTGCCGCGAACTGGACATGAGCCTGGACGAAATCGATCGCATCCTGCGCCTGTCACAATCGCCGGAGGCGGACTGCGATGACATCAACCACATCCTGGACATCCACCTGACCCAGGTGAAAAGCCGGCTGCAGGCACTGACCCGGCTGGAAACGCAACTGCAGGCCCTGCGCGCACGCTGCGATACCCACCGCCGTGCTGCCGACTGCGGCATCCTGCAAGACCTGATGCAGGCTGCGGCAGGCACCAGTTGCAGCTGTCATTCCGGGGACCCCGACGCATCCTGACATCGACGCACTCGCCGCCAGCCGGAAACCGGTATTCCCCTGCTGCGCCGCCACAACAACCACGAATGGCAGACAATAAAAAACCCCGCACAAGGCGGGGTTTCTCATGAAACCGGAACTGTAATCAGGCGCGCTTCTTGAACTCGCCGGTACGGGTGTCGATTTCGATCTTGTCGCCAATTTCCACGAAGGCCGCGACCTGCACTTCCTGGCCGTTCTTCAAACGGGCGGTCTTCATCACCTTGCCGGAGGTATCGCCCTTGGCGGCCGGTTCAGTGTAGGTCACTTCACGCACGACGATGGTCGGCAGTTCGACAGAGATGGCCTTGCCTTCATAAAGAACGACATCGCACACTTCTTCCATGCCGTCTTCGAGGTAGGTCAGCGTGTCACCAAGGTTTTCCTTCTCGACTTCATACTGGTTGAATTCTTCGTCCATGAAGATGTACATCGGATCGGCGAAATAGGAGAAGGTGGCCTTCTTCTGTTCCAGCAGAACCTGATCAAACTTTTCGTCAGCCTTGTAGACGGATTCCTGCGCCTGGGCGGTCAGCAGGTTCTTCATCTTCATCTTGACGACAGCGGCGTTACGGCCGGATTTGTTGTATTCAGCCTTGATGATGATCATCGGATTGCCGTTGACCATGATCACGTTGCCGGCGCGGAGTTCCTGTGCGGTTTTCATGCGTTGACTGTTCCGGAAAGGGATTCGGAGGGCCGCTATTCTACCTGACTGGCGTAAAAACGCATCACACTTGTTGCCAGATCCGTCTGGACGGCCAGATGGTCACTCCAGGCCCGGGACGGCGGGGTCAGAACCCCAAGATCAGCTTGCAGGGAGGCCCAGAATCCGCCATCCGCCCTGCCCTGGTTCCAGGCTCTCATGGCCTCGACCCACAAGGTCGGCATCGCCACCTGAGCGCTCGCCAGCGCCACGAACGCTTCCAGCTTCACCCAGTGGGCATCCTCCTCTTGCGGGTAGATATGCCAGAGTAACGGCCGCCCTGCCCACTGGGCACGCACAAAGGAATCCTCCCCACGCACGGCGTTGAGGTCGCAGGCCCAGAGCAAGCGGTCGTAATCGTCATGGGACAAGAATGGCAGGACAGCCACGGTGACCTTGCCATGGGTCACGCGATCCCCCACGGCCAGCGCGTGCCCGGCCCAGCGTTTCACGTCGCCCAAGGCACGGCCTTCCGGCACCACCACCAGTGACGAACAATCCGCAACCGCCAGCGCTTCCAGCCAGGCGCCAATGGCGGCATTTTCGTAGGCAAACAGCGAATAGCGGTGATCGACCTGCAGGGCCTCCGGCAGGCCCAGTCCCGACCAAAAGGCGGCCTGCTGGGCCGAATCGGACTGGAAGCGGTCACGTGCCGCCAGCAAACCCTGCTCACGCAACAAGCCGCCGGTACGGGGCGTGAATCCGGGAAACCAGAAATGCTGGGTCAATCCGGTTTGCGGGTGCTGGGAAGGCAGACCGTGGCACTCCTCCACCCACGCCTCGGCACTCAGGTACTCCAGGTTCAGCCAGACCGGGGCGCGGTCGCAGTCCGCCATGGCCGCCAGAAAGCCCGACGGCAAGGGACAGCCAAAGCCTTCGATCACCAGGTCGCCGGGACGCGGGTCGGCGATCTCGCCCTGCCACCAGCGCACGCAGATACCGTCCAGCATCTGGTCCGCTTGCGATGCCGACAACGTGGGCGCCATGCGGGCAAAGCTGGCGAGATCATCCACCCAAAGGGTCACCGCCACTCCATCGTCGTGGTGAAGCTGGCGAGCCAGCCGCCAGCAAACGCCAAGGTCGCCGAAGTTGTCGATGACCTTGCAGAAGATATCGGCCCGGATGGTCACGAAGGCATCACATGAGGACAGGGGTCAGCAGCAACACGACGCCGCCCGCCACAATGGCCAGCAGCAAGGGCAACAGCACACGCCCGAGCAGCACGGGACCAGCCAGCGTCACGGCGATGCCGCCCTTCACCAGCGTGTTCACGGCCGCCGCCAGCGCAATCGCGTTGGCCGCCACCACGTCATTCAATCCGTTACGGGCCAGGTTGGCGACTGACAGCGTAATCGCATCCACATCATTGATGCCGGACACGGCCGCCAGCAGGTAGATACCGGCATCGCCCAGCCACTCTTTTGCCCCCGCGGCCGCGAGCATGATGAGGGCCAGCAGCCCGCCGAACTGCAAGGCCGTGCGCAATTGCAGGGGATTCGCCGACGCCTCGGGCAACACGTCGCTGCCCGAGGCCTGCTGGCGATACCAGTGCCACGCCGCCGCCCCGTACACAATGGCCGCCATCACCAGCAAGGCGGGCAACAAGTCCGGCAACAAGGCCGGATGCACCACGGCGACTTCCACCAGTACACGCAGGAACATGGTGCCACAGGCCACCAGAATGCCGGCCGCCAGCAACTCGGCCAGCCGCGATTGCGTGCGGGCCAGACGGGAGAATGTCATGGTGAGTGCGGTGGACGACACCAGACCTGCCAGCAGGCCGGTCAGCATGAGGCCCCGACGCGCCCCCGCCACCCTCACGGCGAAATACCCCGCAAAGGACATGGTCGCAATCAGCACCACCATCCACCAGATACGGTGCGGATTGAGGGCGCCCCACGGGCCATAGCCCTGATCCGGAAGAATGGGCAAGGCCACCACCGTGATGAGCAGCAACCAGAGGCCTGCTTCGACTTCCTTGGGTGTCAGGGCATTGAGGCCGGTACGAATGAACCCACGCAGGTTGAGCACGCCTGCCGTGATGACTGCACCGGCGGCCGCCACGCCTGCCATGCCGGGCTGTGTCACCAGTCCGCCGAGCAGGAACGTGACCAGCGCGGCAATCAGGGGCGTGATGTCGAGATCCTGGTCACGCTGGGTTTCCAGGTAATGCGCACTGGCCAACAGTGCCGCCAGCACCAGCAGCGCCACACCGAATACCAGACCGCCCAAGGCGGCCGACAGTTCGGCACACACCCCGCCCATGAGGCCGATGAGCACAAAGGCGCGGACGCCCAGAATGTGGGAATTGGCCGGAATGTCACGAATGGCAAAGCCGCGCTCGATGCCGATGATCAGGCCGACGGCCAGCGCAAGGGCCAGCGACGCAAACACTTCCATTCGTTTCTCCGGCGCGGGATCAACCCTGCTTCTTCATGGCATCGCTGGCCAGCGGTGCCGTCTTGTCCGTGTCACTGTCGCACTTCGCCGGGTTTCCCCCGCACACCGGGCAATCCCCGTCGCGCAGGCCCAGCTTGTTGAGGCCGCCGCAGGACCCCTTGATGGGCTCGCGCCCCGCCATCACGCCGACCGCCATGAGCACGATCACCAGCAGGATGGCCACTACCGAAACCACAAATGTCGTCAGCATCGTCTTTTCCGCCTCACTTCTTTTCCGGCAGCCATTTCAGCATGGCCTTAGTGTACGTCACCTGCAATCCCTGCTCCGAATGCGCCATGAACCAGGCCGGGATATTCTCCTTCTCGGCCAGCGCCAGCCCCTTTTCCGGACCCAGCACGTTCAGCGCCGTTGCCAGGGCATCCGCCCGCGTGTTGTTGCCATCCGGCGCAATCACGCTGACGGACACGCCATGGTGCGTGATCGGTGCCCCCGTCGCCGGGTCGATCGTGTGCGAATACCGCTTGCCGTCAATCTCATGATAGTTGCGGTAGGAGCCCGAGGTGGAGATGGCCTGTTCCGTCAAGGCCAGCACCTGCTGCGGCCGGCCACTGCCATCCGGCTGCTCGATGGCGATCACCCATCGCGTCCCGTCGGGTTTGAATCCCGCCACGCGCGTACAGCCCGCCACGCTTACCATGTAGTCCTTCATCCCCTTTGCCACCAGGGAGGCCACCAGGGCATCCACCGCCACACCCTCACCCACCGACGACAGGTCAAGCTGGATGTCGGCCTTGCGCATCAGGGCGCGCCGTTCAGGATCGATGCCAATGTGCTGCCAACCGATACGGCTGCGCACGGCGGCGATCCGGGCGGCATCCGGCGTCCGCTCCGGCACGGCCTTCGGGCCAAAGCCCCACAAGTCCACCAGCGGACCCACCGTTACGTCATAAGCACCGCCAGTCAACGCACTGACGGCAACGGCGGTTTGCACCGCGCCGAAGAGCATGGGCGAGACCTCCACCCACTCCCCGACAGGAGCGGCATTGAAACGCATCAGCTCGGTGTCGGGTTGATACGTCGACAACACGCGATTGGCATCATCCAGAACTTTCTGAAGATCTGCTTGCAGGACCTCAGCCGGAGTGCTTGCCGGCAAGGCCGCCACCTTCACCATCCAGGGCATGCTGTAAAAGGCCACGCCCTGCAACGCCACAGGCGCTGGCGGCGGTTCAGAAACGGAACAGCCTGCAATAAGCAGGCTGGTCAGCAACACGCAAAAAAAACGAATCATGCATCACCTGATGAGGTAGCAGTGGGCACGTCACTGCCACCTGTCCGGATCCAAACTCGACCTTAGCCCCCGAAGTCATCCAGCAGGATGTTTTCACGGTCAACGCCCAGATCCTCGAGCATCTTGATCACGGCAGCGTTCATCATGGGCGGACCGCACATGTAGAACTC
>JBKHWB010000022.1:0-25115 GCA_046566745.1 Gammaproteobacteria bacterium
CGCATCTTCACCGTCGATGGTCACCAGCGGCAGGTCGCGCAGGTCAACGCGGCCCTGCTTGTCGGCCTCGGTCACTTCCGGGTCCAGGCGGGCAGCCTCGCGCTCCACCTCGGCCGGCCACACATGCGGGATCTCGTAGTTGCGGATGGCAATGTCGATTTCCATGCCCGGGGCCATGAAGTCGCCAAGCACTTCCACGATACGACCGGTGGGCAGGTTGCGGTGGGTGGGGTAGTCAACAATCTCGACACAGACAAACTGGCCGACCACGGCGGTGTGGTCATCGCTGGTCACCAGGATTTCCTGGGTAATGCGGGGATTGTCCGGCGCCACGTAGGCATTGCCGCCTTCCTCGCAGTAACGCCCCACCAGCTTCTGGGTACGCTTCTCGACGATACGGACAATCTGGCCTTCGCGGCGGCCCTTGTGGTCATAGCCGGATTCGCGCACCAGCACGATGTCGCCATGGAACACCCGGCGCATCTCGCGGGAGGTCAGCAACAGGTCGGGCGACTTGTCGTCGGGGATCAGGAAGCCGAAGCCGTCCGGATGGCCCACGACACGGCCGCGCACCAGATGGGTTTCGTCCATGGGGGAGTAGGCACCACGGCGGTCGGACTGGGCCTGTCCGTCGCGGATCATGGCCCCCAGGCGACGGCGCAGGGCCTCTGCCTGGTCTTCTTCAAAGAGGCCGAAATGGGCGGCGATCTGGTCGGCGGTCAGGGCCTTGGGGCCCTTGGCCAGCAGCTCAAGGATGAGCTCCCGGCTGGGAATGGGGTTTTCGTAACGTTCGGCTTCGCGGCCGGCGTGCGGGTCCTGCCAGGTAGGCTTGGACATGGAGACTTCCTGTATGGGTGGCCACTGGCCACGAAATGATCAATCAGCCACATTGTAGCGCGAAGGCGTTGACAATCCCATGAAGGAGTAATAAATTGCGCGCCTCGCCCAGGTGGTGAAATTGGTAGACACGCTAGTTTCAGGTACTAGTGCTGCAAGGCGTGGAGGTTCAAGTCCTCTCCTGGGCACCAATTCAGCAAAAAGGCCGGTCAGAAATGACCGGCCTTTTTGTTTTGGCGCAACCGGCGCCTCAGGCGCTTTTGCGCCCCTTCCAATGCCGCATGCTGTCGGACAAGCCCAATACCTGCGCCGTCTTCACCTGCAGGCGCAATGGCAGCGCCGCACGAATCCAGTCCGTGGTCTTGATGATGAAGGGTTCCTTGACGAACGCCTCCTTCGCCTCGACCGCCTCAAGGATCTTGCCGACGATGAACGCCGGGGTCATCGGCTTGAACAGCGATGGCATGCGGATGCCGTCGAACATGCCGGTGTCGATGTATCCCGGGCAGACCGTGGTCACGGCGATGTGGTCGACGCCTCGCTCGATGAACTCCTGACGCAAGGACTCGGAAAACCCGACGGCGGCCCATTTGCTGGACGCATAGGTAGTGCCATAGGGCACACCGAGGAATCCGGCAGCACTGGCAATGTTCACCAGCCATGCCTCGCGACTGGCCAGCAGGTCCGGCAGGAACACGTGTGTCAGGGCTACCATGGCATCGATATTGAGGCGATAGGTAAGCATGTGCTGCGCCAGTGGCACACTTTCGAATGCTCCACCGAAGACGATGCCGGCATTGTTCACCAGACCATCGATACGGCCGGCCACATCATGGACCTGGGCCGGCAGCCCCTCAACCTGAGCCAGATCGGTCAGATCGGCACGAAAGGCCCAGGCACGCCCCCCCGTTTTCTCGACCTCAGCGGCCACCGCCCTGGCGCCATCGCCATTGATGTCCACCACCACGATAGCGGCACCGCGGCGGGCGAACTCAAGCGCCATTAGGCGGCCGATGCCGCTGGCTGCACCGGTGATCAGGAATGTTTTGTCATGAAACATGAGGTATCTCTCTCGAAATTTTTGAGGCGGAAACAGTGACAACTCAGGCGACGAGGCTCTGCTGCTCGGCCAGGAAGGCGTCGATCTGCTCAAGATAAGCGCGGTTGTCGTGGTCCCAGGGATGGAAGCCGGGACGGAAATAGTCGGCATAGGCGCGCAACTGGATGCGCAGCAGGCCGATATCGCCCATGGTGTAGCGGAAGAACTTGCGCCAGCCCTTCCAGTCAGTGAGCTTGCCTTCGGTGCGCAGCACTTCCAGGAACACCGGGATCACCAGCCCCCAGAAAATTACCGTTGCCAGTGCCAGACCCAGGCAGCGCAGCACGTAGGCGTCAACGCCGCGCCCCATCACCGCTTCCCATACATCGAAGGCCACCGCCTTGTGCTCGGTTTCTTCCAGTGCATGCCAGCGCCAGATGGCCGCGTAATGCGGTTCGGCGCCTTCCGAGATACGGGGATCGCGCAGCACGCTGTCGGCCAGCAGCGCGGTGAAATGCTCAAGCGCGATGGTGCCGCTGAGGCCGAAGGACTTGGGCAGGTGCCTGGTGATGCCCGAGAGCACCTTGAACACGAAGCTCTCGAACCTGGGCGCAATCGGGGCGCGCGCGAACAGGGCAGCGTTGTAGTCCTCGTGCTCACGCCCGTGCATGGCCTCCTGACCGATGAAGGCGGTGACGGCCTTCTTCAGCTCGGGATCGGTGATCTGGTCCCTGTAGGCACGCACGCTATCAATGAAGAATCGCTCGCCCACCGGGAGCACGATGGAGAACGTATTGAGAAATGCGGTGAACACCGGGCCGGCGGCATCATGCCAGTCGGCAATGCGTTCGGCCGGCAAGTGAAAGCGCACATCGCGACGTGTCGGCAGGATGGGAACGATGACGGATTTTTTCTTGCTCATGGGAACTCACTCGAAAAGATTATGGAGTACCTGAATCACCCCGTTCGCCCTGACGACGCGCAGCGAGTGTCAAAGGGCAGGGCTTGTAAACCGCCAAGCCAACAGGGCTTCGACAAACCCGGCCCGAACGCCCCCGGAAACTCCAGGATCTCCAGAGGTTCAATCCTTGCGTCATAACGATGGTGAGACAGCCACGCTGTCGACAACCGGAGATCAAACGGGCTGTCGGCAGCGCCGGGCAATGCTTCCTCAGTCGCGGCGATACAGCGTGACGACACAGGCGCCGCCCAGCCCCAGGTTGTGCTGCAGTGCAATGCGCGCGTCTTTCACCTGGCGCCGGTCGGCCGTGCCGCGCAACTGCCAGACCAGCTCGGTGCACTGCGCAAGACCGGTGGCACCCAGCGGATGACCCTTCGAAAGCAAGCCTCCTGATGGGTTGGTCACCACCTTGCCACCGTAGGTATTGTCCTCATCCCAGATGAATTTCTCGGCGCCACCTTCGGGGCAAAGGCCAAGGCCTTCGTAGGTGAGCAGTTCGTTGGCGGTGAAGCAGTCGTGCAGCTCGACTACGTCGACATCCTCGGGACCGATGCCCGCTGCCTCGTACACCTGTCGCGCCGCCGCCTTCGTCATGTCGTAGCCGACCATCTTGATCATGCTCTTTTCGTCGAAGCTGCTGGCGAAGTCCGTGGTCATGCTCTGCGCGGCGATGTACACGGGGTTCTTGATGCCATGCTTCGCGGCGAATTCGTCGGAGCAGAGAATGGCGGCGCCGGCACCGCAGGTGGGCGGGCAGCACTGGAAGCGCGTCAGCGGATCGAACACTTCTTCCGAGGCCATGATCTCGTCCAGCGACAGCACCTGGCCGAACAGCGCATACGGGTTCTGGCTGGCATGGCGGCGCGCCTTTTCGGCTATCTTGCCGAAGGTTTCGCGCTTGGTGCCGTGGCGCCAGCGGTACTCGCGACCGGCACCACCGAACATCTGTGCGGCGGGCGGAGCACTGTTGAAGCCCTGCGCATCCAGCATCACCTGCGCATGCAGGCCCATGGGATTTTCACGGTCGTTGAACTTGGAGCCCAGCGCACCGCGCTCCATCTTCTCGAAACCGATGGCGAGCACGCACTCAGCCAAGCCGCCCTCGATGGCCTGGCGCGCGAGGAACAGCGCCGACGAGCCGGTGGAGCAATTGTTGTTAACGTTCAGCACTGGAATACCGCTGAGGCCGAGGCCGTACACCGCACGCTGGCCACAGGTAGAGTCGCCGTAGACATAGCCGGCAAACGCCTGCTCGATCTCGGCATAGGGAATGCCGGCATCCTTGAGCGCGATTTCGCCGGCCTCGCGGGCCATTTCGTGGTAGTCAGGGCTGCTGCCGGGCTTGGCGAACTTCGTCATCCCGACACCGATCACATTGACGCGACGTTTCATGTTCTTGTCCTCAGGTTGACGGCTCTGCCTGGAGCAGGCCGCGCAGGAAATCAAGGGAAGGCGCCAGACCGGCATCACCGTCGACGCGCAATTCGCCACGCTGGTACAGATCGCGCAACTCGCGCTCACCACGAGCCAGCTCCTTGAGCTGGGCATCTGGTAGCGTGAATACAGCGACGGCCTTGTCGCTCTCGCCTTCGCGCAATACGGGCGACGCTGCCGTGGCATCAAGCAGCCAGCACGCCTCGGGCTCGGTGATGCGGAACTGTACCAGCGCCGAGAACGCAGGCTTCGCGCGGCCGGCAGTCAGCGCCTCACCCAGTGCCGCAAACACGACGGGGGCCGAGGCTTCGCGCGGTGCCGCAGTCACCGGTGCGGCAACCGCCTCTGGCCCGGCGGCGAGGCGCCTGGCGCGAGCATCGTCCACCAGTTTTTTGTCCATCGACGAGAGCACACCCAGCTTGTTCGAGGCCATCACGTTGCCGCCGATTTTCAGCTTGCCGCTGAAGAACAGCTTCTGCACTTCACTGATGTCGCCACCGAACAGCATCGGCGCAAGTTCGGTATCCATCGCCAGCGTGACATCGGCCTTGTCGGCCACACCGGCACTGGCACCGCCCTTGCCATTCTTGAGATCGATGAACCAGCTGGTATCAGGCTTGTGGAAGGTGAACTGGAATACTGTCTTCGTCTGCTCAACCAGCTCGGGCTTGCTGGCGATGAAGCTGGCGATACCGCCAAACACGTCGGCCAGTGTCACGCCTTCATCGACTGCGGGTGCGGGTGCTGCTGCCGATGCGGCAGCGGGCGCCACCGAGCCAGCGGCCGCGATGCGACCGGCGCGCGCTTCTTCCACCAGCTTCTTGTCCATGCCGGCAAGCACGGTGAGCTTGTTGGATGCCATCACGTTGCCACCCACCTTCAGTTTGCCGCTGAAGAACAGCTTCTGCACTTCGGCCACATCACCACCGAACAGTACCGGCGCCAGTTCGGTATCCAGCTCCAGCGTCACGTCCGGTTTGTCTGCGTTGCCCTTGCCGGCACTGCCGCTACCGTTTTTGAGATCGATGAACCAGCTGGAGCCCGGGTTGTTGAAGGTGAACTGGAACACTGTTTTCGTCTGTCCGACGAGTTCGGGTTTCAGTGCCACATAGGACTTGATGGCGGTGAACACATCCTCCAGCGTGATGCCCTGGTCGACAGCGGCCGGTGCGGCCACGCTGGTTGTCGCCTGCGCAGATGCCGCGGCCTTCGGCCTGGCCATCGGCAGCTCCTTGTGCAGTTCGACGACAGCGTTCTTGATGACGACCTCGTTGCGCTCCTTCACCGAGGTTTCGAACACGATGCGCGTGCCCGACTCCTTCCACATACGCGTCACCAGCGTGTCGCCGGGGAATACGCTCTTGGCAAAACGCACCTTGATGCTCTTGAAGTAGCGGCCGTCGTTGCCGCAGAAGGCCTTGATGACATGGCGACCGCAGTAACCAAAGGTGCACATGCCGTGCAGGATGGGCTTTTCGAAGCCGAAGGCGCGCGCAAAATCCGGGTCGGCATGCAGAGGGTTCCAGTCGCCAGACAGACGGTACAACAGCGTCTGGTTGGGATCGGTCTTTTCCTCGATCACGGCATCCGGCTCACGCGCGGGTGGCACGTTGATGTCGGCGCTGGGGCCGCGATCACCGCCCCAACCACCCGCACCTTTCACGAACGACGTCATTTCGTTGTAGGCAACTTCCTCGCCGGACTCGTCCTGCGTGGAAATGGCGAAAGTGATGACAGCATTCGGCGCCTTGTCGAAAGCTTCCTTGAACTTGAACACATGCTTGAGTTTGGCGTGTGGCGGCAGCGGCTTCTTCAGCTCCATGTACTGCTCGCCATGCAGCAGGCGGTCAAAGCCGAAGCTCATGCCAGGCAATGCCAGGCTGCCTTTCTTGGCGGCATCGAGCATGGCGTTAAGCTGCGGCATGGCGCCCCAGGTCGGCAGCGCACCGAAATCGCCGCCCAGCTCGTAGACGTATTTCAGTTCAGCCTTGTCCATGGGGTCGCGTGCGGCACCGATGCCAAGCGCATACAGCGCGAGATCGCGCTCGTCATAGGACGAGTCCAGCACCAGTTCGGTCTTGCTGGCCACGTCCAGATCAATAAACTCGTTACCCCCCAGGCTCGGATTGCTGACCGCGCTCAGGATGGGCGCGAGGGCCTCGTTGGTATTGGAGGGATGAGTGCTCTCGCTGAAATCGGTGATGGCACTCCACTTGCGCGCCACATCGTCCATCGTGAAGGCACGACCGAGCGGGAAGATATGGCCAGCGGTGCGCTCCCAGCGCAGTTTGGCGATGTATCCGGCGCCCACCTCGAACAGACCCTTGGTTTCCTCGCAATCTTCATGGCAGAGCCAGGCCACCAGCGGGCTCACCGCTTCCGGCTTAAGATTTTCCAACAGCGCCGGAGGCATGATGGTTTCGGTCAGGCGCGATGCCGCAATGGGTGCAATCGTGTTGACGAACACATTCTTGCCACGGCCTTCCTCGGCCAGACAATGCGCAAGACCGAGAATACCGAGTTTGGCGGCGCAGTAGTTGGCCTGCCCGAAATTGCCGTAGATGCCAGCGGCCGAAGTGGTCATCACGATACGGCCATAGCCCTTCTCACGCATGATGGGCCAGGCGGCATGTGACACGCTCATGCTGCCGTTCAGGTGCACACGCTGCACGATGTCCCAGTCGGCCTGGGTCATTTTCTGGAAGCTGACATCACGCAGGATGCCGGCGTTGTTGATGACGATGTCGACCGTACCAAAGGCATCGAGTGCGGTCTGCACAATGGCGGTGCCGTTCTCCACTGAGTCGTAGTTCGCCACGGCCTCGCCACCCATGGCGCGGATTTCCTCCACCACCTTGTCAGCCGCCGAAGCAGACTTTCCATCGCCGTGCGCGCTACCACCCAGATCGTTCACCACCACTTTCGCGCCGCGCGCGGCCAGCATCAGCGCATGCGAGCGCCCAAGGCCGCCCCCCGCGCCAGTGACAATGGCCACACGGCCATCAAAACGAAGTTCTGCCATGTTCCCTTCCCTCACAAGATTGCCAGCACCAATCAGTCACACCCGGTCAAAAAAAGGGGCAGCGCATCGGCTACCCCATTTCTGATCATCAGATGGAACGCGAGATCAGTTCCTTCATGATTTCGTTGGTGCCGCCGTAGATGCGGTTGGCACGGTTGTCGATGTAGGCACGGGCAATCGGATACTCCAGCATGAAGCCGTAGCCACCATGCAGCTGCACGCCTTCGTCCACCACCTTGGACAGCAGGTCGGACACCCAGTACTTGGCAGCGCAAGCCGCTTCAACAGACAGCTCGCCCTTCAGCACCTGCTCCATGCAACGGTCGGTGAAGACGCGGGCCACCTGGATTTCCGAACGCATTTCCGCCAGCTTGAAGCGGGTGTTCTGGTAAGCCGATACCGGCTTGCCGAAGACCTTGCGCTGCTTGACGTAATCAACGGTAGTGGCCAGTGCGAATTCGGCGCCGGCACAGCACATGATGGCAATCATCATGCGTTCCCAGGCCAGTTCCTTCATCAGCATGATGAAGCCCATGCCTTCCATGCCGAGCAGATTGCTCTTCGGCACGCGCACGTTGTCGAAGAACAGCTCGCAGGTGTCCTGGCCGCGCATGCCGACCTTCTTCAGCGGCTTGCCCTTGGTAAAGCCGGGGCGGTTCGCTTCCATGATGAGCAGCGAGACGCTGCCGGCGCCGCCATTGATGTCACCGGTCTTCACGGCCACCACGGCCACATCGCAGAGGTAGCCGTTGGTGATGAAAATCTTGGAACCGTTGACGATGTAATCGTCACCGTCGGCCACGGCCGTGGTGCGAATGGACTGCAGATCGGAGCCGGTGCCCGGTTCGGTCATGGCGATGGCACCCACGGCTTCACCGGAGGCCATTTTTGGCAGCCAGGTCTTCTTCTGTTCTTCGTTACCGAAGTTGTTGATGTAGTTGGCCACGATGTCGGAGTGCAGGGAGAAGCCGGAGGCGGAGTCACCCACACGGGCCTGCTCTTCCATCAGGATCATCGAGTACAGGCGATCCACGCCAGATCCGCCGTATTCCTCGGGCATGGTGCAGCACAGCAGGCCGAGCTCGCCTGCCTTGTTCCACAGGTGGCGATCGATGTGCTGCTGCTCTTCCCACTTCTCGTGGAACGGCGCGATCTCGGTTTCGAAGAAGCGGCGAGCGGTGTCGCGAAACGCCTCGTGGTCGGCGTTGAACAGGGTGCGGGGAATCATCGGGGCAACGGGCTGCGGCACGGTAACGCTCATGGGGGGCTCCTTCAGGCCAGGGTGGAAATGACGACCGCATTTACAATACGGTCGTCCAACATGTATCTTGATACCAACCGGTCATGTCGCTGTCAATGATCCGGCGCGGTCTCTTCGGGCCACTTCGCATGGCCCGCGCTGACACCACGGCCTCACAACACTTGCAAGACTTTGAAAGAAAAAGAAAAATTTGCCGACATGACCGGAGCCCCCATGCCCCACGCCGCCCCTACCCCCGAAACCGCCGCCACGGAGGTTTCGCCCGCCAGCCGCCGCACCCAGCTGGAGCGCAGCGAAGCCATGCGCCAGCGCCTGATCGACGCCACGTTGTCCTGCCTGGAGAGCGAAGGCTATGCGGGCACGACCATCAGCAAGATCGTGGAGCGGGCGGAAGTGTCCCGCGGCGCCCCGGTCCACCACTTTCCCACCAAGGCTGCCCTGATCGAGGCGACAGCGGAACAGCTGGTAAGGCACGTCTATGTCAGGCTGGGCGAAGTGCTGCTCAACCTGAACGACTCGGAGGACCGGCTGCGGGCCGTGGTGGTGAATGCCTGGCATACCGTCTTTGGTACCCGCGAACATGCGGCCATGATGGAACTGCAACTGGCCAGCCGGCATGACGCGGAGCTGGCCGCGATGGTGAAACGGTTGTGGACAGCCGGCTACCTGCTGATCAAGGGCGCGGCCGAGCATTATTTCGAGCCAGCCGACGGCAGCAGCCAGCCACCGGACATGATGATCATGATGCAATGGCTGTTGCGCGGCATGGCACTCGACCGGCACCTGGTCGACGACCCGCGCTTCTATGAACACTTTCTGGACGTGTGGTGCGAACTGATGGCCACGCGCATCCGCCCGCGCCCCGGCGTGACATCGCCACCGCCACGACCAGAGTTCTGGAAGGAGATGCTCGCCCGCAAATGACAGGCGACAACAGGGGAAACTCCAACAAAAAAGCCGGTCAGGAATGACCGGCTTTTTCACATGCGCATCACGCACTCAGAGGCGCAAGCCGCGCAAGCCCTTGCGGATGGACTGCTCCAGTGCCGGGCGTATCACGCTCGCGAGCAAGGGCAGCTTGCCTTCGAAAACGATGGTGTAGTGCAGACGTGATCCCTCTCCCAGCGGATAAAACCGCATCACGCCATGATGGTTTTTCAGCGGACTGCCGCGCGTGATGCGGTACTCGATCAATTCGTTTTCCTTGAACGCCGTTACGGTCTCGTCGAAAGACGGAGACAGGGGAATGCGCAGTTCGCGCACCGAACCCAGGCCGCAAGGCTGCTCCACCCCTTGCTTGACAGTGCGGATCTTCGCCGGCGCAAAAATCCGCTCCAGGTTTTCATGCACACTCAGGAAAGCAAACAGCTTGCTGACCGGAAACGGAAACTCCTGAACAATCTCGATGCGTTGCTGACTCACGACTCCCTCCTTCTAGCCGAGCCCGGATTGGCGCAGCCCCCTGATATTCGCGCTAGTGTAACAAGGCTGCACAAATTGCGTGTTGCTGGTCCTCCGGAAGCTGATGGGTCAGCAATCCCTCCAGGGTGAATATGCCGATCTTCACCCATGCCTCGATTTTCGACTCCGGAATACCCGCCTGGCGCAACTCTGACCGCAACATTTCCTCGCTCAGCACGTGAAAGCGTGCATGCCAGGCCTCAATTGCCGTCGACTTCTCCAGCCGGGAGTGCACGGTACCAACCAGCCGGCTCACGCGCTGCAACTGGTTGGCAATCCAGAGCAGGCGCTCCGTACGATCCGTGTCCTGCAGTTGCACATACTCCGTCATGCGCGTCGAGAATTCGGCATCGAGCACGGCCACCAGCACCTCGTCCTTGTCCCGGAAATACCAGTAAATGGTATTGGGCGCGACGCCGGCAGCCGAGGCCAGGCGGCTCATGGACGTAGCCTCGTAGCCCTCGTCCACAAACAACTCGCGTGCGGCGGCAACGATCTCGTCGCGCTTCGCTTCCTTGTCCTGGTCACGCTTGGTTCGCGCCATCTTGCCCCTCCCGTCCTGCTGCCCAGCGGCGTCAGGACGCCCTGTAGCTGCCATTCGTCGCTAACATTGTAAGCGCTGTTGAACATCATTCAAGTATTTGATTATTATTTTGTTGAACGCCATTCAACAATGCAGCAGCAGTATGCCATACCCAACCCCTGTAGCGCTGCCGTACGCCCTGCTCCCGACTAACATGCGGGCCCACCAGCTCCGTTGCAGTGACGCTGACCGGGAGCCCGGCACGCCTGACGCCCTGGCTAGCCGCCCGCCGGAACGTCGCGTGAGCGATGGTGTTCCGAGTCCTGAATCCCGAACCCCATGACTGCATGCGAGAGAAGCCTCATGACCCTTCGACGAAACCCCGACATCACCGGCGACAGCGTCATAAAGACAAAATCCACGTTCGTGGCGGACGGGAATACTTGCGCAGCCACCCTGCACACGCCCGCCAGCACAGGCGGACAACGGCTGCCAGCAATCCTCATGGTCGGCGGCTGGGGTAGCGTGCAGAACGCCCTGACGGCCGCCTTCGTCAACCGCTTCATCGCGGCGGGCTACGCCGTCATGGAGTTCGACTTCCCGGGCTGGGGCCTGAGCGGTGGCTGGCCGCGGCAGGACATCAATCCCTGGCGGCGCGTAAGGGCCGCGAATGCCGCCCTCGCCCACCTCAAGAGCCAGGCAGAGGTCGATGCGCATCGCATCGTGCTGTGGGGCACGTCATTCGGCGGCGGACACATCGTCGATCTTGCCGCTGCGCATCCGGACTTGCAGGGCGCCATCATCCAGGTTCCCATGCTGGACGGCATGGCCACCGTCAAAGCCGTTCCCCTGCCCCGACTGGTACGGTTCATGGCAACCGGCATCGCAGACCTGCTGAAACCCGGCGCCTCGATCCTCATTCCCACAGTCGCCCGGCAAGGCGCCTTCGGCTCGATGGACAGGGACAACGCGTGGGACGCCCTGCAACTGGGCCTTGCTGCGCACGATGGCATGAAGTACGTCAACCGCGTGACGGCACGTTCCCTTCTCACGATGGGTTTCTACCGCCCCTGTACCCGCCTCAGGCACGTAAAGATACCGATGCTGATCGTGGGCGCGATCCGCGATACGGTGGCCCCGTTCGTTGAAGACGAGATTCGCCGCGTGGACAACCCGCATCTGCGGGTGGTGCGGATTGATGCGGACCATTTTGATCCTTACTTCGAACCCTGCTTTCCTGACGTGATCCGGCACCAACTGGATTTTCTGAAAGACGTGTTGCCGCAGACGGCACGCCGAGCGGCCCGGTAGGGAGCCTGACCCGTAAAAAGAAGATCAGTGACTGCGAGCAGCGCGGGGATGCCCCCGCGACGCATAAGGGAAAGCCCCGCACGAAGCGGGGCATACTGACGCGGGCCCTACACGCGCTCGATGCGAAAGCGCATGCCTTCGAGCGCTGCAATGCGCACATGGGTGCCGGCCGGCATGTCTTCGCCAACCACGGTCCAGTAGGTATCGTCGAGATGCACGCGACCCTGCCCGTTCACCACTGCTTCGGACAACACGACCTCGCGACCGACATAACCGGCCAGACGGTTGTTGAGTCCCGCAGCGGCATCACGCCCCTCCATGTTCTGCAGCGGGCGGAAGCGCTGCCAGCCGAGCAGTGCGAACACCGTGGCGACGGCAAACACCAGGCCCTGCACGGCCGGCGGCGGGCCGAACAGCCACGTCACCAGCGCCGTCAGGAACATGGCACCGCTGAACCAGAGGAAGAACAGCGTATTGCCCACTACTTCCAGCACCAGCATGAACACGCCGGCGCTCAGCCACCACAGCGCCGGATTTTCGGCAAAGGCATCCATAAGGGTCAGTCCTTCAGCTTGTTCTGCACTTCTTTCACGATGTCACCGATGCCGGCGATCGAGCCGATCACCTGCGACGATTCCAGCGGCATCATGATGAGCTTGGTGTTGTTGCTGCTGGCGATTTCACCCAGTGCCTGCACGTACTTCTGGGCCACGAAATAGTTGACGGCCTGGATGTCGCCCTTCGCGATAGCCTGCGACACCATCATGGTGGCCTTGGCTTCGGCTTCAGCGGCACGCTCGCGGGCTTCGGCTTCCAGGAAGGCGGCCTGACGCTCACCTTCGGCTTCCAGAATCTGCGCCTGCTTCTTGCCCTCGGCAGAAAGAATGGCGGCCTGGCGGAAGCCCTCGGCCTCCAGGATCTGGGCACGCTTGGTACGCTCGGCTTTCATCTGCGAAGCCATGGCATCGACCAGATCCGCCGGCGGTGTAATGTCCTTTATTTCGATACGGGTGATCTTGATGCCCCAGGGGTTAGTGGCCTGATCGACCACTGCCAGCAACTGCGAATTGATCTGGTCACGCTGAGACAGCATCTGGTCCAGGTCCATCGAGCCGATCACGGTACGGATGTTGGTCATGGTCAGGTTACGGATGGCGTAATCAAGGTTGCTTACCTCGTACGAGGCCTGCGACGCGCTGAACACCTGGTAGAAACACACGGCGTCGATGGTCACCATGGCATTGTCACGCGAGATCACCTGCTGCGGCGGGATATCCAGCACCTGCTCCATCATGTTGACCTTGTTACCGATCTTCTCGAACACCGGCCAGATGAAATCCAGGCCCGGCGACAGCGTGCGGGTATAGCGGCCGAAACGCTCCACCGTCCATTCATAGCCCTGCGGCACCTGCTTTACCGTCATCACGACCAGCACGATAGCCAGCACCATCACAACCAACACAAACGATCCCATTCCCACTACTCCTTTTGATAAACACCTGATATTGATGAACGACCATCCGGACCACCCGTCCGGCATGTCCGGTCCTTTACGGCTTACCCCAGCGGCGCCACCCGCAACACTTCCTCGATGGTGGTCTGGCCCTGCGCAATCTTCTGTGCGCCGGACAAACGCAAGGGCAGCATGCCTTCCTTGTAGGCCTGCTTGCGGATCTCGCCCAGCGTGGCGCCATCACTGATGATTCTCTTCATCTCGTGTGACATCAGCATGATTTCGTAGATGCCCATGCGACCGAGGTAGCCGGTATCACGGCACTCCAGGCAACCCTTGGGCGCGAATATCTTCTTGGGTGCCGTCGCCTTCCAGGGATGCGTGAGCTCGGCCCAGCCTTTCTCGTCGCATTCGCCTTCCACCTTGCAGTGCGGGCACAACGTACGCACCAGTCGCTGCGCCATCACGCCCAGTACGGTCGCCGAAATGAGGAACGGCTGCACGCCGAGGTCGACCAGGCGCGTAATGGACGATGGTGCATCGTTGGTGTGCAGCGTTGAAAGCACCAGATGACCGGTGAGGGCCGCCTGGATGGCCATGTCGGCAGTCTCATGGTCACGCACTTCGCCGACCATGATGATGTCCGGGTCCTGGCGCATCAGTGATCGAATGCCCTCGGCAAAGTCGAGCTCGATGCCGTGCTGCACCTGCATCTGGTTGAAGCTGCCCTCGATCATTTCGATCGGGTCTTCGATGGTGCAGACATTCACCTCGTCCGTCGCCAGCTGCTTGAGTGTGGAATACAGCGTTGTGGTCTTGCCGGAGCCGGTAGGGCCGGTCACCAGGATGATGCCGTTGGGCTCGAGCACCATTTTCTGCCACTTGGCATGATCATCGCCCTGCAGGCCCAGCTCCTTGAAGCCGCGCACCAGCACATCCGGATCAAAGATACGCATGACGAGCTTTTCGCCGAAGGCCGTGGGCAGCGTCGACAAGCGCAATTCGGTTTCCTGACCCCTGGGGTTGCGCGTTTTCAGGCGGCCATCCTGCGGTTTGCGCTTTTCAGCCACGTTCATGCGGCCCAGGATTTTGATTCGCGACACCACCGCATTCATGATGAGATGGGGAAACTCGTAGATGTTGTGCAACACGCCATCGATACGGAAACGCACGCGGCCGATGTCACGGCGCGGCTCCAGGTGGATGTCCGATGCGCGCTGGTCGAAG
Organism: Gammaproteobacteria bacterium; assembly: GCA_046566745.1. Classification (GTDB taxonomy): domain Bacteria; phylum Pseudomonadota; class Gammaproteobacteria; order Pseudomonadales; family Moraxellaceae; genus UBA2031. Next base: position 14,530 of record JBKHWB010000022.1, read on the forward strand.
GCATACTGCAGCAACCAGTCCACGATGTTGACGATGTGCTGGTCGTTGGCATCCGGCGAGGTCAGGTTGCCCAACTCCAGCAACTGCTCGAAGTTGCTGACGTACTGCTGGCTGACCGCATCACTGGCGTTGGCCCCCTCGATGGCGCGCGCCAGGCGATAGAACTCGATGGTGTAGCGGTGGATGTCGACCGGGCTGGCGACCACGCGGGTAATCAGCCGCCCGCGCAACGACTGCTGCAGGTTGTCCACCCACTCGGTGTGGAAGGGCTGCGCCGATGCCACCAGCACTTCGTCCTTGCCCACCTGCACGGCCAGGATGCCGTGCCGCTCGGCAAAGGCATAGGACATGATGGCGGTCACGTCGCCGGCACGAATCTTGAGAGGATCGATATGGAATACCGGCTGCCCGGCCTTGCCCGCCAGCCACACCGTCAGCGCGTCCAGGCCGAGCTTGCCGCCGCCCTTGGCATCCTCAAAGTCGAAATGGGCGATCACCTGCAAGGGATGCCAGTTGAGCTGCTCGCGACCACGCGGCGTGGTGGACACCAGGTTGGCATCACGCTGGCTGAGACGACCATCCTTCAACAATTCGTCCAGGCACCAGCGCAGGTCGATACGGAAGGAAAACGGCACCTTGCCCTTGGCAGCCGGCTTGTCGGCGTGTGTTTCTGCGGGCTTGTTCATGTTCTGTGGCCCCGGGGTAATGGCGTTGACTATACCGTCTGCGAGCGCCCTTGTAATTCCCGCTGTCCGCCTTATCTTGTGAGCATCGGTAATCAGTGAAGGATCTCACACCATGCGCCACTTTCTTGCCACCCTGCTCGCCCTGGCCACACTGACCCTCGGCGGCTGCGGCTACAACACCATGCAGGCCCAGGACGAATCAATCAACGCGGCATGGGCAGAGGTGCTCAACCAGTACCAGCGCCGGGCGGACCTGGTGCCCAACCTGGTCAACGTGGTGAAGGGCTATGCCGCCCATGAGGCCGGCGTGCTGACCGCCGTCACCAATGCCCGTGCCGGCGTCGGCAGCGTGAAGGCCGACGCCTCGCTACTGAACGACGAAGCCGCCTTTGCGAAGTTCCAGGCGGCCCAGGGCGAGATGAGCTCGGCCCTCTCGCGCCTGCTGGTCGTGGCGGAGAACTATCCGCAGCTAAAGGCAGATGCCAATTTCCGCGACCTGCAGGCCCAGCTGGAGGGCACGGAAAACCGTATCACCGTCGCCCGCAACCGCTACATCAAGGAGGTGCAGGCCTACAACACCACGGTGCGCTCATTCCCCTCCAACTTCACGGCCATGGCCTTCGGCCTGAAGACGCGCCCGACCTTTACCGTGCAGAATGAAGCCGCCATCAGCGCACCCCCGGTTGTGGACTTCGGTGCCCCGGCCGCGCCTGCCCCGGCGGCCCCGGCCCCGGCACCAGCGCCTGCACCCGCCCCGTAAGCCGCGGAGGGCAGGCCTCCCGCCTGCCCGACCGGCTACCCGCCCATGCGCCTGATTCCCTTCTTTTTCGCCTGGCTGCTGTGGCTGCCCACGCCCGTGGCCGCCGCCGAGGGCGAGCCACTCCCGGTACCCGCGCTCACCGCGCCGGTGACGGACCTGGCCGACCTGTTACCGCCAACTGACGAAAGCGCCCTGAATACACGCCTGCTGGCCTTTGCCCGGGAGAACGGCAGCCAGGTGGCCGTACTGACCGTGCCCACCACGCAGCCCGAGGACATCTTCAGCTACAGCTTTCGCGTGGCCGACACCTGGAAGCTGGGACGCAAGGGCGTGGATGACGGCGTACTGCTGGTGATTGCCGTACAGGATCGCAAGACCCACCTGCAAGTCGGCTACGGCCTGGAGGGAGCCATTCCGGACGCCCGTGCCAAGCAGATCCTGCAGGACATCATCCGGCCCCGCTTCCAGGCCGGCGACTTTCCCGGTGGCGTCAATGCGGGAGTGGATGCCGCGATCGCGCTGATCAAGGGGGAGAACCTGCCGGCCCCGGCGCAACAGCACCAATCCAAAAGCAGGCAAGATCCCGTCATGATCGCCATCATTTTTGGCGTGATGGCCGCATTTTTCCTGAGAATCGTGCTGGGTCGCTTCATTGGCGGGCTGACTGGTGGCGGCGTGGCACTGGCCCTGGCGCTGGTCCTGGGGACCGCGCTGGGAGTCGCCGTCATGGCGGCCGTGATCGTGCTGGTGTTCGCCCTGTTCGCAGGCAACGGACGCAGCATGGGCCGGGGCGGCTTTGGCGGAGGCGGCTTCGGGGGTGGTGGCTTTGGTGGCGGTGGCGGCGGATTTTCCGGCGGCGGCGGTGGCTTCGGGGGAGGCGGCGCGTCCGGCGGCTGGTAAGATGGTCGCGGTTTCCTCACCTTGACCATCGACAATGCAAAGCTCCCGAATCTTCCATCTCGGCCCTGACGTCCCGCGTCGCGGCAACACCCTCAGCCAGCTCGTTGGCCTGTTCCTGCTCTGGCTGATCGGCTGGCGCATGCGGGGCGAGTTCCCCAACGTGCCCAAGGGCATGATCGTCATTGCCCCGCACACGTCGAACTACGACGGACTGGTGTCGGTGGCCGGCATCATGGCCCTGCGCCTGCAGCTCTTTTTCTTCGTGAAGGACAGCGCCTTCGTGTGGCCCATTGGCGGCCTCATGCGCTGGTTTGGCGCCGTGCCGGTCGACCGCGAGAGCTCGCGCGACATGGTGGGGTACACCGTGCGGCAGTACCAGAGCAAACCCGCCCTCATGCTCGCGATTGCCCCCGAAGGCACGCGCAAGTCGTCACCCGCCTGGAAAACCGGTTTCTACTGGATGGCCTACCAGGCCGGCGTGCCCATCATCATGATCTCGTTCGACTACTCGAAGCGTGAAATCGTGATGCTGGGCAGCTTCACCCCTACCGGCAACGTGGAGCAGGACCTGCCACTCATCATCGAGCGCTTCCGCGGCATGGTGCCGCGCCACCCGGACCGGCTGTCGGCGCCGCTGCGGGCGCTCGACGAGCAACGATAGGCGACACTGGCAACAACCTTCCAAACCGTCAGGCCCTGCACCGCGGGGCCTGCTCTTTCCTGCTGGCCGAGCCGGAGGCTGCCGCGCTACTGACAGTGCGTCCTGAATCGCTGCGGCTCCCGCCAAGACCCTTAGCCCAAGCCGCCTGCCGCTTGCGTTTCGTTGCGGAGCTCGCTCGCAGTCCCCGTTACCGGTTACATGCCGGCTGTCTTGCAGGTCACGTGATGACCTGAACTCCTTGCATTCGTTGTCGTGCACCGCCTCGCCGGCCCCGGACACGAGAATACCCGCTTCCGCCCCATCCCCCTTCCCCCCCCTCATCCCGACAAACGGTTGGCCGATCCGGTTCATCCTCGCGCATTATCAGAGCGCTTCATCCGCGCAATAACAACAAGGACAGGATGAGACCATGAACGGAATGGCCCCCGCCCCACGCTGGTTTGTTTCATCGCTCATCATCAATGAACTGCTGCGCTGGGCCCGTTCGCAGGGGCTGGATCCGGACGTGCTGATCGACGCGGCCGACATCCCGCGCTCGGCATTGCAGGACCCGAATGCACAGCTGGATGCGTCGGCGGTGGAGAGGGGCATGATGAAAGCCTTCGACCGCATCGACGATCCCCTCATCGGCCTGCACCTCTCGCCCAAGATCAACATCACCGCGCTGGGGGTGATCGGCTTCATTGCCCAGACGAGCAACACGCTGGGCGACCTCATCCAGTCAATCAACCGCTTCGGGCACCTGGCCGGTGACGTGGGCACGCCGTCGATGCGCTACGAGCCCGGCAAGGTCGTCTGGACATGGGATTGCCATTTCCAGGAACCCCTGATGATCCGCCACGCTACCGAATGCATCCTCGGCTGCTGGGCGGGGCTGATGCGCCTGCGCAAGCAGGGCAAGCACTCCATCCTGCTGGCCGTGCATTTCCGGCATTCGTTGCCGGCACCGGAACTGGACAGGGAATACCAGCGCTTCTTTGGCTGCCCCGTGCTGTTTGACCAACCCGAGTCCGGACTCGTACTCCCCAGCATCAACCTGTCCGATCCCATGAGCCTGGCTGATCCCAACCTGCACCAGATGCTGGCGCTGCACGCGGAGCAACAATTGCAGGCCCAGCAACACAGCATTTCACTGGCAGACAAGGTACGTGCGCAATTGCGGGCGGTGCTGGCACAAGGCATGACACCGGTGCGCGAAGACATTGCCGACATGCTGGGCATGAGCGGCCGCAGCCTGCATCGCAAGCTGGAGGAGAGCGGACTCAATTTCCGCACGCTGATGGACGAAGTACGGCTGGAGATTGCGCGCAAGGCGCTGGCCGAACGTACGCACACGGTGGGGCAACTGGGCAGCCAGCTCGGCTTTGGCGACAGCCAGTCGTTCATCCGCTGGTTCAAGAAACTCGAAGGGATCACGCCCGGGGATTACCGCGCGCAGGTGCAGGCGTGAATAGTGCACTTCCGGACATGATTCACTGACCCGGTGTCTGCCTGCCGCAGGGGCCTGGCGAGGGACGGGCAGGAGCGGCGGGGCCATACGACCTCCACCATCAACAAAAGCAAAAGCAACAACGACGGCAGCGGCAGCGGCAGCGGCAAACAGGCAGACAGGCAGACAGGCAGACAGGAAACGTAACATCGAGCATTACAGTGGAGTCCGGGATGGCGATCGGGATGCACAAACAACCCAACCCGTTTCACCTTTCGCCCCTGCCATTCCCGACAATCAGCGATGACCCAAAAAAAATGCGGATGCCGGCTCACGACCGGCATCCGCATTTTTTTATTACAGGCAGGATGCCGAGGTCGGCGTGTTCACCACCACCGTGCTGTAGTGATAGGTGTAATCGCCAGTGATGGCCTGGGTGCCACTGGTACCGGCATTCTCGCCGATGATCCACGTCTCTGCCTTGGGAATGCCGCCATCGGCATAGGCCGCGATGTCGGTGGTGGCGTTGCCGTAGGCACGGATGATGTTGAGTCCCACCGTGTTGCGCAGGTACTTCACGTAATCCGTCTTGTGCTGCTGCGTGTTGGGCGGAATCGGGCCATCACCGTACGGATTGCTGCGATAGTGCCAGCCCAGCAGGCCCTGGCGGCTGAACCATTCGCGCGCATCCTTGGCCACCCAGTACGGGCGCGCCGTGAGGTAAATGATCTGGTAGCCCTTGGACTTGTACGCATTCACCGTCTGCGTGGCTTAACCGTAGGGTGTCGCCGTCTTCACGCCGACATAGTCCGCGTAGGCCTCGAAATCATTGATGGTGAGCGTGCCGTCGATATCAAAGAGCACCGCCTGCCGCCCCTGCTCCACCACGCTCAGATACCCGCTTACGCTCGACAGGTCGCCTTCGACCACCATGCGCACCTGGTACTCGCCCACCGGGCGCACGCCCAGATTGGCTGTGATCTTGCCGTCGGAGTTGGTGGTGTAACGGCCGGCGTACTGCCAGTTCGTCATGCCGGTACCGGTAATGTACACATGCACGTACTCGCCCTCGAGATCCTTGTGCAGCACGGCGTCATAATCAAACTTGCCGACCATCTGAACCGGCGTGCCAGCCTTGACGATTTCGTCATGCACCATGTGCCACGGCTTGTAGATGCTCGCCATGATGGTATTGCCGAAATTGCGGAAGGATTTCTTGGCGGGATTGGTAAACGCCGGCGTATTCACCGGGCTCATGTAATCGGGACACTGGGCAACGCTGAGTGCCGGCAGCAGCAGGCCGGCAAGAATGAATGCACGCATGGCAACTCCGTTTTGTGATTGTCCGTTTTGTTCGGGTTGTGATGTGGGTTGAGGTTCAACATTCGTCACACTGCTCTGAGGAGGAGAGTGGATCGCGACTGTTTCTGGCACGCGTACATGACCGCCTGAATCACGCAAAATGCAGATCCATCACGATTGAGGACAGCACCACCCTGCGCGCAAAATCCCCCTCCCAAAGGGTGGGGATACCCTCTTCCTCTTCCTCTTCCCTCGCACTGGCACTGGCACTGGTACTGGCACTGGTACTGGTACTGGTGATGGCAAAACACCGCCTCCTGGCCGCCCCTGCGGAGAAGAACACCAGCGGACTTCCTCTCCCCTTTCCTTGTCTTGCCGTCTGTCGGCACTGCGGCCCGCACGTTGACGACCGCCTGCCATGCGCCTATTTTGTAGCAATCGCTACAAAACAAAGACCGCGCCCATGGCCCGCCCCCGACTGATCGACAACGATGACGCGCTGCGCCACGCCATGATGCTGTTCTGGCGCAACGGCTATGGCGCCACCGGCATTCGCGAGCTGGAGGCTGCCACCGGGCTCAAGGCGTCCAGCCTGTACCATCGCTACGGTTCCAAGGACGGCCTGTTCGAGGCCGCCCTCGCCCACTATCTCGACGACATCATCCAGTGGCGCATCACGCACTATCTGGACAGCACGCGTGACACGCCCGATGCCCTGGGCGGCCTGCGCCGCTTCCTGGAAACCGTGTACGACTACATCAGTCCGAAGCGCCCGCCACTGGCCTGCCTGCTGGTGAACACCGCACTGGAAATCGGCGGCCAGCAGAAAGCGGTCGACCTGCTGCTGGCCAACGGCGGCAGGCGTATCCGCGATGGCCTGCAACGCAACCTGGACGACATGAAGGCAGAAGGCGACCTGGCCCCGCCTGCCGACACCTCCGCCCTGGCCGAACTGCTTCACCTGGGCCTGCAAGGTCTGGTGGTGAGCAGTCGCATCGAGAAAGACCGGGGGGCACTGGACCGCAAGGTCGACCTGATCCTGGCCCTGCTGCCCCTCACCCACCCCGTTCAACCCACCCACACCACAGGGAAGACACGCCCATGAAATTCCTGCGCACCCCCGACGAGCGTTTTGCCAACCTGCCCGGCTATCCGTTTGCCCCGCACTACGTGATGGTGGATGACACCGAAGGCGGCGAGCTGCGCATGCATTACCTGGACGAAGGCCCCGCCGATGCGCCCGTCGTGCTGATGCTGCATGGCGAGCCTTCGTGGAGTTACCTGTACCGCAAGATGATTCCCGTCGTGACGGCCGCCGGCTATCGCGTGATTGCGCCCGACCTCATCGGTTTTGGCCGCTCCGACAAGCCCACCGAACGCACGGACTACACCTACCAGCGCCATGTCGATTGGGTGCGTTCACTGTTGCTGCAACTGGATTTGCGCGACATCACGCTGGTGTGCCAGGACTGGGGCGGCCTAATCGGCTTGCGCCTGGTGGCGGAACATGAAGACCGGTTTGCACGCGTAGTCGCCGCCAACACCATGCTGCCTACCGGTGATTTTCATCCGGGCGAGGCCTTCCTGAAATGGCGCGAGTACTCGCAGACCACCCCGGAATTCAACACCGGCAAAATCGTGGCCGGCGGCTGTGCCACGGCGATTCCGCCCGAGGTGGTCGCCGCGTATGACGCGCCGTTTCCGGATGAGCGCTACAAGGAAGGTGCCCGGCAATTTCCGACACTGGTGCCGGTGACACCGGAGGATCCCGCCACTCCCGCGAATCGCGCCGCATGGCAGGTGCTGTTCCAGTTTCGCAAACCCTTCCTGTGCGCCTTCAGCGACAAGGACAAGATCACGGCAGCCGCCGCGCCCGTGCTGCAGAAACTGATTCCGGGTTGCGCAGGACAAGCGCATACCACCATCGAAAACGGCGGGCATTTCCTGCAGGAAGACCAGGGCGAAGCGCTGGCGAAAGTGGTGGTGGATTTCATGAAGAGCAAGGGCGCCTGACTGCGTCTTGTCATCGGCACGGCCTGTCGTGCAGCAACACACAGGCCAGCCCTCACGCCCCGCCCGACAAGCCCACCGCGCGACACGCCGCCTCGGCAAAGAAATCCGACAGGTCCGTGAGCGGCACGTCGCGACGCCCTGCCAGCCAGTGGCGCGCATATTCATGCACCGGCCCCACCACCAGCGCGAGGTAGGCCTCCAGCGGCCAGCGCAACCGCTGGTGCGCCGGCAACTGCGACTGCATCCACTCGGCAAAGGCGGCCTGTGCGGCCATCTGCTCCCGCTTCAGGCCCACCTCGTCGCCGGCATGCGACAGCACGTTACGGTGATCAAACAGGAAACGCGCCCAGTCGGGCTGCTGCCCGATCCAGTCGATGTTGGCCCGGACGATGGCCCGCACCCCGCCCTGCAGCGTGGTCACGCCGGCAAAGGCCGCCGTCTGGAAGGCCCGGAAGCGCCGCAGCCCCTCCAGATACAGCTCCACCGCCAGCCGCTCCTTGCTGCCGAAGTGGTGATACAGACTGCCCGTACTGGCCCCGGAGGCCTCGCGGATCATGTCAATGGAGGTGGCCTCGACCCCGTGCTGCAGAAAGCAGCGCAGGGCCGCCTGCAGGATGTCGTCGCGCCGGCTGGAGGAACGCGCCTCCGGGATTGATCTTGTTGTCATGATCAGAATATTATTCTAGAACATTATTCCAGTCCACCCCGGCAGAGCCGCTGCCACCCAGCCGAGATCCGCGCCATGATGAACGCCCTTGCCATGTTCGACCGCCTGAAGAAGCTGCCCGGCGGCACCCGCCTGTTCAGCCTGGGCGTCTGCAATGCCGCGCCCTACTTCAAGACCATCCGCCCGCATGTCACCACGCTGCAACCCGGCCTGGTGAAAGTCGCCATGCGCAAGCGCCGCGCCGTGGAAAACCACCTGCATACCGTGCACGCCATTGCCATGTGCAACATGGCCGAGCTGGCCGGCGGCCTGCTGACCGACGTCTCCGTGCCACCGGGCGCACGCTGGATCCCCAGCGGCATGACCGTGCACTACCAGGCCAAGGCCAAGACAGATCTGATCGCCACCTCCGACGGCAGCGGCATTGACTGGAGTCGCGAAGGCAACATCGTGGTGCCGGTGAGCGTGACCGATACTGCCGGCACCGAAGTGTTCCGGGCCGACATCACGATGAACGTGAAGCACGCCAAGGGCTGACCCTGTCGCCGCCCCCATGGGGCGGCGACCCACCCAACCGCCCCACCCTCCGCAACACCCGTAACAGCCACCAACACCCCCTGAAATACCCCCGCCACCCGTCATCACGCAAAAAAATGACGAACATAGGCCCCAAGGCCTTGTCCTTCCTTAACTTGCGCCCCGGGTTCGTCTACAATTCGCGCCTGATTTTTCACCAGTTGCACCCGAACTCCGGCGCGATCAGGGTCACAAGCCCTGCCCGTTCCAGCCGGCATAACCATTCAGCCAGTAGAGGAAGCCACCGTGCTCGAAGCCTACCGCCAACACGTTGCCGAACGCGCCGCCCTGGGCGTCCCCCCCAAGCCCCTCGATGAAAAGCAGGTGGCCGATCTGGTCGCCCTGCTGAAGAACCCGCCCAAGGGCGAGGAAGCCTTCCTCGTGGACCTGCTGGAAAACCGCGTGCCGGCCGGTGTCGACCCCGCCGCCTATGTGAAGGCCGCCTTCCTGGCCGCCATCGCCAAGGGTGAAGCCACTTCTCCGCTGGTCACCAAGGAACGCGCCGTGTACCTGCTGGGCACCATGCTCGGTGGCTACAACGTGGAGCCGCTGGTTCAGCTGCTGGATGACGCCGCTCTCGGCACCCTGGCCGCCGAAGCCCTGAAGAAGACCCTGCTGGTGTTCGACTCTTTCCACGACGTGGAAGAAAAGGCCAAGGCCGGCAACGCCAACGCCAAGGCCGTGCTGCAGAGCTGGGCCGACGCCGAATGGTTCACCGGCCGTCCGGACGTCCCGTCCGAGATCAAGCTGACCGTGTTCAAGGTGACCGGTGAAACCAACACCGACGACCTGTCCCCCGCCCAGGACGCCTGGAGCCGCCCGGACATCCCCCTGCACGCCAATGCCATGCTGAAGAACGTGCGCGACGGCATCCGCCCGGAAAAGCCGCAGGAAATCGGCCCGCTCACCCAGATCAAGGAACTCATCGCCAAGGGCAACCCGGTTGCCTACGTGGGCGACGTGGTCGGCACCGGCTCCAGCCGCAAGTCCGCCACCAACTCCGTGCTGTGGTTCTTCGGCAACGACATCCCGCACATCCCCAACAAGCGTGAAGGCGGCGTGTGCATCGGCTCCAAGATCGCCCCGATCTTCTTCAACACCATGGAAGATGCCGGCGCCCTGCCGATCGAGCTGGATGTGGGCCAGATGAACATGGGCGACGAAATCGTCCTGAAGATCGACCACGCCACCGCTACCGTCACCGCGCTGAAGAACGGTGCCGAAATCGCCAAGGCCCCGCTGAAGACCCCCGTGCTGCTCGACGAAGTGCGCGCCGGCGGCCGTATCAACCTGATCATCGGCCGTGGCCTCACCTCCAAGGCCCGCGAAGCCCTGGGCCTGGCCCCGTCCACCCTGTTCCGCCTGCCGCAGCAGCCCGCCGACACCGGCAAGGGCTACACCCAGGCCCAGAAGATGGTTGGTCGTGCATGCGGCCTGCCGGAAGGCAAGGGCATTCGCCCGGGCACCTACTGCGAACCGAAGATGACCACCGTCGGCTCCCAGGACACCACCGGCCCGATGACCCGCGACGAACTGAAGGACCTGGCCTGCCTGGGCTTCTCCGCCGGCCTCGTCATGCAGTCGTTCTGCCA
>JBKHWB010000023.1:0-24211 GCA_046566745.1 Gammaproteobacteria bacterium
CGCTTGCCCCGCGGGGCAAGCGGGTGCGGGTCGAGCGGTTCATAGGCCCAGGTCTTCCTCAAGTGGCGTTCGGGTTACTGGATTTCCCATTCCCTGAACCGGAAGTCCCCCTGGGTACGGGTTGCATTGTCGCTGGCCTTTATCTCGATGACCTTGCGCTGTGCGCCCTTGGAGAAGGTGTAGGTGACGGTGCGCTGGAAGTCCTTGCCGCCGGGCTCGTAGCCAGTGATCACGGCCTTGATACTGTGTTGCCCGCTGGTGAGGTTGCCCGAGTACAGGCGATGCATGCCTCCCTTTGCCAGTGCCGCAAATTCGACATCGGAGTAGTAGTAATAGCCAGCGCTCTTGTCATCAATCATGAGATTGATGTCGACCAGTTTTACGCCGGCGCCGGCCTCTACCGAGACCACCACCGATGTTTCTGCACTGGGGAACATCAATTCGTTCTCAAGCAGGGTGATTTCCTTGTTGAGCGTGATCAGGTCCATCTTGAGGGCTTGGAGGTCGCCGGGAAGCTTGGCTTCGGAGGCTTGGGCTGCCGGGAACAGGGCAGCACCGGCGGTCATGCCCACCAGGAGGAGGGCGAACAGGCGTCCACGAATCATTATGGTTAATCCAGTGACAGATTGAAAAAAAATCAGAGCCATCCGTGTGCCCGGGAGCTGCGGTTCTTCTGCCGCTTGCGACGGGGCCGGAAGTGTAGCCGGCATCCTTTGGCGACTTATTAACGCACAATGCCCGGGACTCGTCAAAGCCTTGAAATAAAGCGTATTTCGAGGCATTTGGCGAACCCTGGCCTGGCATGGAGGTGGCATTTAGAGGCAGTGAGAATGCCAATTTGCGAGTGCTTTTCAAGTGCCATCATTCGTCTGTAGCGGCGTGCATTTGCCGCTGGTCGGCGCTTCGTGGCCGTCCGGCGGAGTTTGATCCCTTCGAGGTGCTTGTCATCCCCGCTAGCCTGCTCCACAGTCTGCGTTTTCCCGGAGGGTGTGTGGGCAAGATGCGAATTGTGGCGGACGAGAACATGCCGCTGGTGAAAGAGCTGTTCTCAGCGTTTGGCGAGGTGGTGCGGTTGCCCGGCCGGCAGATTTCCGCAGTGGACCTCCGTGGTGCCGACGTGCTCCTGGTCAGGTCGGTGACCCGGGTGACGGCGGAGTTGCTGGCGCAGAGCAGGGTCCGCTTTGTGGGTACGGCGACCATTGGCACCGATCACATCGACCGTGATGACCTGGCGGCGCTGGGGGTGCAGGTTGCCGCCGCACCCGGATGCAATGCCCGCGCCGTAGCCGAGTACGTGCTGACCTGTCTGCTGATTCTGGCCCGGGAGCAGGGTTGGTCGCCTGAGCAGCGTCATGTCGGGGTCGTCGGCTTGGGTAACGTCGGTCGTCAGGTGGCGAGTCTGTTGCGAGCGGCCGGCTTCCGCGTGAGCGGTTGTGACCCGTTTCGGTCGGACTCCGGAGTGCCGGAGGTCTGCCTGACGGACGTTGATGCCCTGCTGGAATCGTGCGACATCATCTGCCTGCACACGCCGCTGACCCGCGATGGGGCGCACCCGACCTGGCATCTGCTTGGCGCCGATCGGCTGTCGCGCATGACGGCGGCGCAGGTACTGCTCAATGCTGGCCGCGGCGATGTCATTGACAACCGGGCCTTGCTGCAGCGCCTGCGGGAGCCGGAGGCGCCTGCGGTCATTCTGGATGTGTGGGAAGGCGAACCGCTGGTGTTGCCGGCGTTGCTGGACCGGGTGCGACTGGGAACGCCGCATGTGGCGGGTTACAGCCGGGAAGGCAAGTGGCGAGGCACCGCCATGGTGCATGAGGCCCTCTGCCGATTCCTCGGGGTGGTACCGGATGTCACGCCGGATACATTGGCATTGCCAGGCGGACCGGTGGTGGCGTGTCCGCCTGCCGCCAGCCTGACGGACCTGGTGGGGGTATTGGCGAGGGGACTGTGCAAGGTGGAACGGGATGATGCGGCTCTTCGTGCCAGTCTTGGCGAAGTTGACCCGGCTCAGGCGTTTGACCGCCTGCGCCGGGACTATCCGGTGCGCTGCGAGTTTGCGTCCAGCATTCTGACGGGGACGGTGCCGCCTGACTGGCGGCCTGGCTTGCGTGCCCTCGGGTTTTCGCTTGCGCCCGACTGACGAACTGTGCGTGCTGCCGATTGTGTTGGAAGTCGTGACTTTCTAGAATCGCGCCTTCGTTTTCCTCCCCAGGGAAGTTGTCCATGTCCACATTGAACGTGTTCGTCATTCTCTACCTGCTGGTGACGATCGGTGTCGGCCTCTATGCCGCCCGGCGGGTGCACTCCTCCAAGGACTACGTGGTGGCGGGGCGCAGCCTGCCGCTCTACATCACAACGGCAACCGTATTTGCGACCTGGTTTGGTTCCGAGACGGTGCTCGGAACTTCGTCGACCTTCCTGGAAGAGGGCCTGCTGGGCATTGCTGCCGACCCCTTTGGTGCCTCTCTTTGCCTCATCCTGGTCGGCCTGTTTTATGCCCGCAAGCTCTACCGGATGAACCTGCTCACCATTGCCGACTTTTTTCGCAACAAGTACGGCCGTACGGTCGAAATACTGATTTCGATCGCCATCATGATTTCCTACCTGGGTTGGGTGTCGGCTCAGATGGTGGCCCTGGGGCTGGTATTCAATACGCTCTCGCACGGCGCCATTCCTGAGGCCTGGGGCATCGTGATCGGGGCTGCCATCGTCATCATGTACACCACTTACGGCGGCATGTGGTCGGTGGCCATCACCGACTTCATGCAGATGATCGTGATCGTGGTCGGGATGCTGGTCATCGGCTACATCGTGACCGGTGAAGTGGGGGGTGTGTCCGTGGTCGTGGATCATGCCGTTGAAGCGGACAAGTTCAAGATCCTGCCAGACCCGACCCTGGCGGCCTGGCTTGCGGTGATCGGCCCCTTCCTGACCATGGCGCTGGGCTCCATTCCGCAGCAGGATGTGTTCCAGCGCGTGATGTCGGCCAAGAACGAGAAGACTGCCGTTCTGGGTGGCGTTCTGGGGGGCTCCTTTTACCTGCTGTTTGCCTTTATTCCGATTGGCCTGGCCTACTCGGCCTTCTTGCTGGATCCGCAGATGGTCGAGTCGTTGATGGCCGATGACAGCCAGAAGGTGCTGCCCACCCTGATTACCACGCACACCCCGCTGATTGCCCAGATCCTGTTTTTCGGCGCCTTGTTGTCCGCGATCCTGTCGACCGCTTCCGGCACGCTGCTGGCGCCGTCGACCGTATTTACCGAGAACCTGCTGCGCCCGATGCTGGGCAACATCAGTGACGACAAGTTTCTGTGGGTCATCCGTTCGGTGGTTGTGGTCTTCGGCCTGCTGGTCATGGCCTTTGCCCTGAATTCGACCTCGAGCATCTTCGAGATGGTGGAAAACGCCTACAAGGTGACGCTGGTGGCAGCGTTCATTCCGCTTACGCTGGGGCTGTACTGGTCCCGCGCGACCACCCAGGGCGCCATGTTTTCCATTGCCCTGGGGGTGACCACGTGGGTGCTGCTGGAAATCGGCAATCCTGAAGGTACCTGGCCGCCACAGATCGTTGGCTTGGGCATGGCGATCATCGGCATGGTGGCAGGATCACTGATGCCCCAGTACCTGCATCGCGACAAGGATGTGATCGAAGACGAGATGCCTTCGTCCTGAGGCGGCACGGTCAGGCCGGGGGGCATCTCTCCCGGCCTATGGCCAAATCCGTCGTGCTTGCTTAAACTGCGGCGCTGTCTGCATGCAGTCATTCACAATAACAAGATAATCCGTGGGCGCGATGGTGCCGGCGGAACAGGATTGCACCATGCGCCGAATCGTCCCGATGCTTGCCTTCGCCGCCCTCTCTGCGACGGCGCCTGTCGCCCATGCCGGACCGGGTCCGGATGACCTGTATGTTGGCGTGGGCATGTTTACCGACCTGCTCAATGTGAATGTCGAGTATGTGTCCGAGGACTGGGGCAACATCGTCCTGCGCGTGGGCGAATTCCAGGATGTCAACGACGGGTTTGCCGGCAACATCAGCTGGCGCAAGCCGGTGAGCAGCGACAATCCCAAGGAAAGCGGGTATTTCGTTGGCGTGTTTGCCGGCCACGTGAAGGCTGAGCGCCCCGTGAAGGATGTCGAGCTTCGCCTCGGTGGCGGTGGCGAATTCGGTTACCACTGGGTCTCCGACTACACCCGCAAGGTATTCTCGGTGGGGATCGGGGCCGCTGAAGAGGTCGAGTACAACGGCCAGGTGATCGAAACCGAGCCCACCATCTTCTTCGAGTTCAGCATCGCCCTCGGCCTCTGACGGTTTTTCCACAAACTTATCCACAGCCTTGCCGTGCCCTGACTGGGGCCATGGGCGGGGGTGCGCGCTCGCTTTGCGCTGAGCGGGGGGTATCTGGCCGGGTCGTCTGGCGCCGCCGTTCGCCTCCTTACCGTTTGTCCACAACCCCCGTTCGGGTGATGCCCTGAAGGTGGTCAGCACAGTATCATTCGCGCCGGAAAGGGCACCAGGATGCCCGTCAGGATGCACACCGAGCGATGGGCATGCACAAGGATGACCAGGGCCAGAGGCCTTTGCACAGCGAGGAGATCCAGCGCCAGCTGGACGAGCCTCAGCGCGGAGGGGTTTTTCGTGAGCCCCTTGAAACGCTGTTCCAGCATGACCAGTCCCTGAGGCGCGAGGGCCAGCTCCGGTCCGGCTTGCTGCTGGGCCTGGTCATCTACACCCTGTTCGGCATGATCGACTGGCTGCTCATGCGGGACATGATTGGAGCCGTCTGGTTTCTGCGCTTCGGTGCCCTGGCGCTGGTGCTGTTGTTCGTCACCCTGCGATCGGTGCGGCGTCCTGCGTCGGCCCGTCCTGGCCAGTTGCGCTACTTTTCTACTCTCCTCATCGCACTGGCCATCGAGGGCATTATCGCCCTGGCGACGCCCCAGGCGCGGGATGCCTACCTGATGACGCTGGTGCTGCTGTTCCTGTTCAGCTTCATCCTGCTGCAAACCCCTTTCCAGTACTCGCTCCGGATTGCCCTGACGGTGGTCATGCTGCACAACGTGGTGCTGGTCGCGGTAGCGGCAGCACCGGCGCTTGAGCTCATCATCCACAACATCGTGTTGTGCAGCGCGGTCGGCATAGCGCTGCTGACCAGTTATTTGCTGGAAGGCAGCGAACGGCGTGGGTACCTGCAAAACCTGCTGGTCCAGCGGCAGAAAGCCGAGCTGGAGGAGGTCAATGCGCGCCTTGAGCGGCTGTCGGTGGAAGATCCGCTGACTGGCCTGGCGAACCGGCGCCGGTTTGAAGCCATCCTGGACGAGGAGTGGCGGCGTTGCCTGCGCCAGGAGTTGCCTCTGGCGGTCATGATGGTCGATGTCGATGGTTTCAAGCTGTATAACGATACCTACGGCCACCAGGCGGGTGACGAATGCCTGGCACGGGTAGCGCAGGAGCTCAAGCTGTTTGCGCGCCGTCCCGGCGATTGCGTGGCGCGCTTTGGCGGCGAGGAATTTGTGATCGTGTGGCCGGGAGCGACCGCCGATGAGGCCTATCTGGAGATGCAGAAGCTGGTCAACCAGATCCGGTCGCTGCGTATCCGCCACCATGTATCGCCTGTCTGTGACGTCGTGACCGTCAGTGCCGGCATCGCCGCCTGCGTGCCGGGGGGGCATGACAACCCGTTCAGGCTGGTTCGGGATGCCGACATGGCCCTGTATCACGCCAAGCGGCAGGGACGAAACCGTTGCGTCAGGGCGGTTGACCAGGCATCGCCGCCCAGTGCCGATATTGTTATCCTGAACGCTCCTAGACCTTGAGTTGCCGTTTGCATGAGTGACAGTCCAGTGCCGGAGGGCGGGGGCGATCGCGCGTTGCTGGAGTCTGTCTGGCAAGACAGACTGACGCGCTACTGGTGGCGATTGTCCTTTCCCGGCCAGGTGGAGGTATCCTTCCAGGCCCATTACGCCCGCCATTACCAGGGGCACATGGCCATGGGCCTGGGTGTCGGGGTGCTGGCCATTCTGGTGACGGTGTTCGAGGAGTTTCTGTTGCCGGCGGATGACCGCGGCATCCTGCTGTTCATTCGTCTTGGCCTGATGCTGCCCGTCAGCGTGTTGCTGTTTGTAATGGTGAAGGCCGGCTGGTGGCAGTCACGCCAGCAGAGCATGCTGATGATGGCGACGCTGGGGGGCGCGCTCGGTTTCCTGATCATGGGGTTCTTTGCGCCGGAGGCAGGCTCCCGGTTGTATGTCGGCACGTTGGTGATGGTCGAGATATTCGGTCTCATGCTGCTGCGCCTGCAGTTCGCGTATGCCCTGTCCTGTGTGCTGGTGATTGCGGTCGGCGCCGTCGCAGCGCTGTTGTGGCTGCCCTTTCCCGGTCATTATCAGGACCATTTCGTGGATCTTGCACTTATCGTTTTTTCCGGGACGCTTTGCCTGGTTGGCAATTTCATGATGGAGCGTTCTGCCCGCCTGGATTATCTCCAGCAGTGCATGCTGGAGTATCGCCAGAAGGACCTGGAGGCCAGCAATGCCTACCAGCAGTTACTCTTGCGAACCGATGCCCTGACCGGAATCTCCAATCGTCGCTATTTCGACGAGCGCCTGCAGGAGGAGTTTCGCCGTGCCGAACGTGGCGGCTATCCGCTGGCGCTGCTCATGATCGATATCGACTGTTTCAAGCCATTCAATGACACTTACGGGCATCAGGCGGGCGACGAGACGCTGAGTCGGGTGGCTGGCGTGCTGGCGGGTTTTGCCCGTCGGCCGGGGGATGTGGCTGCCCGCTACGGTGGTGAGGAGTTTGCGCTTATCCTGCCGGGGTCACGCGAGCAGGATGCCAGGGCCATTGCCGATGAGTTGGTGGGCGCGGTGCATGCCCACGCGTTTCCTCATGGTGCCTCGCATGTGGCGGATCGCGTCACCATCAGTGTCGGTGTGGCGTCGGTGTTGCCGGGCCAGGAGGACTG
Organism: Gammaproteobacteria bacterium; assembly: GCA_046566745.1. Lineage (GTDB taxonomy): Bacteria > Pseudomonadota > Gammaproteobacteria > Pseudomonadales > Moraxellaceae > UBA2031. Next base: position 6,975 of record JBKHWB010000023.1, read on the forward strand.
CGACCCGGTACGTCTGGTTGCACGCGCTGATCAGGCGCTCTACCAGGCCAAGACGACAGGACGTAATCGTGCACTGAGCTGGTCGTCCCGCGCCGGGTGAGGCGGCTTCTCAACGAAAAACGGGGCGCTCTGCAAAGAGCGCCCCGTTTTTCATGTCTCGCCGTCAGTCGGCTTTAGCGGTTGCCGAAGCTGTCGTCTCGCGAGCGTTCACCAACGGGCTTGCGCGTTCCCGCGCCGCTGCCGAAACCACCTTCACGGGCCGGACGGTCACCGAAGCTGCGGCGCTCGCCAAAGCCGCCTTCCGGACGTGGTTTGCGATCGCCAAAGTCACGACGGGCCGGACGGTCACCGAAGCCACCTTCACGCTTGGGACGGTCACCTGCGCCGGCGAAGGGCTTGCGCTCACCTGTGGAGGCTATGCCAGCATACGGCTTGCGTTCGCCAGCGCCGGCAAAGCCACCCTCACGGGGCGGGCGGTCGCCAAAGCTGCGACGTTCGCCACCAAAACCACCTTCAGTACGCGGCTTGCGGAAGTCGCGACGTGCATACTGGCCGAAGCCTTCAAGCACCGGGCGGTTGCTGTTGTCCACCGGCTGGCGTTCGTCATAGTTGGTGGGCTGGCGGTCGTCACGCTTGGGGCGATCGGCAAAGGCCGTGTCACGCGGCGGGCGATCGCCAAAGCTGCGACGTTCGCCGGCACCGGCATACGGCTTGCGCTCTCCGGCTGCGGCTGCAAAGCCACCTTCACGCGGGGCACGGTCGCTGCTGTTGCGGTCACGGAAGGACGGGCGACGTTCGTCACGCTCGGCGCGATCCTTGTGGCCCCAGCGCGGCTTGTCACCAAAAGTACGGCGCGGCGGACGGTCTTCCGAGCGACGCTTGGGTTCCAGACCTTCGATCACTTCGACCGGCAGCTTCTGGTCCAGGAACTGTTCGATACGGCGCAGCACGCCACGATCACGCGGGCCGACCAGCGAGCAGGCAATACCGGTACGACCGGCACGGCCGGTACGGCCGATACGGTGCACGTAGTCTTCTGCATTCTTGGGCAGGTCGTAGTTGATCACGTGGCTGATGCCGGGCACGTCGATGCCGCGGGCGGCCACATCCGTGGCGACCAGCACCTTGGTGCGGCCGGTGCGCAGACCGTTCAGGGTGCGGTTACGGGCAGTCTGCTTCATGTCGCCGTGCAGGGCGTCCACGGCAATGCCGAACTCGGCCAGTTCTTCGGCGAGAGCGTCACTGTCCATGCGAGTACCGGCAAACACGATGGCCTGGTTTACGTCGGCCTGTCCCAGCATGTTCAGCAGCAACTGCTTCTTGTGGGCCATGTCGTCAGCGTAATAGGCGCGCTGTGCGATCTGCTCGTGCTTGGTAGTGTGACCGGCGATGTCGATACGCACGGGGTCTTTCAGCAAGCTGGAGGCCAGCTTGGCCATGCGGTCTTCGAACGTGGCCGAGAACAGCAGGGTCTGGCGATCCGGAGGGCAGGCGGCGGCGATCTGTTCGACGTCGTCGATGAAGCCCATGTCGAGCATGCGGTCGGCCTCGTCGAGCACGAGCAGCTCCAGGCGGTCAAACACGATGCGGCCACGGCTCATGTGGTCGAGCAGGCGACCCGGGGTAGCGACCATGATGTCATACGGGCGCGAGAGCAGGCGGTTCTGGGCCGGGAAGGGCATGCCACCCAGCACACTGACCGTGCGCATGCCTTTCAGCTCGCTACCGTACTTCTGGGCAGCAGCAGTGACCTGCTGGGCCAGTTCGCGGGTCGGGGTCAGCACGAGGACGCGGGGGCCGCGACCGACCTTGCGGGGGTCATCAGCAATCTTGGACAGGGCCGGCAGCATGAAAGCAGCGGTCTTGCCGGTGCCGGTCTGGGCAGAGACGATGAGGTCTTTGCCTTCCATGGCGACAGGAACAGCCTGGGCCTGGACGGGGGTAGGTTCGGTGTAGCCGGCAGCAGCCAGCGCGCGCTGCACGGATTCGTGCAGATTAAGCGAGGAAAAAGACAAATGACTCTCCGGGGCGTAATGGGCCCTGATGGATTCGAACAATATGCAAGCCGGAATCAGGGGTGACATACCCCGGGGGACGGCTGGCGCGGAATCGTCGCCAACCGAAATTCACTGCACGAGGGCAGGAGACAAGGTCAGGAACGATGAGAAAGTTCCTGAGCCTGTGAGGACTGGCTTCCTGGAGCTTTCAGCAGGATCGGTTCGGCATCAATGCCGCCTTCCTGCGCCCGGTGCTATCCGGGCAAGCAGAGGGCCTTCATACCTCAGGCCTTGCAATCTCTTCGTGAGAAGGTGGTGGGCGGTACTGGGATTGAACCAGTGACCCCTGCCGTGTGAAGGCAGTGCTCTCCCGCTGAGCTAACCGCCCGTCGCGTTCTGTGCAACGAGGCCGCGAATCTTACCGGTTTACAGGGATTTGGCAAGCCCTGACAGGCGGTTTTCGGGCCGTTTCCACCTGAAAACGGCCCGAAACACCGGTCAGCGCTTCATTTAGCGCTTTACGTTAGCGGCCAGGAAGGCCATCAGGTCGGTGCGCGGAATGTCGCGGGATTCGCCATCCCGGCGGTGCTTGTACTCCAGCGTGCCGGCATCCAGCCCCTTTTCACCGACCACGATGCGGTGGGGGATACCGATGAGCTCGATGTCCGAGAACTTCACGCCGGGGCGCTCGTTACGGTCGTCGAACAGCACGTCGTAGCCGGCGGCGGTCAGCTCTTCGTACAGACGGGTGCTCTCTTCCCTGGTGCGCTCGGATTTGGCCAGATTCATCGGGACGAGGGCGATCTGGAAGGGCGCGATGGCATCCGGCCAGATGATGCCCTTCTCGTCGTAGTTCTGCTCGATGGCCGAGGCGACCACGCGGGTGACGCCGATGCCGTAGCAACCCATGGTGACGGTGAAGGGCTTGCCATCCTCACCCAGAGCGGTGCACTTGAGGGCTTCGGAATATTTCTTGCCGAGCTGGAAGATGTGGCCCACTTCGATGCCGCGCTTGATGACCAGCTTGCCCTTGCCGTCGGGGGACGGATCGCCCTCGACCACGTTGCGCACGTCGGCCACCAGTGAGGGTTCCGGCAGGTCGCGGCTGAAGTTCACGCCGCGCAGGTGGAAGCCTGCCTTGTTGGCACCGCAGACGAAGTCGCTCATGGCGGCGACGGTGCGGTCGGCAATGACGCGGACCTTGTCGCTTACGCCGACAGGACCAATGAAGCCGGGCTTGCAGCCAAGGTATTCGACGATCTCGCTTTCGCTGGCGAGGCGGAAATCCTTCACGCCGTCGATCTTGCCGGCCTTGATCTCGTTCAGGTCGTGGTCGCCGCGCAGCAGGAACAGGATGAAGTGCTTGACGACAGGGGCCTTGGCATCTGCCTGGATCTCCGAGACGACGGCGACGGCCTTGACCATGCGGGTGATGTCGATGCCGAGCAGGGCAGCCACATCGGCACAGGCCGTTTGCGTCGGCGTGCTGACTTCCTGCAGGGCTTCACTGGCGGCACCGCGCGGCGTGGTCGGGGCCAGGGCCTCGGCCATTTCGGTGTTGGCGGCGTAATCGCTGCTGTCGGAGAAGGCGATGTCGTCTTCTCCCGAGCTGGCCAGCACGTGGAATTCGTGCGAACCGGTGCCGCCGATGGAGCCGGTATCGGCCTGTACCGGACGGAAATCGAGGCCGAGGCGGGTGAAGATGCGGCAGTAGGTGTCGTACATCACATCGTAGGTTTCCTGCAGCGAGGCCTGGTCGATGTGGAAGGAGTAGGCATCCTTCATGATGAATTCGCGCGAGCGCATGACGCCGAAGCGGGGACGGATCTCGTCACGGAACTTGGTCTGGATCTGGTACAGGTTTACCGGCAGCTGCTTGTAGCTGTTGAGCTCGTTGCGGACCAGGTCGGTGATGACTTCCTCGTGGGTGGGGCCGAGCACGAAGGGACGGTTGTGGCGGTCCTGGAAGCGCAGCAGTTCGGGGCCGTACTGCACGTAGCGACCGGACTCTTCCCACAGTTCGGAGGGCTGGGTGACCGGCATCAGCACTTCCTGGGCGCCGGCGCGGTCCATCTCCTCACGCACGATGGCCTCGACCTTGCGCAGGACGCGGTTGCCCAGCGGCAGCCAGTTGTAGAGGCCGGCGGCGACCTTGCGGATCATGCCGGCGCGCAGCATGAGCTGGTGGGAGATGACTTCGGCATCGGCCGGGGTTTCACGCAAGGTGGCGAGCAGCAGGCGACTGGCGCGCATGGGACTTCCTGATCAGGCAAAGGTGGAAAGCGCGGATTGTACGGCAAGCAACCGTCAGCAGGCCATGGCGGGTGGTCGAGAGGAGGGGCGTGATCCTCGGCAGGATTACCCTGCCCGGAGTACAATCTGCCGGACTGCCTGATCCCGCGGTGATTCCGCAAGGACCTTTTCATGACACTGACGCCTGCCGAGTTGACCGCCATTATCCGGCAGGGCGTGCCGGCATCGGAGGGGAGCGGCTTTTGCGTGGAGCGGATTGATCCGGACGGCGTGCTCTGCCGGCTGCCCTTCAATCCTTTGCAGATTCGTCCGGGGGGAACCCTTTCCGGGCCCACCATGATGACATTGGCCGATGCGGCCATGTATGCCGCGGTGATGGCGCGCCTGGGGCGGCTGGAAATGGCGGTGACGCAGAACTTCAACATCAATTTCCTGTCACGACCTGCGCCTGCAGACCTGCTGGCGCGGGCGGGCGTCTTGAAGTCCGGACGTCGTACGGTTGTACTGGACGTCAGTATTTACTCCGAGGGCAGCCCTGACGTGGTTGCCCATGCCACTGGAACGTATTCCCTGCCGCCTGCCGGTCAGGGTTGATTTTTTATCGGGACGTTGCGATGGCGACTGCAAAACCGCTGGCCCTGAGCCAGCTCTACAAGGCCTGCAAGGGCTCTGATTTTCCTTTCCGGACCACGAAAGACTGCGAGCCCTTCAATGATTTCCTGGGCCAGGAGCGTGCCAGGGAGGCCGTGGCAATGGCCGTGGCGCTACCCCATGACGGCTACAACATCTTTGCCGTGGGCACGAGTGGATTGGGCAAGCGCACCATGATCAAGCGCCTGCTGAACGAAGTGGCGGCCAAGCGGGCGGCACCCTCCGACTGGTGTTATGTCAATAATTTTGCCGAGCCTCGCTATCCGATTGCGCTGGAATATCCGGCGGGCATGGGGCCTGGCATCAAGCGTGACATGGTCATGCTGTGGCGCGACATGTCGATGGCAGTCGTGTCGGCGTTTGAAAGCGAACAGTATTTCGAGCGCATGGAAAGCCTGAAGGGGGAATTGACACGGGCCCAGCAGGACGCGCTGACCAGCCTGGCCGGGAATGGCGAGAAAAAGGGCGTGAAGCTGGTGTTACGTACGCCAGGGGGTTACGGATTTTCGCCCATGAACGAGCAGGGCGAGGTGATGAGCGTCGATGCCTTCAACCAGTTGCCCAAGAAGGAGCAGGATCGCCTCAAGCGCGTGATGGCCGACATGGAGACACGCTTGCGCAAGGTGGCCCGTGGCCTGAACCAGGCAGAAGAGCAGAATCGCGACAAGGTTCGCCAGCTCAACGACGAGGTGACCTCGCGCTCCATTGCGCCGCACCTTGAGAAAATGCGCAGCAAGTACAAGGCGCATCCGGAGTTCCTGGAGTACCTTGGCGCCTACGAAAAGGATGTGATTGACAATGTCGACCTGATCCTTAACACGCAGGAGGCCCAGCAGGACGTGGTGGCCACGGTCAGCACCGAGAGCACCAACGTGATTCCCTCGCGCTACCAGATGAACGTGGTAGTCACCAACGACCCGACCAAGGGTGCGCCGGTGGTGTTCGAGGACCTGCCCACGCATTACAACCTGATGGGGCATGTGGAGCAGGTCACCTACATGGGCACGGTGGCAACCGACTTCACCCTGATCCGCGCCGGTGCGTTGCACCGGGCCAATGGTGGCTACCTTATGCTCGAGGCTGAGCAGGTACTGGAGCAGCCCTATGCCTGGCAGGGGTTGAAGCGTGCCCTACGCTCGAAGTCGCTCAGGCTGTCTTCGCTGGAACAGATGCTGACCCTGACCGGCACGATATCGCTGGAGCCGGACGGCATACCGTTCAACCTGAAGGTGGTGTTGCTGGGGGATCGCGAGACCTTCTACCTGCTGCAGCAGTTTGATCCGGAGCTCGGCGAGTTCTTCAAGATGCGTGCCGACTTCGAGAATGTTATGCCGCGCACGCCGGAAAACGAGCGCCAGTATGCGCATTTCCTGGCGGATTTCGTGCAGAAGGAAGGCCTGATGCCGCTGGACAAGGGCGCCGTGATGCGACTGGTCGAGGAGGCATCGCGTGATGCCGAAGACCAGGAAAAGCTGTCGTTGCACGCCGCCAGCGTTGGCGACCTGTTGCGCGAGGCCAATTACTGGGCGCAGCAGGACAAGGCCAAGCTCATTCGCAATACGCACATCCAGGCCGCACTGGATGGCCAGGAGCGGCGCCATGAGCGCCTGCGCAAACTCTACATGGAGGAAATCGCCAAGGGCACGCAACTGTTCACCGGCGAGGGTGAGATGATCGGTCAGGTCAACGGCCTGACCGTGGTGCAGTACGCGGATTCCGAGTTCGGCATGCCGTCCCGCATTTCCGTGACCGCTCACTATGGTCATGGCGAGATCACCGACATCGAGCGCGAGATTGATCTGGGCGGGGCCATTCATTCCAAGGGCGTGCTCATCCTGTCGAGCTATCTCAAGACGCTGTTTGGCGCTGAGCATGCCTTGCGTTTTGCAGCCAATATCGCGTTCGAGCAGTCGTATGGCGGTGTGGATGGTGACAGCGCCTCGCTGGGCGAGTTGTGCGGTTTGCTTTCGGCCATTGCAAGGATTCCTGTGCGCCAGCACATTGCCATCACCGGGTCCATGAACCAGTTTGGTGAAGTGCAACCGATTGGTGGCGTGAACGAAAAAATAGAAGGTTTTTATGCGGCCTGCCGTTTGAAGAACTTGCAGGGGCCGCAGGCGGTGATCATTCCGGTGCAGAACGTTCGTCACCTGATGCTGCGTGACGAAATCCTGGAGGCAGTGAAGGCAAAAAAGTTCTTCATCTATGCCGTGTCGCGGGTGGAGGAGGCGGTAGAGTTGCTCATGGGTATGCCGGCGGGCAAGCCTGACAAGGAGGGCATGTATCCGGAGCACTCGGTGTTTGGCAAGGTGGCAGCGCGCATGGCGGCATGGCGCGAGGCCGAGAAGGACGATGAAGACGAAGATGAGCGGGAGAAGCCGGAGCCACGCGCGGCAGTGGCGGCGTCAGGCCGGCAGGCGCGCCGCTTGCGCCGGCGTTGATGCGTGATCCTTCAGTGAAAAAGCGGCCATCTGGCCGCTTTTTTATGCGCCAGTGTCAGGGTAGGGTGAACCGCAATACACCGAAATAGCGGTTGTCTCCTATATCGGTGCGGTCGAAGGCCCGGGTGCGGTGGCCGGCACCGTCATCTGCCGTTACCCGCATGTAATAAGTTCCGGCAGCGGGGGCGGGAGAAAATGACGTGCTGGTGGTCGTTACGTAGCGGACCGGAGACAGCAGGCTGCCGAAAGCGGGGTCGCTGGAGACTTCCACCTTGTAGGTGACCGTGTTGCCCTGCAGGTCGGTAGCGGCATCCCAGTTGAGGATGAGCGAACCGCCGCTGACGCGCGCCGCTTGCCAGAAGGGCATCGGACTCTCCAGCAGCGTCAGGAAGCGACCGTAGTTCGTGTTCACCGCGCCGGCGATGCGCTCGTACTCGGTTTCCCATTGTGCCGCTGGCGAGGCGCTGCTGCCCGGTTCGGTGGGCAGGTGCAGCACATCCGGAACGGCAGTGACCAGGCTACTGACCAGGCCGCGGTAGCTGTCCAGGCGGGCCTGGATGCTGGCATTGAGCAGATAGGTGTCCTTGATTTCGCTAACGGCAGCCTTGATCAGGGCAACGTGTCCAGGTTGCTGGATGAAGCGGCGGTGCAAGGGGCTGCCCCACCAGTTGGACAGGCCGAGCTGCCAGTCGTCATAAAATGTTCCTGCGGCCTTTACGTCGGGCTGGTCTTCAAAGCCGAGCGAGCCGTCGTAATCCCAGGGCAGGAAATAGAAGCGCTCGTCATCAGCCGGCTGGTACAGCGCAAAGTTCTGAGTGATGGTGTCGTGGTTGCCCATCAGGATGTTGGTGGCCAGCCAAGCGAGATAATTATTGCGGTTGAAGTGCTTGTCGAAGGTGGTCGCGAAAGCGATGTCCTCGTTGTTGACGGCGCTGATCATCGCACGCAGGGCGGTGTGATCGCCCGCATCGTTCTCGACCTCCAGCACTTCTTCAAAGCGGGAGCCGTCCACGGACGGATCGATGGAGAGCCTGTCGTCTTCGGCAAAATAGAACTCGTTGGCCTTGTAGATGTTGGAGGCGGCGGGATAGCCGCGGTTGGCCAGGTATTCCGGACCCATTTTTTCCACATGGGTGAACAGACCCATGTCGCTGTCAGCACTGCCGTCGTTGTAGGTGATGTGGGCAAACTGGGTGCGCAGGCTGTTCAGGTAGGGGATGTCGCGCATCAGGTCGAAGGCCAGCTTGTTGCGGACTCGCGACAGGTCATAGGGGTGCTTGTTGAATTGCAGCGTGATTTCGTCGTTGCGCCAGCAGGGGACTGTCGATGTGCTGCATGGTGCAGTGCTGCGCAGTTTCACGCGATAGGACTTCTGGGAGGCATAGCGGGTGCTGCTGCCGCGCATGCGCATCTTGGCGTTGTAGGCGGTGGTTACCGGGTAATGGCCGGGTGCCTGGAAGTTGACGTTGATTTCCGGAACGCAGATATCGTTCTCGTCGATGTCACGGTTCACGTCGGCCAGGGTCAATGTAATGGGATAGCTCAGGCTGGCGTCGAACTCCTGACAGACATAATCGCCGCTACCGGCGTCGTACACGTAATAGCCTGCGCCGGCTTTGGGGGCCGTCACGGTCGTGGGGGCATAGGTGATGCGGACGTCCAATACGGACGGATCGGTGACCGGTGCCGAAGCGTTGGGATAACCGTAGTGACTGTCCGGATCGGCAACGTCGCTCGCCGATGGTGCGAACGGCACGACAGGGACATCGGGTGGCGGGGTCACGGCACCGTTACCGCCACCACTGCCACCGCCGCAGGCCGACAGCACCAGGGAGGCGCCCAGCGCGGTAGCACTGATCAAGGTCCTTGTGTTCATTCCGGTGTATTCCCCTCGGTCTGGTTCAGTGTGTTGTCGATGGCCAGGACGATGGCCAGCAGTGTGCCGGTTTCCACCTCTAGCTTGCCCAGTTCGTGCTCTGCCAGCGGGTGAATGTGGCAGTTGGCGGGCAGGGCCCGGCCAGCATCCATCAGGGCTTGCGTGCGGGGCAGGAACACCCACTGCAGCCATTCGTGAAAGCGCAGCGTGTCGTACATGAACGGCATGATTGATTGCATGGCAGTCGCGCTGGGGGGCATGTCCGACCACAATCCGGCCCGGCGCATCTCCGCCTCGGCTTGACGCATCAGTGCCTGCATTTGCCGATATTGCTGCTTCATCATCACATGCTCACAACTGGTGACGGTTGAGGTGGATCAGGAATTCTTCCGCATTTTTCTCCCCCACCACCCGGGAGCCCGGGATTTCCTTTCCGTTCGCGTCAAAGAACAGCATGGCGGGCGGGCCGAACAGGGTGAAACGCTTCAGCAAGTCGCGATCGCTGGCGGAATTGGCGGTGATGTCGACCTGGATCAGATGCAGGCGGCCTAGCCGGGCGGCCACGCGCGGCTCGCGAAACACCTGCCGCTCCATGACCTTGCAGCTCACGCACCAGTCGGCATAGAAGTCGAGCATGACAGCCTGTCCGCGTACGGTGGCGGCGGCGATCTCGCGGTCGAGATCGGTGCCGGTTCGAACGGGCACAAAGGATGTGGCGGTGCTGCCACCGGCCTGTCGCTCGAATGGCGCCAGAGGACGTAGCGGGTCGTCACCGCCGCTTGCGGCACCGACCATCAGGGCTGCGCCATAGAACAGGGCGCCCACGGACAGGCCGCGAATGGTCAGGCCCAAACCGTTGCGCGGGTGCCCGATGCGCCAGAGCCAGAGGCCAACGGCCGCTGCCAGCACGGCATAGAGGGCCAGGGCGGCGGGGGCTGGCAGCAGGCGAGTGACCAGTTCGCCGGCCACGAACAGCAGGGCAAAGCCGAACAGTGTTTTTACTTCGGCCATCCAGGCTCCGCTACGGGGTAACAAGCGGCCTTCGGTGATGCCCAACACCAGTAGTGGAACGCCCATGCCCAATGCCAGCAGGAACAGGGCAGTGGCTCCGTAGAAGGCATCCCCCGTGCTGGAAATGTGCAGCAGGACTCCGGCCAGTGGTGCCGATACGCAGGGGGAGACCACGAGCGCTGACACGATCCCCATGATCCAGCTACCCAATAATGCGCCGCCTTGTGGTCGCTTGCTCAGGGTGTCGAGCCGGTGGTGAAGGGCGTGGGGCAGGCGAAGCTCGAACAGGCCGAACAGGCTCAGGGCGAGCGCCAGGAAAAAAGCCGCGAATGTCCCGGTGACCAGTGGGTGCTGGAACCACAGGGGCAGGTTGGCCTGTGCCCCCAGTGCGCCGACCAAGGCGCCGGTCAGCGCATACGTAGTAGCGACGCCGAGCACGTAGCACAGTGCCAGCAGGAAGCCGCGCATGCTGGAACTGGTGTGCTGACGGGCGATGATGCCGGCCAGGATGGGAAGCATGGGCAGGACACAGGGGGTGAAGGCCAGCAGGAGGCCAGCCCCCAGCATCAGCCACAGGCTAGTGCGTCCGCTGTCTGGAGTGGCCGAAGCGACGTCCGGCTGTGGTAAGCCGGCATCGGGTGGCGGGGCTGCAGGACCGTCCAGTGACCCATAGTTGATGACGTGATTCTGTGGCGGATAGCACAGTCCGGCGTCCGCACAGCCTTGCCAGACGACCTTTAGTCGGCCTTTCCCTTGCAACGGCAAGGTCACCCCCACACTCTCATGAAAGACGAGAACCCGCCCGAAGCTGGGATCTTCTTTCCACTCTCCTTCCAGGGAGAAGGCCGGGGGGCCGGCCAGCAGGTCCGGATCCAGCGTCTCGAAGCGGAAGCGTTCCGCATAGAGGTAATGTCCAGGCACGACAACAAAGTCCAGGCGCAGACCCCCGGGGACTTCGCTGGTGACGAGTTGGAGCGCCTCCTCCGCCGGCAGGAAGGCGGCAGTGTTGCCAGGGAGGAGCTTTTTGAGCTCGGCATGGGCGGTGGCTGCCAGTGCCAGCACAAGCAGTACACTGACAAGGCGCAGAATGAGGGGCATGGCAGGATTTTCCCGGGACAGACCGGCAGGATTGTCCCGCGCTGCAGCTGGTGCGACAAGTCGTGGGCATGTCGCTTTTTGTGAATGAGTGGGCGTGCGGGCATCAGGCCATCTATAGTGAAGGCGCGGCGTTGTTGAGCGTCGGCTTGAAAGCGGCCGGGGTGGTTGCTGGGAACGGGTGGCTGATCACAAGAACAAGATCCGGAGGTGGTCCATGATGGCACGCAGGGCGTTGGGGACGGGATGTGCACTGGTATGCCTGGCGGTGGGACAGGTTGTGCTGGCGGCGGATGCCAGGGCGGTGAAAGGCGCCTATGAATGTGCAGTGCGTCAGCATGAGATGCTGACGACCTACCACCTGCATGCCTATGAGCCAAAGGATCGTATCGCTGGCGCTGATTTCAAGAGCGCGCGGCAGGTGGCACAGGACTGTGCCGGCAAGGTGGCAGAGGGACTGGCGGCCGCCGGGCTGGCCGCCAAGGCCGCCGAGCTGGGGGCGCTGCGTGACAAGGCGGGCAATACGTCCGCTTACAACGCTGATTCCATTGCCCGTACGGGCACCCAGGAAAATGCGGTGGTGGCCGAGATGGTGCAGCATGAACTGGCGCTGGTCGCGGAACTGGTGCAGGCGGCCAAGGACCTGCAGCAGGCTGGCAAAGTGAAGGATGTGCCCGAGGCGCGCCAGGCGCGCGAGTTGGCGGTGCTGATCATGTATGCCAATGCCCGCTATGTAGAGCGCACGACCGAGGTGTATCACCGGGATGACAGTGACGAGCCGACGATCGACCAGTTGGCCGCAAGGTTCAATAGCGGTTTGTCCGCCTTGCGGGCAAACCGGAAGCTGACAGCAGAACAGCACAAGATGCTGGATAACGTGAATACGCGTTTCCGCTTTATCAATGGCTCGCTCAATAATTACACGCAGAATGCGGTGCCGGGCACGGTCAACCGGCATGCGCGTTCCATGGTAAATCTGCTGAATCAGGTTGCAGACGGGCTTGATGGCATCAAATAATGACCATGGCAGTAAAAAGGCCGGTTTTTCCGGCCTTTTTAATGCCTGCATACTTAACGACACAGCAGGGATTTCGGGTCATGCAGATGAATGTGGCAAGGATTATCGGGGGTGGCGTCCTGTTGCTGATGGGGATATGGATTCTGAATCCCTTCGTCATCATCGGGCCGGGTGAGCGTGGTGTGGTTCTGAACTTTGGCGCCGTACAGAAGGAGGTCATGGATGAGGGGCTTCACCTGCGCGTGCCGATCATGCAGAAAGTGGTTGTCATGGACGTGAAGGTGCAAAAGGGGGAGGGGCAGGGCGATGCTGCTTCCAAGGATTTGCAGCAAGTCACGACCAATGTGGCGTTGAACTATCATCTTGACCCTGCCAGGGTGGCCGAAACCTTCCAGACCATCGGTACGCTGGCGGCAGTCGGTGACCGCATTATCCTGCCTGCCGTACAGGAATCGGTTAAAGCGGCCACGGCGCTCTATACAGCAGAGGAGCTGGTCTCCCGCCGCCAGGAGGTGCGCGACCAGATTCGCGACCAGCTGCGCGAGCGTCTGACCAAGAACGGTGTTGTCGTTGACGAGTTCTCGATTGTCAACTTCGCCTTCTCGCAGGAATTCAGCAACGCCATCGAGTCCAAGACCACGGCTGAGCAGCTCAAGCTCAAGGCCGAGCGTGATCTTGAGCGCATCCGCATCGAGGGCGAACAGAAAATCACCCAGGCCCGTGCCGAGGCGGAGGCGCTGCGCCTGCAGAAGGAAAACGTGACGGTCAACCTGATCGAGTTGCGCAAGATCGAGATGCAGCAGCGCGCCATCGAGAAGTGGGACGGACGGTTGCCGCAGGTCACGGGGGGTGCCATGCCCTTCATCGACATCAAGACCGAGCCGCGCTGACCACTCTACCATTACGCAAGAAGGGGCCGGTCGGCCCCTTCTTCATTTTGAGTCCTGAGTCTGTGTGCCGGCTTGTGACTGGATGCATGCCAAGCGTCGTCGACACTCCGGGTTTTTGGTCAGCAACTGGCGGGCAGTGGCGCATGGACCTGTGTTTCCTGTGCCCGGCCGGTGTGTTTGCGGAGGTGAACGGGAACGTATTTGTGGTAGGGGGTGCGCGAAAGCGGGTCACAGTGGGCGGCATCGGTCAGACGGTTGATTTCGGGGCCGATGGGGGCGCTGTCCTGGAAGCGTTGACCATAGCCGTGCGGCAGACTGACCATCCCGCGGCGCATGCCGTCGTCCAGTTCCACCACGACGCTGATTTCACCACGTGCCGAGGTACAGGTGGCACGGTCGCCCTCGCCAAGGTCGAGTGAGGCGGCGTCGTCGGGATGAATGCGCAGGGCGCCCTGTGCATCGACCTTGCGCCAGGCGGGATCGCGGTAGATCTGGTTGGCGTTGTAGCTGCGACGTTCCCCGGCGGCGAGGATGAAGGGGTAGTCGGTGCCCGGCAGCGTTTCGCTGGCCAATGCCGCCCATTCGGCCAGCATTTCCGGAATGGCCAGGTGCACGCGGTGGTCCGGGGTTTTCAACAGATTCCAGACGTCTTCAAATTCGTTGACGCTGATCAGTGTACCCTCGCGTTTGTCGAGGATGGCACGGAACAGTGCGACGCCTTGTGTCAGTCGGTTGCCGTCATGTCCGGCACGGCGGACAGCCTTGCCATGCTTGTTGGCAAACTGGATGCACAGGGGTAGTAGTGGCGCACCCGCCGCCATGCCGGCAGGCAGGGTGGGGCCCAGCGTGCGGTACAAAATGGAGGGGGCATAGGCTGCCAGCCGTTTGTTGCGCACCAGTAGCGCGGCAAATGCGGCCAGGTAAGCGGCGTGTGCCGTGATCGCCGGCTCATGGCGAGCAATTCGCGACAACAACGGAAAGCGGCGCGGCAGTACGCCCATCTTTTCCAGCAAACGGGTGTAGAGCTCCGGCTCTGGCAGCGATTCGCCATGTGGTGCAAACAACGGATGGCGGAGGTGGAAGAAGTTGGCCGGAAATTCCAGATTGAAGCCGGTGGCTTCGCATTTCTCGAATTGGGAGGCGGCTGGCAGCACGTAATGGGCCATGCGCGCGGTCTCCGTCATGGCAACGTCGACCACCACCATCAGCTCCAGCGAGGCAAAGGCCTTACCCAGTGCGGTGCTGTCCGGCCAGGTCAGCATCGGGTTGCAGCTGTCGGCCACTACGGCGCGGATGCGGCGCTCGCCGGCTTTCAGGATCTCGTCTGGCAGAATGTTGGGCGGAAAGATGCCGGAGACCGGGAACATGTTGTGGTGGGCCGTGCGCTTGATGCGGGGCTTGCGTTCATCGGTGTCGCTGAGAATGGGTAGCAGGGAGGTGTGCAGGTTGTTGCTGCCTGGTTGGGCGAAATTCCCGGTGATCAAGTAGAGCAGCTTTTCCAGATATCCGTTGAGCGTGGTGTGCAGCGTATGCTGGATGCCAAGGTCAATACGGACACACCCGCGTTTCGCTTCTGCAAAACCGCGTGCCACGCGTTCTGCATCGGCCAGCGGGACATCGGCGCGCCGGACGTGATCCTCGACCGGAATGGCTCGTAGCTGGCGCTCGATGGTGTCGAATCCGGTGCAGTGCCTGGCCAGAAATTCACGATCATGCAGGTTCTCGCGCACGATGATGGCGAGCATGGCGCTCATCAGGAAGGCGTCGGTGCCCGGGCGGAGCTGCAGGTGGATGTCCGCCTGTTTTGCTGTTTCCGTGCGGCGTGGGTCAATGACCACGATGGTGCGTTCGCTGTCTTTCCTGAATTCGCGCAGGGTATCGCGTGCATTCGGAATGCCGTGTGACTGGAAGGGATTGCAGCCGATGAACAGCACGTAATCGGCATGCTCCACATCCTCGGTGGTGTGGCAGGTCTGGCTGCCGAAGAGCCGGCCATTCAGCCAGAAGTCACCGGTTTTCTCCTGTCCGAGCGAGTTGTAGTTGTTGCGGCTGCGCATGGCGGCACGCAACTGTCCGCCACCATAAGCACCACCGAGATGGTTGCCCTGGCCGCCGCCACCGAGGAAGGCAAAGGCCTCGCCACCGTGCTGGTCACGGATGGCGACCAGCCGGCGAGCGATGTCGTCGAGGGCTTCGTCCCAGCTGACCTTGACGAAACGGCCATCGGGCTGGCGCTTAAGGGGGTGTGTCAGCCGATCGGCATGTTGCTGGTAATGGGCAAGCCGGGCTGCCTTCTGGCAGATATAGCCTTGGGACACCGGATGGTCGTCGTCGCCGCGAATACGGGCGAAGTTCCCGCCCTCGATTTCTACTGTCAGCCCACAGTTGCGGGAGCAGAGGATGCAGGCGGTCTTTTCCGTGGTCGGGGAGGGCGAATGCATCGGCAAGCTCCTGGTCTGCTGGTGATCTGAACGCCGTTAACTTCGGTTTGCAGAGTAAGTTCCAAAATAGAACTCGTCAAGCAACCGGGATGCCCCTAGAATGACTGCCTGGTTTTTCGGAGATGGTCATGAAGTGGCAGAACGTAGGGGAAATGCCGTGCTCGGTGGCACGCAGCCTGTCCATCCTGGGAGAGCGGTGGACGCTGCTCATCCTGCGGAATGCATTTATGGCCATGCGTCGCTTTGATGACTTCCAAGCCAGCCTGGGGGTAACCCGCCACGTTTTGGCGGACCGTCTGGCCAGGCTCGTGGAAGCTGGAGTGCTGACCAAGGTGCCCTACCAGGACAGTCCCCCGCGATACGAGTACCGCCTGACCGACATGGGGCGCGATCTGTATCCCGTATTGCTGGCACTGACGGCCTGGGGCGACAAATGGCTGGATGGGGGCAAGGGTGCGCCGCTGGAGTTCTTCCACCAGTCGTGTGGCCACAGGTTCACGCCCGTCACCGTCTGCTCCGAATGCCGCGAACCGGTATCTCCTCGACATGTCACCCCGATGGCCGGATCCGGCCTGGCTGCGGTGGCCTCCCGGGAATAGGGGGGGGGCGTCCCTTGCGACAGGACGATCCCGAGCCGGTCGGCTCACAGTGGCGACTGTCATCGTGACCATACGGCCACAGATTTCGTTAACAAATGCCTTCCGGATGCATACACTTGGGCACCCTGTGCGCCCTCCGCCCGCCTGATCAGGCCGGCCGGTCCCCACAGTGCGCCGCGGCTGCCAGCTGTCCCGTTACCTGGGGGTCACCGGCTGGCTGCCACGTTCCTATCCATAACGGAGATCACACAATGATTTATTCGGGATCTGCCATCAGCGTCTCGCTGCTTGACGATGGCATCGCTGAACTGAAGTTCGATCTCGCCAACGAATCCGTGAACAAGTTTGACCGCGCTACGCTCGCTGAGCTGGCTGCGGCAACTGACGCGATCAAGGCGGACAAGAATGTGAAGGGCGTGATCGTCACGTCCGGCAAGGGCGTGTTCATCGTCGGTGCCGATATCACCGAGTTTGGTGCCCTGTTCTCGGGCGGTGAAGAGCAGATTGCCGGTTGGGCCATCGAAGCCAACAAGGTGTTCTCCGCATTCGAAGATCTCGACGTGCCCAAGGTGGCAGCCATCAACGGCTTTGCCCTGGGTGGCGGTTTTGAAATGTGCCTGGCCTGCGACTATCGCGTGATGTCGACAGCCGCCAAGGTGGGTCTGCCGGAAGTGAAGCTGGGCATCATGCCGGGCTTCGGCGGTACCGTGCGCCTGATGCGCGTGATCGGTATCGACAACGCTGCCGAGTGGATAGCCGCCGGCGCCGAAAAGCGCCCGGATGCCGCCCTGAAAGACGGTGCCGTGGATGCCGTGGTCGAGCCGGAAAAGCTGAAGGACGCCGCCATCGCCCTCGTCAAGCAGGCCCTTGCCGGCAAGCTGGACTGGAAGGCCAAGCGCGAAGAGAAGCTGGTGCCGGTCAAGCTGAACAACATGGAACAGATGATGGCGTTCAACACCGCCACT
>JBKHWB010000024.1:0-23761 GCA_046566745.1 Gammaproteobacteria bacterium
GAACTCATCCGTACCACCCTGCCGAAGGCGAAGGAACTCCGTCGCGTGGCAGAGCCGCTGATTACGCTGGCCAAGGTGGACTCCGTTGCCAATCGTCGTCTGGCTTTTGCCCGTACGCGTAATCCTGTCATCGTGGGCAAGCTGTTCACGGTGCTCGGCCCGCGCTACAAGGAGCGTCAGGGCGGTTACCTGCGCATCCTGAAGGCGGGGTTCCGCGCTGGCGACAACGCGCCCATGGCCTACGTTGAACTGGTGGATCGCCAGGTTGGTTCGAAGGCAGTGGAAGCAGCTGAATAATTGCCATTCGTGGTGATGCCAAGAGGCCGGACAATGTCCGGCCTTTTTGTTTTTGGCTTGGGGCTGTCGGCTGTGTTTGTTGTTGTCAGCCCAGCGCCTGGCGGCGGCGCTCGAACAGGCAGACGGCGGCAGCAGCGGCGACATTGAGGGACTCAATGCCGGCGACCATGGGGATGTGTATGCGCATGCTGGCCCGGCGTGCCAGCGCGGTTGAAATGCCCTCGCCCTCGCTGCCCATCGCCATTACGAGGTTGCCTCGCAGGTCGGTCTCGTAAAGCGATGTTGCCTGGTCGAGCGTGGTGATGCAGAGCGGTCCGTTGAAGCCGTCGAGGGCAGCGTGGGCGTCGACACGTTCGCGCAGGGGGAGGATGAAGTGGGCGCCCATGCCGGCGCGTAGCACTTTCGGAGACCAGATGTCGGCGCATCCTGGAGTCAGCCAGACCTGATCGACGCCGGCAGCGGCGGCTGTCCGCAGGATGGTCCCGACATTGCCAGGGTCCTGGAGGTTTTCCAGCAGCAGGCAAAGCCCGGTGGTGGCGAGGGCTGGCTCGTCGGGGATGCGGGCGAGCGCCATGATGCCACTGCTACTCGGTGCCTGTTCTATGGCTTGGAACAGACCGGCATCAAGCAACAGTGTCCGCATCGCTGAGGCTGAGAGCAACTGGCGGATCTCTGCATCGTCCTCGTCGCCCTCACTGGCCAGGATGGTGTCAACCGGCCAGCGGGCCTCGAGCGCGGCCCTGACAAGGTGAGGTCCGAACAAGAGGGTGTATCGGGTTTTCAGCCGCTCGCGTCGATGCTCGGCGAGCTTGAGCAGCTGCTTTGCCAGTGGGTTCTGGCGGGAGCGGATGATCTCCATGCTCAGTGTCCGCGGTCCAGCAGGGGTTTGAGGAAGCGGCCGGTGTGCGACACCTTGCTTCGAGCCACCTCTTCCGGGGTGCCGGTCGCGATGATCTGGCCGCCGCCATCGCCACCTTCAGGGCCCATGTCGATTAACCAATCGGCTGTCTTGATGACGTCGAGATTGTGCTCGATGACGACGACGGTATTGCCGTGATCGCGCAGGCGATGGAGCACCGTGAGCAGCTGCTGAATGTCGTGGAAGTGCAGTCCGGTTGTGGGCTCGTCGAGAATGTAGAGTGTCTGGCCGGTGTCGCGCTTGGATAGTTCGCGCGCGAGCTTGACGCGCTGGGCTTCGCCCCCGGACAGCGTCGTGGCGGCCTGGCCGAGCGTGATGTAGGAGAGCCCCACGTCGATGAGGGTCTGCAGTTTGCGGGCGAGTGCGGGGATGGCGTCGAAGTAGTCGCGGGCGTCCTCAACCGTCATGTCGAGTACTTCGGTGATGTTCTTGCCCTTGTATCGAATTTCGAGTGTTTCGCGGTTGTAACGCTTGCCTTTGCATACGTCGCAGGGGACGTAGATGTCGGGCAGGAAATGCATTTCCACCTTGATCACGCCGTCGCCCTGACAGGCTTCGCAGCGTCCGCCCTTGACGTTGAAGGAGAAACGGCCGGGGCCATAGCCGCGCGAGCGTGCTTCCTGGGTGCCGGCGAATAGTTCGCGAATGGGCGTGAAAATACCGGTATAAGTGGCGGGGTTGGAGCGCGGCGTGCGGCCTATGGGGCTCTGGTCGATGTCGACCACCTTGTCTAGGTGCTCCAGTCCCTCAATGCCGTCATGTTCTTCTTCTTCAAGGGACATCGCACCGTTCAGCGCCTTGGCGGCGACGGGATACAGTGTGCCGTTGACGAGGGTGGATTTCCCTGAGCCGGAGACGCCGGTAACGCAGGTCATCAGACCGAGCGGAAATTCGGCGCTGACGTTCTTGAGGTTGTTGCCACGCGCACCGTTGATTGTGAGCATTTTCTTGCGATCCACCGGGGTACGTTTCTTCGGGATGGCGATTTTTTTGCGGCCCGAGAGGTAGTCTCCGGTCAGTGAGTCCGGGTTGGTGATGATGTCGTTGAACGTACCGCGAGCGACGATGCGACCGCCATGCACACCGGCGCCCGGCCCGATATCCACGACATAGTCGGCCGCACGAATGGCGTCCTCATCGTGCTCGACTACCAGTACGGTGTTGCCAAGGTCGCGCAGGCGAACCAGCGTGGACAAAAGACGCTCGTTGTCGCGCTGGTGCAGGCCGATACTGGGTTCGTCGAGGACATACATGACGCCGACCAAACCGGCGCCGATTTGGGAGGCCAGGCGGATACGCTGCGCCTCGCCGCCCGAAAGTGTTTCCGCAGAGCGGTCGAGCGACAAGTAGTCGAGGCCGACGTTGACGAGGAACTGCAGCCGCTCGCGGATTTCCTTGAGAATCTTGTCGGCGATTTCGCCGCGTTTTCCCGCAAGGCTCAGAGTGCCGAAATAGTCGCAGGATTTCTGGATCGGCATCTTCACGATGTCTGGAAGTGCGCGATCTTCGATGAAGACATTGCGCGCTTCCCGACGCAGGCGCGATCCGTGGCAGTCGGCACATTCGGTGTGGCTCAGGTAGTTGGCGAGTTCTTCGCGAACATTGGCGGACTCGGTGTCTCGATAGCGGCGCTCCATGTTGGGTAGAACGCCTTCGAAGGTGTGTTCACGCACCACCTTGCGGCCGCGATCGTTGTAATAGTAGAACGCTATTTCTTCCTTGCCCGAACCATTGAGAATGCCGTTCTGAACTTTTTTTGGCAGCTTTTTCCATGGCGTGTCGACGTCGAAACCGTAGTGGTCAGCCAGCGCTTCCAGCATGCCAAAGTAATAGATGTTGCGTTTGTCCCAGCCGCGGATGGCGCCTTCGGACAGGGACAGGTCCTTGTCGGTAATGAGGCGATCGGGATCGAAATACTGTTTCACGCCAAGGCCGTCGCAGGTGGGGCAGGCACCGGCCGGATTGTTGAAGGAGAACAGCCGTGGCTCGAGTTCGGACAGCGAATAACCACAGTGGGGGCAGGCGTAGCGAGCCGAGAAGATCTGGTCGGGTTTGTCGCCGTCGATGAAGGCGAGGAGAGCAATGCCGCTGGCGTGACGCAGCGCCGTTTCGAACGACTCTGCCAGGCGCAGCGCAATGTCGGGGCGGACCTTGAGGCGGTCGACCACGACTTCGATGGTGTGCTTTTTCAGTTTGTCGAGTGTGGGTGCTTCGTCGAGGTCGACGACGATGCCGTCGATGCGTGCTCGCACGAAGCCGTCTGCCTTAAGTTGCTCGAACACATGCAGGTGCTCGCCCTTGCGGTCCTGGATGACGGGCGCGAGCAGCATGATGGCGGTGCCTTCGGGCAGGGCCATGACCTGGTCGACCATCTGCGAGACTGTCTGTGCCTCCAGGGCGACATCGTGATCCGGGCAGCGCGGAATACCGGCGCGGGCATAGAGCAGGCGCAGGTAGTCGTAGATTTCGGTGATGGTGCCGACGGTGGAGCGCGGGTTGTGTGACGTGGATTTCTGTTCGATGGAAATGGCCGGAGAGAGGCCTTCGATGTGGTCCACGTCGGGTTTTTCCATGAGCGACAGGAACTGCCGTGCGTAGGCCGACAGGGATTCGACATAGCGGCGCTGGCCCTCGGCGTAGAGGGTGTCGAAGGCGAGCGATGACTTGCCGGAGCCGGACAGGCCGGTGATCACGACAAACTTGTCACGGGGCAGGTCGAGGTCAACGTTCTTCAGGTTGTGCGTGCGTGCGCCGCGGATCTGGATCTTGTCCATGGGGATGTGACCGGCAGGAGAAATCGAACAGAGGATTATACGGGAAATGGAGGGGGACATCCTTGAGACAAGCAGGGGGAATGCTCGAGGGGGCCATCCCGCGGTGGGTCGGAGGCTGCTACAATCGCGCCCTTCCTGATGCGGCGTTTGCCGCCTGATTACGGACTCCCGATGAGCAGCATGACCGCCGGCGAACGCCGTGCCGTGGTGACCCTGGCCAGCCTTTTTTCCCTGCGCATGATCGGCCTGTTCATGATCATGCCGGTGTTTGCCTTGTATGGGCGCGAGCTGGCCGGGGCGACGCCGGTGCTGATTGGCCTGGCGATTGGTGTCTATGGCCTGGCGCAGGCCCTGTTGCAGATTCCGCTGGGTCTTCTGGCAGACCGGATGGATCGCAAGAAGCTGATCCTGGCGGGGTTGTTGATGTTTGTGGCCGGCGGGGCGGTGGCAGCGCTGTCGGACCACATCGTTGGCGTGATTGTGGGGCGGGCCATCCAGGGCGCCGGGGCCATTTCCGGGGTGGTCATGGCGTTGCTGGCCGACCTGACCCGCGAGGAGCAGCGTACCAAGGCCATGGCCTCGATTGGCGCCAGTATCGGGTTGTCGTTCGGTCTTGCATTCGTGCTGGGACCGTGGCTTGCCGGGATGTTCGGGCTGCATGGGCTGTTCTGGTCGACCGCGCTGCTGGGACTGTTCGGTATGGCGGTTTGCCAGTGGCTGGTGCCGCGTCCCCTGCATCATGTGGCCCATACGCCCGCAAGCTACGGCCAGCAGTTGCGCGAGTCCTTGCGTGACGTGGAGCTGCTGAGGCTGAATGCCGGCATTTTCACGCTGCACGCGGTCATGACGGCGTGCTTTACCACGTTGCCTCTGTTGCTGCTGCAGAACGGTGGGCTGGAGGCTTCCCGTCATGGCTGGGTTTATCTTCCGGTGTTGTTCGGTTCCTTTTTCGCGATTGTCCCGGCCATCATCATGGCGGAGCGCAGGCGCCGTATGCGCTCCGTCTTTTTGCTGGCCATCGCCATTCTGGCGGCGGGACTCAGCCTGCTGGCCGGTTTCCATGGCAGCCTGTGGGCACTAGTGGGGGGGATGCTGGTGTTCTTTGTCGGCTTTAACCTGCTGGAGGCTTTGTTGCCCTCGCTGGTGAGCAAGCTGTGTCCGCCAGGTGGCAAGGGGACGGCCATGGGCATCTACTCCAGCAGCCAGTTCTTCGGGGCCTTTGTCGGGGGTGTGCTGGGGGGCTTCCTGCAGGCCTATTACGGTGTTGCCGTCCTGTTTGTCGTGCTGGCGGCGATGGTGGTGGTGTGGTGGGCCTTGGCAGTGCGGATGCCCGATCCTCCATTCCTGGCGAGTGTGGTGCTGCGACTGGAGACGATGCCGGCGCCAGTGTTGGCCGGGCTGGCTGCCGACCTGAAGGCAGTGGCAGGCGTAAAGGAAGTAGTGGTGTTGCCGGCCGATACAGTGGCCTACCTGAGGGTGGATCCCGAGGTATTCCTGCCGGACAGTCTGGCCAGTCTTCCGGTGGTGGTAGTCCATTGATTGTCGGCAATGTCGCACAGCAAAAGGAGCGCGCGGCCCTGTGGCGGTCGTCGCCGGCATCGGGTAGAGTTTTGCGCTCCTATGGACCATCACCGCTGGGGTGGTGGAAACAACATACGTAACGAGAGGTTGAGAACATCATGCGTGGAGTGAACAAGGTCATCCTGGTGGGGAATCTGGGTCGTGATCCGGAAGTGCGTTACTTGCCGTCCGGTGGTGCAGTGGCAAACGTGACCATTGCGACGAGTGAGGCCTGGCGTGACAAGAATACCGGGCAGATGCAGGAGCAGACCGAGTGGCACCGCGTGGTGTTCTACGGCAAGCTGGCCGAGATTGCTGGCGAGTACCTGAAGAAGGGCTCCAAGGTGTATGTGGAAGGTTCGTTGCATACCCGCAAGTGGCAGGACAAGCAGACCGGCCAAGACAAGTATTCGACCGAGATCAAGGCCAATACGATGCAGATGCTGGACAGCCGTCAGGGTGGCGGTCAGCAGGGCGGCGGCTTTGGTGGCCAGGGTGGCGGGTTTGAGGGCGGTAACGACTTTGCCGGGGGCGGCAGCTTCCCGTCCTATGAAGACTTTGACCAGGGCGCCGCACCGGCCCCGTCGCGTGCGCCGCAGCAGCAGCGTCCCCAGTCGGCACCGCAGACTGCGCCAGCCCGTGGCAGTGACGATTTTGATGACGACATCCCCTTCTGATCAGGCGGATATCACGAAAGCCCGGCATTGCCGGGCTTTTTGTTTTACGGGGTTTGTCAGGGGGGCGGGGCCGGTGATGTGGGCAGGAAGAGCCATGCGCCGATGCCGCACAGTGCCATTACCATCGCCAACGGCAGCGCCGAGGGGGCGTGCCAAAGGCTCATGGCAGCGCCGGCCACGGTGGCCAGGAGGAACTGCAGGGCGCCCATGAGGGCGGAGGCCGTGCCGGCGTGCCGGCCCTGCTGCGCGAGTGCGGCGGCGCTGGCGTTGGGGGAAATGAATCCCAGGCTGCTGATAAACAGGAACAGGCCTGCCAGCAGCGCAGGGAGTGGCAGCCAGCCGAGGCTGGCGAGAACCGCGAGCGCCATGCCGGTCAGTGCGACGCTCAGCACGCCGCGGCGGAGCAGCCAGTGCATATCGCGGTGCCGCAGCAGGCGTGCATTGAGTTGCGAAGCGGCAATCAGTCCGAAGGCGTTGAAGCCGAATATCCAGCCGTAGTGCTGGGGGGCGATGCCATGCACCTGCATCAGCGCATGGGGTGAGCCGGCGATATAGGCAAACATGCCTGTGAAGGCAAGACTGCTGCAAAGGGTGTAATGCATGAACTCCCGGTGACGCAGGATGCGAGCGTAATCCGCCATCACTTTTTTCAGTTGCAGAGCCTCGCTCCCGGGCATGCGGTGGCTTTCCGGCAACAGCTTCCAGATGCAGGCCAGGCAGAGGGCGGCATAGGCGGCTAGCAGAATGAAGATGGGTCTCCATCCGGCGAGCGATACCACCAGTCCGCCGAGCAGGGGCGCCAGAATGGGGGCCAGCCCCATCACCAGCATGAGCAGGGAGAAGGCGCGCGCCGCTTCCTGTGGCGAGCAGCGGTCGCGCACCACGGCGCGGGCAATCACCATGCCGGCACAGCCGCCAAGCCCCTGGACAAAGCGCCACAGAATCAGTTCCGCCATGCTGGTGCTGGAGGCGGCGGCGACGGACGCGAGCAGAAAAAACGTCAGTCCGGCGTACAGCGGGGGCTTGCGGCCGATGCGGTCACTGATGGGGCCGTAAAACAGCTGGCCGATGGCCAGTCCGACGAAGAAGCTGGCGAGCGACAACTCGACCTGTCCGGGGGCGTCGAACTCGCGGCTGATGGTCGGGAAGGCCGGCAGGTACATGTCGATGGACAGGGGACCGACGGCGGTGAGCGCGCCCATCAGGACGAGCCAGCCGGGCATGTGGCGGGGCGAGGTCATGCGAGCTCCTGTCGGACGGGCTGATCACGATGGGGGCTTATGGCGTGGTGGCGGATGGCAAATGCGCCGCGATGAGCCAAGCTCAGATAGGCTACAGGAAAGAGGAGCGGTCATCATGATCAAATCAGGCCCGGTTCGTCTCGAGCGGGATGCCCTTGGTGGTGTCGAGGTGCCGGCAGACCGGTTGTGGGGGGCGCAGACGCAGCGTTCACTGCACTATTTCCCGATCGGCGTGACGCGCTTCCGCTGGGAGCGGCCGGTCATTCGCGCCTTCGGCATCCTGAAAAAGTGTGCCGCGCTGGCGAATGGCGAGCTTGGCGAATTGCCGACGGACAAGGTCTCGCTGATCGTGGCGGCCGCCCAGGAGGTCATTGACGGCCGATGGGATGACGAGTTTCCCCTGGTGGTGTTCCAGACAGGCTCCGGCACCCAGAGCAACATGAATGCCAACGAGGTGATCGCCAACCGGGCCATCCAGTTGGCAGGGGGTGAGCCAGGGTCGAAAACGCCGGTGCATCCCAATGACGACGTCAATTGCGGGCAGTCGTCGAATGACGTGTTCCCGGCAGTCATGCACATTGCCACTGCTTCCATGATGACGGATGCCCTGCTGCCGGCGGTGCGCGGCCTGCGCGAAACGTTGGCGAAAAAAGCGCGTGAATACGCCGGCGTGGTGATGGTGGGGCGAACGCATCTGCAGGATGCGACGCCGGTGACGCTGGGGCAGGTGATGTCCGGCTGGGTGGCACAGCTGGATCTCTGCCTGGCCACCGTGCACCGCGTTTTGCCGGACGTGTGCGAGTTGGCGACCGGGGGCACGGCGGTGGGGACGGGGCTGAATTCCCATCCGCAGTTCGGCGACAAGGTGGCGGAGCAGGTGTCGCATTGTACGGGCCACATGTTCGTGTCCGCCCCCAACAAGTTTGCGGCGTTGTCGGCGCACGACGGCATGGTGAACGTGAGTGCCGCCTTGCGGACGCTGGCTGGTGCGCTCATGAAAATTGCGAACGATGTGCGCTGGTATGCCAGTGGTCCCCGCGCGGGCATTGGCGAAATCACGATCCCGGAAAACGAGCCGGGCTCCTCCATCATGCCGGGCAAGATCAATCCGACGCAGTGCGAGGCGCTGACCATGGTGGCGGTGCAGGTGTTTGGCAACGATCACGCGGTGGCGTTTGCGGGTTCGCAAGGCAACTTCCAGCTAAATGTATTCAAGCCGGTCATGCTGCACAATGTGCTGGAGTCGATCCGGTTGTTGAGCGATGCCTGCCGAGCCTTTGACGAGCACTGTGCCCGCGGCATCGAGCCCGAGCCGGCGCGGATCCAGGCGCATCTCGATGCGACGCTTATGCTGGTGACGGCACTGAATCCCCGCATCGGCTATGAAAAGGCGGCCGCCATAGCGCGCAAGGCCCACCAGGAGGGCATCAGCCTCAAGGATGCGGCGCTGGCGCTGGGGCATGTGACCGCCGAGGAGTTCGAGGCGTGGGTGAGGCCCGGTGACATGGTGTGACGGGGTGTCAGTGGTCTTGTTGTGAGGCCAGCACATGGCCCTGGCGACCTGCCCCCAGTCCCGCCAGCAGGGCCGCCAGGATGATGCCGCCAAACAGCCAGCCGGCGTCGCGCCAGTCGTGCGTCAGGTCATGGACCAGTCCGAGCAGCAATGGCCCTAGCGATGCCAGTGCATAGCCAACACCCTGCGCCATCCCGGACAGGCGGGCGGCGGTGGCGGCGTCCGGCGCGCGCAGCACGATCAGGCTGAGGGCCATGCTGAAGGTGCCGCCCTGGCCCAGCCCCAGCAGGATTGCCCAGGGCAGGAGTTGCTCGGTGGGTGCGTACAGGCACCCCATCAGGCCGGCCAGCGTGAGCATCAGTACGATGACGATCATGGTGCGCTGGTCCTGCTGCTGCCGTGCGAGCCAGGGGGCGCCGAGGGCAGAAAGCAGCTGGACCATGACCGAGACTGACACCAGCAGTCCGGACTGGACGGCGGATGTACCCCGGTCCTGCAGGATGACGGCCAGCCAACCGAACACGCAATACGCCAGCGAGGACTGCAGCCCCATGTACAGGGTGACCTGCCAGGCCAGTCGGTCGGCCAGGAGGGAGCGCGCGTCGCGGGCTGGCGGGGGGTGGGCATGGGCGCGGCGCAGTTGCGGACGCCAGGCGGCCGCCGCGACCAGCGCGGGCAGGGCCCAGAAGGACAGCGCAGGTGCCCAGCCCCCCAGGGTGCCGGCGAGTGGTACGGTGGCGCCGGCGGCCAGTGCCGCACCAAAGCAGAGTGCCATGGTGTACACGCCCGTCATGATGTCGGCCTGCCCGGGGAACTCACGCTTGACGATGCCTGGCAGCAGCACGCCAATGATGCCGATGCTGGCGCCACCGACAAGGCTGCCGGCAAAGAGTCCGGCGGTGCCGGCCAGCCCCCGGGCCAGAATGCCGGCAGCAAGCAGGAGCACTACCCAGAAAACGACACGCTCGGTGCCGAACCGGGCGGCCAGCCTTGGCGCGAGCGGCGCAAACAGCCCGAGGCAGAGCACGGGTAATGTGGTCAGCAGTCCGGCGCTGGTGTTGCCCATGCCGGTGTCCTGCTGGGCCTGGCGCAGGACAGGGGCCAGGCTGGACAGGGCCGGGCGCAGGTTGATGGCGACGAGGACAAGGGCGAGCAGCAACCAAAGGGCTTCGCGGCCCCGGCCCGGTGTGGGCGGCTCCTGCGGTTCGGCATCAATGAGCAAGTCGTCCGGCGGACGGTAGCGGGAGTGTGGCATGGGAGCTACTTTGCCCGTCTCCCTGTTTGAAATGAAGCTTTTTGCGGATTGCCCGGTACGCAGTCGTGCCGTAGAGTGCGGCTCCTTGAACTGGCAGGCGGTGGCCTGCTGTCGACATGACTATGGGACGCCCCTATGAAGATTGATCTTGAAGCCCTCACCATTCCCGAGCTGGAAGCTCTTATCGAGCAGGCTCATGACCTGATTGACCGCAAGCAGAAGGATGCGGTTACCTCGGCCCGTGCGGAAATCGAAAGGATTGCCGCCGACGTTGGCATGAGCGTCGAGGAGTTGCTGGGCTTGCAGGCTGGCAAAGCCGCCAGGAAAGCGCCCAGGGAAAAAAAGCCGGTGGCGGTGAAGTACCGCAATCCCAAGGATCACACCCAGACCTGGTCGGGGCGTGGCAAGAGTCCGCGCTGGCTGCAGGAGATGCTGAGCCAGGGCGGTAAGCTGGAGAACTTCCTGGTGAAGTGATCGTGCCGACGACACAATTAAAAAGCCGCGAATTTCGCGGCTTTTTTGTGGAGATCAGAATCGGTAGGTGAGGGCGGTGATGTAGCGCGTGTCGTCTTCGTCGATGCCGTTTGGCGCCTCGGTGTCATGCTGGAACTTCACGCCCAACTTGAGGTCGAGATGCTGCGCCAGTCCCACGACCACGGCGGGCTCTGCTGCTATCAGGTGATCGGAGCTGTCGTCCAGACTGGGCTGGTACAGCAGAGTGAAGAGCACGCGTGTCTGGGCATTCAGCTGGCGCTTGTAGCTGATATAGCTGTTGAGGCGCCAGTAGTTATCGTCACGCAGGGCCTGGTCTTCCCATTCGTGCAGGACGCCGAGGCCGGCATGAACCGCACGCTCGTTCTCCTGGTAGTCGAGGGTGAAGCGCACGCCGGCGCCAAGCTGGGTACGGCTGTCCAGCAGGCGGAAGTCATCGACGAGGTGATCGACAAACGCTTCTGCGGCCAGGCCGTGCTGGAACTCATCACGGTAGCGTGCGTGTACCCAGGTGTTGTCTTCGACTTCCCGGTCGAAAGCCTTGCCGCGGCTGTGTTCCGTGACCAGGAACATGCCGGTGTCCCGTGCCTGGTAGTGCAGCCTGCCGCCCACGGTGTGGTTTTCGCGGTCGGTGTTGCCAGCGCGACCATCAATGGACGCACTGATGCCACCGCTGGCGCCGGCGGCAGGTGTACTGATCTGGTCGTTCTCGATGCCTTCGAAGGCGCTGGCAGCGGCGGGCAGGGCCAGGGTAATGGCCAGGGCTAAGGGTCGGATCGAGGCTGTCATGGGGTCTCCCGGAATGTTGGGGCGAGCAGGCTCGCCTTTTGGAATCGGGCGCATTATAAAGAAGCCCTTGCAGGAAAGCGGTGCAATTGCGTAACGATGGCCGCATTTGTGGTGATTGTCCTGCCGATCCTGCGTGCCTTGGAGCCCTGTTGTTGATGACTGATTTTGCGCGCGCGACCCCCGCTCCCTTTTTCCTGACCCGTTGGCTGCTGCTGGGCTTGCTGCTGTTGGTGGTGGCGTTGCTGGTCCGCGCGCCGGCCAGTCTGCTGCAGAAGGCAGTGCCCGCCCATGCCGGAGTCCAGGTGACCGCGTGGGGCGGCACGATCTGGCACGGTCAGGCGGTGTGGCAGGGGGCCGGTGCCCACGGTCTGCTGCGCTGGGATGTGGCGGCCCTGCAGTTGCTGATGGCGCGTGTGGTAGCCGATGTTCGTGCAGATGGCATAAGTCCGTTGCAAGGACGACTGATCCTGGCGCCCGGTCAAGCGGAACTGCGGGAGGTGCAGGGCGCATTGCCTGCCGCACTGCTTCGCTCACTGCTGCCTGCCGGGTGGCAGTTGCCGGGCGAGGTGAGGGCCGAGGGGCTTGGGGTGGTGCGTGCCGGGTTGCGGCAGGGGGCTTGGACCGGGGCCTCCGGGGCGCTGGTCTGGGGCGGCGGTCCGGTTCAGTTGCTGCTGAACGGGCAGTTGCAGCAGATGACCTTGCCGGGCGTGCGGCTGGTGCCCGGTGTGGAGGGGGAGGCACTGGTGCTGGTGCTGGCTGAGTCTGTCAGCGGTCTCGGGCTGGCGCGGCTGGTGCTGGGGGCTGATGGCCGTGTGCGGACCGAGTTGCGCGAGCGCCTGCTGCGTTACAACCCGGCCTATCGCAGCAGCGGGTCGGATCCTGATGCCATCGTGGTGACTACCCGGGAGGCGGGGTAGGCAGGACAGACGGAAACAGCAAATGTCATCAGCAGGGCATCAGGCTGTGGCATTATTGCGGGCATGAAACCGGTGGCAGGAAGGCTGCCAGAGACGAGAAAGAGCGCTTGAGCGTTCACGGGTGACGGACAAGTGGTGAGTTTTCTGGGGGGCGGTGCGGCTAACGAGCGACTGCTGGGGCTTGCGGGCAAAGCGATCTGCGTACTGGCGGTTGCCTGGATGGCGTGGGTCCTGGCCGGTATCGCGTGGCTGGTCGGTGGCCACGACGGCGCGCCGTTGACGGCACGCAGCGATACGACGACGTCGGTGGAGCCTGCGTTACCAGCCGTGGATTCGTCCCGCCTGCCGGCCTTGGGGCTGTTCGGCCAAGGGATGGTGGCGTCCTCCGGTGGCGCTGTGGCTGATGCTCCTGATACCAGTCTTCAGTTGCGCCTGACCGGCGTATTCGTCAGTGCCGATCCCAAACGTTCCAGTGCGATTGTTGCCGAGCAGAATGCACCGGCAGGCAAGCTGTATCGCGTGAATGAAAGCCTGCCCAGCGGAGCAACGCTGGAGTCCGTGTACGAGGACCGCATTCTTATCCGTCGTGGCGCCGGCAACCCCGAGGTATTGCGCTTCGAGAAAACCGGGTTGCTGGGCGGCGAACCTTCCGCGGGGCTGTCCCCGCGCCTGTCGGCACCGGCCGTGGCGCTGTCCTCCCCGGGGCCGGGTGTCCGCGGGTTGCTGAGTGACGCGGCCGATGCCATGACGCGCTCGCCCGGCCGTTTCCTGCGGGAGATGGGTCTCAGCGTCAGTGATCGTGGCTATGAAGTGGGCAGCGACATGCCGGAAGAGATACGCCGTGCGGTAGGGCTGGAGCCTGGCGACAAGCTGATGTCGGTCAACGGGCAATCGCTGGGGAATCCGCGCGAGGACCGGAAGATTCTGGAAGTATTGAAGAACGGGGGAACAGCGCGCGTGGAAGTCCAGCGCGGTGGCCAGATCGTAACCGTCGAACGAAAGTTCTGAAGAAGATGACAACATGATGCGTGCTGTTCTGAAACCGCTTGCCGCCGCCAGTCTGATGCTGGTGCTCGCCCTGCCGGCCCATGCCGCCAAGACCTGGAAGGTCAATCTCAAGGACGCCGACATTTCGGCGCTGGTCGCCGAGGTCGCCGAGATCACCGGCAAGAATTTTGTGGTTGATCCGCGGGTGAAGGGGACGATCACGGTCATTTCCAGCAAGGCGTTGACGGCCCCCGAAGTATACGAACTGTTCCTGGGCGTGTTGGGTGTCAACGGGTTTGCTGCCGTGCAGAATGGCAATACGGTGAAGCTCGTGCCCGACGTCAATGCCAAGCAGTTTGCGGTGCGAATGGACGAAAAGCATTCTGCTCGTGGGGAAGAACTGGTGACCCGCGTGGTGACCCTGGACAACAGCAACGCGGTCGAGCTGGTGCCGGTATTGCGTCCGATGATGCCGCAGTTTGCGCACCTGGCGGCAGTACAGGGGGCGAATGCCCTGGTCATTTCCGATCGCGCCAACAACATCGATGTGCTCACGTCTATCATCCGGCAGCTGGACGCGTCGGATGGCGATGAAGTGGAGATTATCGCCCTCAAGGAGACGCGTGTTGACGATGTGCTGTCCCTGCTGGAGAACCTGACCAGTGTTGGTGGCGCGGCCGCTGGAAAGGATACCCGACAGATCAGTCGCGTCCGCATCGTGGCTGATGCCCGTGGCAACCGTCTGCTGCTGAAGGGCGACGCAGCATCGCGCAAGCGCATCCGCGAGTTGGTGGCGACGCTGGATACCGCCGGTACCGAGCGGCTCGGCGGCGTGCAGGTGTTCCGCCTCAAGCATGCCGTGGCCAAGCAGGTCGCTGAGGTACTGAAGGGACTCATGTCGGCGGATGGCGGGCGTGCGGCGTCGGTTGGTGACGGCAAGGCGGCGCCGGCGGCGGTGTCGGCGGGTGGCGTGAGCCTGATCGCGGATGAGTCCATGAATGCCCTGGTTGTCAAGGCTGATCCAGCCATGATGAAGGAAGTGGCCAGCGTGATCGGGCAGTTGGACCAGCGCCGTTCCCAGGTGCTGATCCAGGCGGCGATCGTGGAAGTGTCCGGCGACGATGCAGCCCAGCTTGGCGTGCAGTGGGCAGGTGGCGACCCGACCAAGGGCGTGGGCCTGATCAACTTTTCCAATGCCGGCTCCAGTCTTGCCAACCTGGCGATCGCCGCTGCTGCCGATGACCCGACGCTGGCGAACATCAGCAACGGGGCGACCATCGGTATCGGCAAGCAGGAGACCAACTCGAACGGCGACCGGACGTTTTATGGTGCCTTGATCCAGGCGTTGTCCACGGTCAGCAATGCCAACCTGCTGTCCACGCCCAGCATCATGACGCTGGACAACCAGGAGGCAAAGATTGTGGTCGGCCAGAACGTCCCCTTCATTACGGGATCCAGCACCAACACGGGGGCCGGTACCAGCAATCCCTTCACCACCATCGAGCGCCAGGATGTGGGTATCACGCTCAAGGTGATACCGCACATCGGCGAGGGCGGCACCGTGCGCCTCGAAGTGGAGCAGGAGGTCTCGGCCGTGGTGCCGAGTGCCGAAGGCATACAGTCGGCTGACCTCATCACCAACAAGCGCTCGATCAAGACCACCATCCTGGCCGACGATGCCCAGACCATCGTGCTCGGCGGTCTCATCCAGGACGATGTGAAGCGGACCGTGAGCAAGGTGCCCCTGCTGGGCGACATCCCGCTGCTGGGGCATCTGTTCCGGGCGACCAGCAACAGCAAGACCAAGCGCAACCTGCTGGTGTTCCTGCGTCCGACCCTGCTGAAGGATTCGGCCAGTACGGCCGAGCTGAGCCAGCGCCATTACGACAACATCCGTACCCTGCAGCTCAGCGTGAGCAAGAGCGGCAAGGTGACCCGCCTGCCGGAGAACATCGAGGCGGTCTACCAGGGGTACAAGCCGCGCCAGACAGAGGCCGCGCAGGCCGATTCGGCGCCTGCACAGAACTGACATACGGAAGGTCGCCATCATGTTCAAACTGCAGTTTGTGGATAACCGCCAGCCCGCCTTGTGGCTGGTGGATCAGCGCTTGACCCTCGGCCGGGACAAGGGCAATGGTCTGGTGATTGATGACGAAGGCGTCAGCCTGTTTCATGCCGAGCTTCGCCAGGAAGACGACAAGCTGTTTGTCTGGGACTCTGGCAGCGTCAACGGCACCTTCCTCAATGGCGAAAAAGTGGCGCAGAAGGCAGAGGTCAAGGCGGGTGACGTGCTGCGTTTCCACCTGGTGGAAGTGTTGGTCACGGATCCCTCCAAGGGCGTGGTGCAGCCGCCACCCGCGCCCGTGAAACGTGACATCGAGAAGCCTGTGCTGCCCCAGTGGCAGCTGAAGGCCATGACCGGGGCGACGTCCGGCAAGATGTACCTGATTGATGGTACGACCGTGCTGGGGCGTGATGCCGGATGCGACATTGTGATCAGCGGTCCGCATGTGTCGCGCCGCCATGCCGAGATTTCTATTCGCAGCGGGCAGCTGTGGATGAAGGATCTCGGCTCGTCCAACGGGTCCTTCCTGAATGGCAAGCGTACCGAGGAATCGGTGCTGCGCCATGGTGATGAAGTGAAGTTTGATGCCGTTACCTTCAAGGTGGTGGGGCCGGCGCAGCCAGTCGACACGATTGACGAGGCTGACATGACGCAGTTCCGCCCGGTGCTGGCGCCGAAACCCGCGCCTGCTTCTGCGCCGCCGCCAGCGGCACCTGTGCCGGCCCCCGTGGCACCCCGGCCTGCACCAGTGCAGGCCGTGCCCGTCACGCCGGCGACACCGGTGTCGCCGGCGGCGCCCGCGTCGGCATCGTCAGCTGCATCGTCGGCTCAGGGGGCGGGAGCCGGACTTGGTCCGGTCGTGTTGCTGGGGTTGGTCGTGCTGGTGGTGTTGGTGGGGGTCGCACTGGTTCTGCTCTGAGCTGGCCGCGAGCAAGCAGGGGGCCCCATCGGCCCCTTTTTTGTCGCAAGCGTTGCGCTCAGGAGGCCGACTGTGTGTTGCGGATCAGTGCATCGCGGAAGGCCGTGATGACGCCGAGTTCCTTCAGTGTCCAGTAGTGGCCACCGATGGCGCGGTTGACCAGCATGGTGTCTGCGGAGGGCTGGAATGCATCCCAGTACTTGAGCGACTTGCGGGCTCGTGCCACTACTTCTTCGTGCAGCTTTGAGTCGCCGAAATCATAGGGCTGGTCCGAAAATGCCTTCATGATGATGGTGGTCCACGGCTCGTAGAAGTCGGGGCCGATATGGGGAGCGTTTTCGGTATTGCGCACGCCCATGCCGATGAGCGCGCGTTCCAGTGCATGGTAGTCGCCGGCCAGCGATGCCTGCGTGGTCTTGCGGAAAGACTCTACGATCTCCGGCTTGATCTGCTTGATGCAGCCATAGTCATACATGATGAGCGAGCCGTCCGGCCGGAAAGCAAAATTGCCCGGGTGCGGGTCGCAGTGCACGGCGTGGAGTTCGAATATCTGCGCGCCGATGGCATTGAACAGGCGATGTCCCAGTTCATTGATCATGTCCTGCGAATAGCGCGGTGGTCGTACCTTGCTGATGTGGTCCCCCGGTTCGTAGGCGAGGGTCAGGACGCGTTGGCTGGTGTATTGCTCGAATACCCGCGGCACGATGATCTTCGGGTCGGCGGCGTGGAAGTCAGCGAAAAGACGGACATTTTCGGCTTCGCGCTGGTAGTCGAGTTCGTCGTTGAGGCTGCGGCGGATTTCGTCGAATACCTCGTCCAGCATCGCCTTGTCGACCCGCAGTACGCCGGCCAGGCGCAAGGCCATGCGTAGGTGCTTGAGGTCGGATTCCACGCAGGTATCCACACCAGGGTACTGCACTTTCACGACGACATCCTGGCCATCAAGGGTGCGGGCGCGGTGCACCTGTCCGATGGAGGCGGCGGCAAAGGGCTTGCTGTCGATCTCGGCGAAAATTTCCGAGGGCGCCTTGCCCAGCTCGCGGATGATCTGCTGCTCGATCACACCGAAGGGCATGGGTGGCGATTCCTGCTGCAGCTTGACGAGGGCGTCGGCGATTTCCTTCGGGAAGACATCCTTGAACTGAGAGGCAATCTGCCCGACCTTCATCACCGCGCCCTTCATCTCGCCGAGGGTGGTGGCAATCTGTTCGCCCACCTGGGCAAACAGCTGTTCGCGTTCGCGCTGCCGTTCTTCCTCGGTCAGCGTTCCCATCATTCCTTTCACGCGATTCTTGGCAAAGTTGCCGGCAATGCTGGCGGACATGCCGGCGAGTTTCATGAAGCGCTTGCCCGGCGTCGTGGCGCCGAACTTCTTGTTGTTGTCGGACATGGTTGCCTCTGCCGCTTCGGGACAGTCCTGAAGGCTGGATGGTGCCACCAAGTGTCGGCCTGTTGGGCGGGGCGGGCAAGTCCCGGCGGAGCGGCGGCCGGCTGGCGCCGCCGGGCTGCAAAAAAAGCCCGGCAGGTGCCGGGCAATGAGAGAGCAGGTCACTATTCAGCGGGTTTCGGCGTCCAGGCTCAGGCGGCCGGCCCCGAACACGGTGAAGGCCAGCAGGCCGCCAGCCATGGCCAGGTTCTTCATGAACATGATTTGCTGCATGGGGTCGGCAGCACTGTGGAAAATGAAGGCCGACACGATGCTGAAGATGGCCAGAGCCAGCGCTGCCAGCCGGGTCTGGAAGCCTGCGATCAGGGCCAGTCCGCCACCCACTTCAAGCAGGATGACCAGCGGCAGCAGGGCGCCAGAAAGGCCGACGGATTCCATGTAGCCTGCCGTGCCGGCGTAGGCGGCACCGGTTTTGCCCAGGCCGGCCGAGATGAATATCCATGCCGCCAGCAGGCGTGCGGCCAGGATGAGCACACTGTTGATGGCGGGGATGGCGACGATGTCGGCGACGCTGCGGTTGATGTTGCGAAAGAACTCCATGGTGGTCCTCCGTAGAAGTTGGGGAGTCAGAGAACGCGGGCGAAGTCGTCGAAGGCAGGGCGCGGGCTGCGAGGGTAGAGCTTCCCGGCATCGCCATAGCCAAGGTTGACGAGGAAATTGGACTTGATGCGGGTGCCGGCAAAGAACGTGGCATCGACGCCGGCGTTGTCAAAGCCGGACATCGCTCCCGTATCAAGGCCGAGGGCGCGGGCCGCCATGATCAGGTAGGCACCCTGCAGCGAGCTGTTGCGCATGGCGGTGGTGTTGATCAGGTCGTCGTTGCCCGCGTACCACGAACGCGCATCGGCGTGCGGAAAGAAGGTGGGCAGTTGTTCGTAGAAGTCGTGATCCGCTCCGACGATGACCGTGACCGGTGCTGCCATGGTCTTGTCGACATTGCCGGGCGCCAGGAATGGCTTGAGTTGCTCCTTGGCGGCCCGGCTCTGCACGAACACGAAGCGGGCTGGCTGCCCGTTGGCGGCAGTGGGTCCCATGACGGTCAGCTCGTACAGCTGACGCAGCTGTTCGATGTCGACCGCTTTGTCCAGCCAGCCGTTGTGGGTGCGGGCATCAAGGAAGAGCTGACGCAGTGTGGCGTCGGAGAGGACTGTGTTCATAGGGTGCTCCTGTCAATCGGTGTCGGGTGGATAGGTGGTGGATGCTGATCTGCAGTGGCCGGATCAGGGCAGGTCAAACAGCAGGAATTCGGTGTCCGTCAATGCCTTCAGGTCGAGGTGGCGCTCTGTGCTGGCGGCACCATCCCCCGCCTGCAGCGGTTCGCCGCCGGCGTGTAGCTGGCCGGTGATGACTTGCAGCCAGACATTGCTGCCCTGTAGCGAGTGACTGACCGGGGTGCCCGCCGGCAGGCGGCCGCGCCAGATGCTGGCGTCCTGCCGGATTTGCAGCGAGCCGTCCCTGCCGTCGGGGGACACGACCAGCTGCAGGCCGTTGACGTCCGCAAAGTGTTTTTGCTGATAGCCCGGTTCGCTATTGCGGACGTTGGGATAGAGCCATATCTGCAGCATTTCCATTGGTTCGTGCTCGCGGTTGTACTCGCTGTGCGTAATGCCGGTGCCGGCGCTCATCAGCTGGAACTCGCCTGCCGCAACCCGCTGTTCGTTGCCCATGCTGTCTCGGTGGCTGACCGCGCCGCGCAGGACGTAGGTGAGGATTTCCATGTTGTCATGGGCATGGGCCGGAAAGCCGGTATGCGGGGCGACGAAGTCCTGGTTGATGACGCGCAGGGCCGAGATGCCCATGTGCCGCGGATCGTGGTAGTCGGCGAAGGAGAACGAATAGCGGGTATCCAGCCAGCTGTGGCGGGCGTGGCCCCGGTCGTCGTGCTTGCGTATGGTGATCATGGCGGCATCTCCCGATGGGTCGGTCTGGCCTGTTAATGGAGCAAAGATTAGTATTGTTCTTGCTGCGTGATTAGTCGGTTGTTACAGGAATGACTGTTCCCGTCTGGCGAACAATGAGGGCGTATGGATCTGAATGATGTCGCCGTTTTCGAGAGGGTGGTGACTGAGGGCAGCTTGACGGCAGCGGCCGCCCGGCTGGGCCAGCCCAAGTCGTCGGTGAGCCGGTCGCTGGCCCGGCTGGAAGGCGACCTCGGGGTGCGGCTATTACAGCGCACCACGCGCAAGCTGCATCTTACCGAAGCAGGTCAGGTGTTCTTTGACCGCGCCCGCCGCGTGCTGGCCGAGTTGCGTGAGGCCGAGCTGGCGGTGACGCAGCTGCAGGAAAGTCCCCGCGGCAACCTGCGCATTACCATGCCGGTGGAGTTCGGCATGCGTTTCATGGGCCGTATAGTGGCGGAGTTCATGCAGCGTCACCCCGAGGTCACCATCGAGACCGAACTGTCCGGCCGCATGGTCAACCTGGTCGAGGAAGGCTTTGACCTGGCCTTCCGGATTGGCGAGTTCCGGGATTCCTCCCTGGTGGCTCGCAAGCTTGGCAACCTCACCGGTCGTTTCTATGCCAGTCCTGCGTATCTGGGGCGCTTTGGAACGCCACGCAAGCCTGAGGATCTGGCGGCGCACGACGTCATCCTGTTCATGCAGCCGCGGGAGAACACCGTGCAGCTCTTCCGGCAGGGCAAGGCGGGCACGCGCTCGCCTGCCAGCAAGCTGACACTGCGCGGCCGACTGACGGTCAATAACGTGAGCATGGCTGGCGATGCTGCCGTGGCCGGGATCGGCATTGCCCTGATGCCGGGCTTCCTGAGTGCGGAGGCGGTGAGTGGCGGTCAGTTGCTGCCGGTGTTGCCGGATCACGTCGTCTGCCACGGCGGACTGTATGCCATGTATCCCAGTCGCGAGCACATGCCGACGGTGCTGCGAGCATTCCTTGATTTTGTCACCGAGCGCGTGAGGGAACATCCGTGGTTCGACTAGGGTGGTACCTGCGTGCGCTGACGGCGGCAGACCGCTCGCCGCGCGCCAATCGCCACCTTGGGCGGTTGCTTGCGTTCATTGCCGGTGCCGCCAATGCCGGCGGATTTCTGGCCGTGCAGCAATACACGTCGCACATGACCGGCATTGTGTCGGAGATGGCCGACAACATTGCACTGGGTCATTTCCTGCTGGCGTTGGCGGGGTTGACCGCGCTTGTCGTATTCATGCTGGGTGCCGCGCTGAGCGCCTACCTGGTGAACTGGGCGCGGGCCGCACGTCTGCATGGCGTGTATGCATTGCCCTTGCTGGTCGAGGCCTTGTTGCTCAGCGTCTTTGCGGTGATGGGCGCCAGCATCGACGCACGCATCGCTTTTTCCGTGCCGTTAACGGTGCTGCTGCTCTGTTTCATGATGGGGTTGCAAAACGCCATCATCACCAAGATTTCACGCGCGGAAATCCGGACCACGCATGTCACGGGCCTTGTCACGGACATCGGCATCGGCTTTGGCCGGTTGGTGCACGCCTGGCAGTTGCCGGCAGCCCATCCGGACGAGGAGCTGTCAGCCGTGCGTCGCCGCCTGCGCCTGCACCTGTCGCTGGTGGCGCTGTTCTTTGGGGGGGGCGTGCTGGGTGCGCTGGGTTACAAGCATGTGGGGTTCATCGCCTCGCTGCCACTGGCGGGCCTGCTGCTGCTTGTTTCCATCCTGCCCGTGCTCGACGATATCCGCGGTCGCTGGCGGCTCCGGTGAAACCTGAGATGCATGAAAAAGCCCGCGTTGGTCGCGGGCTTTTTCATGGAGTGGCAGGACTCACTTGCCCGGAAACAATGCCATCGGATTGGGTAGCAGGTCGGCAATCTGGGTGATGCCGTTGGCCAGTTCGTGATGGTTGTTGGCGGTCAGCGTGATGTGACCCAATTTGCGGCCTTCGCGCTCCGTCTTGCCGTAGAGATGCAGGTGCGCATCCTTCATCTGCAGGATCTCTTCGGTCTTGGGGTGCTGGCCGATGATGTTTAGCATGGCCGTCGGGCGATCGCAGGTGGTGTCGCCCAAGGGGAGGCCGGCAACGGCGCGCACATGGTTCTCGAACTGCGAGCAGCGCGCACCTTCAATGGTCCAGTGCCCCGAGTTGTGCACGCGGGGGGCGGTTTCGTTGGCAAACAGGCCATGGCGGGTTTCGAACATTTCCAGCGTGACGGCACCAACATGATCGAGTTCGTGCAGGATGGCCGAGATGTAGCGTTCGGCGGTGAGTTGCGTGTCGTTGTCGACAAACGGTGCCGGGGCGATCGAGTGTGACAGGATGCCACGATGGTGGACGTTTTCCGTCAGTGGATAGGATACGGTTTTGCCGTCACGACCGCGCACGGCAATGATGGACAGCTCTCGCTTGAAGTGGATGAACTCTTCCGCGATCAGGGGGGCCTGCGCACCCAGTTCGGCCCAGGCCTGCGCAATCTGTTCCTCGGTCTTGAGCAGGAACTGGCCCTTGCCGTCATAACCCATCGTCACGGTCTTGATGACCAGTGGCAAGCCAAGTTCCTTCACGGCGCTCTGCAAGTCGGCTTCGCTGCGGATTTCCGCAAAGCGCGCAGATGGAATCTTGAGCCCGGCAAACAGTTTCTTTTCGTTCAGGCGATTCTGGGAGACGGACAGTGATTTGACTCCGGGGAATACAGGCTTCTTCGCTGCAATTCGCTCCACCCATTCCACCGGAATGTTTTCAAATTCATAGGTGAAGACGTCAGCGCTGTCGATGAAGACATCCAGGCTCGCCGAAGAGTTTTCCGCATCACCAAAACGTTGGCCGAGTGCGGCCGACGGGCAATCGGGATTGCTGTCGTAGAACGAGAAGGCCAGATCGAGCGGATAGCCGGCCAGCGCCATCATGCGGCCTAACTGGCCGCCGCCGAGGATGCCGATGCGCAGGCGATTCACGCGGTCACCCCCGGCACAGGGTTGGCCAGCACCTTCTCGGTCTGTGAGTCGCGGAACCGTTCGATCACCGGCAGGAGCTCCGGGTGCTTGCCACAGAGGATCTGGGTGGCCAGCAGGGCGGCATTGATGGCGCCGGCCTTGCCGATGGCCAGGGTGCCGACCGGCACGCCCCCGGGCATCTGCACAATGGACAGCAGGGAGTCGAGGCCGTTCAGCGCTTGCGACTGTACCGGCACACCGAGCACTGGCAGGGATGTCTTGGCGGCGCACATGCCGGGCAGGTGCGCCGCACCACCGGCGCCGGCGATGATGACCTCGATGCCACGGGCGCGGGCATTCTCGGCGTAGCTGAACAGCTTGTCCGGCGTACGGTGCGCGGAGACGACTTCGGCCTCGAAGGGCACGCCCAGGGCCTTCAGGGTGTCTGCCGCATGCTGCATCGTGGCCCAGTCCGACTGGGACCCCATGATGATGCCGACCAGTGCGCTCATGTTGGTTCTCGCTTGTGTGATCCCGGATGTCCGGCGGGAAAAACGCGCTATTGTCCGGCTCTCGCGGCCGCTGTCAAACCCGGCTGTCCCCTGGCGCTCCCGGCTTGGCGCGGGGGTGTCTTTACTGACGATGGCGACTGGTTTAGGGTGCCGCGTGACCGATTCGTCACGGAGTGTCCCATGACTGCTGTTTTACCGGATCGCCGCGTCATCGCCCGTGAGCGCATTCTGTTGCATCCGCTGCATGTGGCCAGTGAGCTGGCCATCGTGGCTTCTGATGGCGGCGTCAGCGAGATCACCTTTGCCGTCAACGGGTTTACCGCCAATGTCATCGGCACCCTGCATGGCGGCATTCTCTATGCGATGGTCGACGTGGCGGCATTCATGGCGTTGCTGTCCGTCATCCCGGACGGCCTGCACGGCGTGACGGCCGATATCCAGGTCAGTGTGCTCCGGGCCGCTAACGAGGGCGACATCGTCCATGTGCGCGGCCGGGTCGACCGGGTGGGCCGGAAGCTGGCCCACATGCGTGCTGAGGCCCTCGT